>JANYJL010000239.1 GCA_025361845.1 Rhizobacter sp.
GCTTCGAGCTTGGCCTCGAGGGCTTCGCGGTCGGCGTGCAGTTGCTTGCGAGCTGCCTGGATGGCGGTCAGGTCGGCGGTGGTGTCCTTGCCCGCGGCCTGATCCGCCTTGAGTGCGGCTTCAGCAGCGGCCAGTGCGGCGCGGTCCGCGGTGAGGGTCGGATTGGCCGCGAGCGCGGTGGCGATTGCACCGTGCGCGCCATGCTCACCACCTTCGTGATGCCCGCCCTTGCCAAGCTCGTGGTGTTCATCCTTGCCACCGGACCTGCCACCCTCCGATTCGTTCGCGCCAGGGGCGGTGGTCTTGGACGTGGCACCGGCACTGCCGCCCGAGCTGTTGCCAGACGACGAGTGGCCCGAGTGCTGCCCGGCATGCGCCGCCACGGCAAAGCTCGATGCGACCAGGAAGGCGAGAAGTGACTTTTGCATGCTGATTACTCCGTTCGATGGGTGCCGGAACAGCGTTCTGGCACCCGGTGGGTTGAGCCCCGGTTGGGCAAAATGGGGAGATTTCCCATTTTCTCCATCGTAGCGGCGTAGACGGAGTCGGTGGTGACAAGAGGTACGCGCCGTATCCAACTGCCGCCGTGACGAGGGTTTACCTGATCGAGACTGAAAGCAAGCTGAAGGGGAGCGCCGGCTATCGTGCGACCGCCACTCCCGGAGACCCCATGAAAACGCCCTTCGCACGCACCCTGCTCGCCCTGCTCACCACTGCCGCCCTGTCGACCCTGGCTCCCGCCGCATGCGCGGCCGACAAGGTATCGATCATGGTTGGCGGCTATGAAAAGATCATCTACCTGCCGGCCAAGCTGGCCGAATCGCTCGGCTACTTCAAGGCCGAGGGGCTCGAAGTCGAGCTGCTGAACGAAGGCGCCGGTGTCGATGCCGAGAACGAGATGCTGGCCGGCGCCGTTCAAGGCGTGGTCGGCTTCTACGACCACTGCGTGGACTTGCAGACCAAGGGCAAGTATGTCGAGTCGGTGGTGCAGTTCAGCCACGCCCCCGGCGAGGTGGAACTGGTTTCGACCAAACATCCGCAGGTCAAATCCATGGCCGACCTGCGCGGCCAGAACCTCGGCGTCACCGGCCTCGGCTCGTCGACCAACTTCCTGAGCCAGTACCTGATGGTCAAGGCTGGCGTGCCGCTGGGTGACTTCACCTCGGTGCCGGTCGGTGCCGGCACGACCTTCATCGCGGCCATGCAGCAGGACAAGATCCAGGCCGGCATGACCACCGAGCCCACCATCTCGCGCCTGCTCAAGACCGGCGAGGCGCGCGTGCTGGTCGACATGCGCACGTTGGAGAGCACCAAGCAGGCACTCGGTGGCACCTACCCCGCGGCCTCGCTCTACATGTCCACCGACTGGGTCGAGAAGAACCGCGACGCGGCACAGAAGCTCGCCAATGCATTCGTGAAGACGCTGCGCTTCATCAACACCCACAGCGCCGCGGAGATCGCCGACAAGATGCCCAAGGACTTCTACGTCGGCGACAAGGACGGCTACATCAAGGCCCTGGCCGATGGCAAGGGCATGTTCACCGCCGACGGCGTGATGCCTGCGGGCGGGCCGGAAACGGTGCTCGCGGTGCTTTCCGCGTTCTCGAAGAACGTGAAGGGCAAGACCGTCGATCTGTCGAAGACTTACACGAGCGAGTTCGTCAAGAAGGCGGCGAGCGCCAAGTGATCGCAACGCCCAGGAGCCCGCGATGAACATCCCAGTGAAGCCGCCGCCGGCGATCGAACTCATCAACGTCAGCCGGCGTTTTGTCACACCCGACGGCAAATCGATGACGGCGATCCGCAACTTCAGCATGACCGTCGAACCCGGTGAATTCGTCGCTGTGGTCGGCCCGACCGGCTGCGGCAAGTCGACCACGCTGAACCTCGTCACCGGCCTGGCCACGCCCTCGGCGGGGCAGGTGCGCGTGATGGGCCAGCCGGTTGACGGCATCCACCCCGGCATCGGCTTCGTGTTCCAGACCGATGCGCTGTTCCCGTGGCGCAGCGTGATCGACAACGTCGTCGCCGGCCCGCTGTACCGCGGCATGGCGCGCGCCGAGGCCTATGAAAAAGCGCAGGCCTGGCTGGCCCGTGTGCATCTGTCGGGCCACGAGACCAAGTACCCGCACCAGTTGTCGGGCGGCATGCGCAAGCGTGTCGCGCTCGCGCAGACCTTCATCAACGAACCGCAGATCCTGCTGATGGACGAACCCTTCTCGGCGCTCGACGTGCAGACGCGCGTGATGATGCACGACGAGCTGCTGCAACTGTGGTCGCAGTCGAAGGCCTCGGTCGTCTTCGTCACGCACGACCTGGAAGAAGCGGTCGCGCTGGCCGACAAGGTCTATGTGCTGACCGCCGGGCCGGCCACCGTGAAGTCGGTCTACCCGATCGACATGCCGCGCCCGCGCGTGGCCAGCGAGATTCGCTACGACCCGAAGTTCATCGAGATCTCGCGCACCATCTGGGCCGACTTGCGCGATGAAGTGCTGCGGGGTGCTTCGCGCGACGAAGCGCGTGTCGGCGCGAACAATGTGGGGGTTGCGGCATGAACACCACCACGACCACCACTGCTGCTGTAATCGCGGCAGGCGTGCCGACCGACACCGAGATCGAGCAGCAAGCCGCGCGCGCCCGCAGCCGCCGCACGCTGACGGTCTACTTCTGGCGTTCCTTCATCCTGGTCGTCTTCCTCGGTGGCTGGGAGTGGCTCTCGCGCACCAAGCTGATCGACGAGTTCTTCTTCTCCAAGCCGAGCGACATCGTCGCGCGCCTGGTGACATGGACGGTCGAAGGTACGTCGGAAGGGCCGCTCTGGTACCACCTGTGGGTGACAATGGAGGAGTCGCTGCTGGGCTTCTTCAGCGGTGCCATTGCCGGGGTGATCGCGGGCATCGCGCTCGGCCGCAACCGCATGCTGTCGGACGTGTTCTCGATCTACATCAAGGTCATCAACTCGGTGCCGCGCGTGGTGCTGGCGCCGATCTTCATCATGCTGTTCGGCCTCGGGCTGACCTCGAAAGTGGCGCTGTCCTTCGTGATGGTGTTCTTCGTCGTGTTCTCGAACGCCTTCCAGGGCGTGCGCGAAGCGGACCGCAACCTGCTCGCCAATGCACGCATCCTCGGTGCACGCGGCTGGCAACTCACGCGCACGGTGGTCATCCCTTCGGCGATGAGCTGGATCTTCGCGTCGCTGCACGTGAGCTTCGGCTTCGCGATCGTCGGTGCGATCGTCGGTGAGTTCGTCGGCTCGCGCCACGGCATCGGGCTGCTCATCAACATCGCCAAGGGTTCGTTCGATGCGGCGGGCATGTACGGCGCCATCGTGCTCATCATGATCGTGGCGCTGGCGGCGGAGTACCTGATGACGGCGATCGAGAACCGCCTGGCCAAGTGGCGCCCGGCGCCGATGCACGAGGAAGCGAACTGACGCTGGCGGTCGTCTGTTCTGGCGGGCTACAGTCTGGCGGTGATGGTCCTGCCGCCCTGCCCCTGAGATGCGCGTCCTGCTGGTCGAAGACAACAAGGTTCTGGCCGAATGGCTGAGCCGTGCGCTCGGCAAGGATCGCTACACGATCGACTGGATCGGCAACGGCACCGATGCCGACTTCGTGCTGCGCTCCGAGACCTACGACATCGTGATCCTCGATCTGTCGCTGCCGGGGCTCGACGGCCACGAGGTGCTGCGCCGCCTGCGCGCCCGCGACGACCGCACACCGGTGCTCGTGCTGACGGCGCACGACACGCTCGGCAGCCGCGTCAGCCAGCTCGACAGCGGCGCCGACGATGTGGTCGGCAAGCCCTTCGAGCTGGAAGAGCTGGAGGCGCGCATGCGTGTGCTGGTGCGCCGCTCGGCGCGCCTCGCGAACCCGATCACCCACTGCGGCGCACTCGCGCTCGACAGCAACACGCGCGAAATCTCGGCCCATGGTGCGGCGCTGCAACTGACACCACGCGAACGCGCCGTGCTCGAACTGCTGATGTTGAAGGCCGGCACCACCGTGCCGAAGCAGGCGCTGGCACAGAGCCTCTCAACGCTTGAGGAAGCGGTGTCAGCGGATGCGGTCGAGTTGTACGTGCACCGCGTGCGCAAGAAGATCGCCGAGAGCGGCGCCACCATCGTGACGCTGCGCGGCCTCGGCTACGTGCTCAAGCCGCTGGTCCATGGCACATAGCCTGCGCGCCAGGCTGCTGGCCTGGGTGCTGCTACCGCTGGCCGCAGCGGTGGCGATCGATGCGCGCATCGGCTACGTCGGTGCCGAAGAAACCGCCACGCTGATTCAGGAAAGGCTGTTGCTCGGCTCGGCCCGCACGATCGCCGAAGACCTGCGCTTCGAGGACGGTGCGTTCCAGCCCGAGATCCCGCCCGCGGCGATCGAGCTGTTCCAGTCCGGCGGGGTCGACCGCGTCTACTACCGCGTCACCTCGCCGAAGGATGAACTGCTGATCGGTTATGCCGACCTGCCGACTCCTGCGCGGCCGACGGCGAGCGAGACGCCGCTGTACCTGACCACCACGATGCGCGGTGAGCCGGTGCGGCTGGTCGTCCTGATGCAGCCGGTGGTGACACCCTCGGGCACCGTGCTGCTGGCTGTCGAAGTGGCGCAGACCTTGCGCGGCCATCGGCAGATGCTGCGCAGCCTGTGGTTGCGCACCGTCGGGCCCTTGCTGCTGATCCTGCTGCTGGCCACGGTGCTGATCCTGTTCGGCCTGCGCCGCGGACTGCTGCCCGTGACCCGTCTGCGCGACTTGATGCGCTCGCGCCAACCCGGCACGCTGGAGCCGCTGGCCGCCACAGCCGTGCCGCTGGAGCTGGTGCCCTTGGTCGACGCGCTGAACGACTACATCGGCCGGCTCGACCAGCATGCGAGCAGCCAGCGCATCTTCATCGAGAACGCGGCGCATCAGTTGCGCACGCCGCTGGCGGTGCTGAATGCGCAGGTCGCCGCGGCCAGCCGCAGCCCTGACGCGCAGGAGCGCGACGAGTCACTCGCCGCCATCCGCGAGACCGTGAGCCACGCCGCGCGGCTGGTGACGCAGTTGCTCACGCTGTCCGTCGCCGACGCTCCGGCCAGCCACGCCGCCACCGGGCAGCCGATCGTTCTGGAAGAGGTGGTTCAGCTCGCCCTCGAAAACGCGGCAGTGATCGCGCAGACGAAGGGCATCGACCTCGGTTTCGAGCGGCACGGCCCCGCACGAGCGCTGCAGGCCGACCCGGTCATGGTGCGCGAGGTCGTGGCCAACCTGCTCGACAACGCCATCCGCTACACGCCCGCGAGCGGCGTGGTGACGGTGCGGGTGAACCACCTCGACGACGCGATCGAACTCGTCGTCGAAGACAACGGCCCGGGCATCGCGCCCGAGTTGCACGAACGTGTCTTCGAGCGCTTCTTCCGCGTCGACAACGTCGATTCGAGCGGTGCCGGCCTGGGCTTGCCGATCGTGCGGCAGTTCGCGCAGCGCATGGGTGCTCGCGTCGAATTGCGAACGCCTGAACAAGGCCCCGGTCTGGCGGTCTCGGTGCGGTGGCCGCAGGTCGCTCCCCGACAAAGCTGGCGCGCCAAGTCGAAAATGTGCGGCAGCTCGGCCGAGTCACTGCCCCTGCGCTTGACGCAAGACTTCGACAACGAGGGCCAATGCGGGCGAAGAACCGCGGCTGGCGTCGCAGAGGTGGTATCCGGGGAAGGTCCGCGACCAGTCGTCCAGTACAGAGACTAGGCGCCCCGCGGCGATGTGCTGGCCGACGGCATCGCCGGGCTCGGCCTGTTCACCGCTGCATCGTTGGCCTGGGGCTGGTACGACGCCACGGCCGGCATCGGTGCCAGCATCGGCCTGGTGTTGGGCGGCGTGCTGGCGGACCTCGTGTCCTGGCGGGTCGGCTTCGTCATCGACCTGCCGATCGGCGCGCTGCTGATGGTGGACGCGCAACGCCATATCGCCGAGACGCCAAGGCGCACCGCAGAACTCGACCTCGCCGGGGCACTGCTGTCGACACTGGGCATGGTGGCCTGGGTCCATGGCCTCGTCCAGGTCGCGAGCGACGGCTGGGGCAACGTGGTGAAGTTGGGCGCTGCCAATCTGCAGCAGATGGACACCGCCGCGGCGCAACTCACCGTGCAGGGTGCGCGCCTTCCGGAGGCCGTGCTGCGCATGACCGGCGGTTGAACGTCGCAAGCATGAGCAGAACTGGCTCGGGCCAGCGCTGGCGCCGGCGCCAGTGCGCAAGTTCAGTTTCGCTTTCTACTTTCAAGGGCCACAAACTGCGGTCCGTTGTCAATGCGCGTTCGCAAGGCGAGATTCGGTGTCGAGAAGGGCCTGGACTTGCCGCTGGGCTTGCGCCAGGGCGCGCTCGTCGGGGACCTTGCCCGAGAGTGCGTCATGGATCTTTTCGCCCAGCACCTCTTCGATCCGCGTGTAGACCGGCGTGGACGGGCGCATGTCGTTGGTCAGCAGCCCCTGCTTCGCCAGGCGATCGACAAACCCGACCACGGGCGAGGTGGCACTCATCTCGGGGTCCGAGCTCACGCTGAATCTCGGCGCGACCGGAAAGCCATTGCGCACCTGGGTGCGCATCGCCTTCGACGACGTCATCCACTTGATGGCTTGCAGCGCCACGGCCGTTCGCTCCTTCGGCAAGTTGCCGGGAACTGCCAGCAGGAATCCACCGACGGGAACCGCACATCGCACGCCGTTCAGGTTCGGTTGCGGCAGGTAGCGCACGTTGCCCTTGACCTTCGACAACAGGTCGAATTCGAACCGGGCGGCGCGCATGCTCCACACGTAGCAAAGCGCGGAGCCGCCCGACATGAACTCCGCCATGCTGCGATTCCAGTCGTACTCGAGCACCTCGGGCGAGGAGACGAGCAGCAGCTCACGCATGAACCGCACGGTGGCGATCGCGGCCTCGCTGTCGAGCGCAGCGCGCCATCGCGGTGGTTGGGCTGCACTCTTGCCACGATCTTCAGTCGCTGCGACCTTTTCGATCACCGAGCCCGCATGCGCGTTGAGGAAGAACATGAACGCGCTGGCGATGGGCATGCCCCGAGCGCCGTTCCAGGACAGGCCGTAGCGCTTGCGCCGAGGCGCGTGCAGCCGCTTCGCCGCGCCGAGGAGCTCGTTCAGCGTTCGCGGATAGCGCAGGTTCGAATCGGAGAACAGATCCTTGCGCGCCGTCAGGCCTTCGACAGTCACGTACAGCGGCACGCCGTACTGCTGCGACTTCCATGTGCCGGCCTGCCACACCGTCGGATGAAAGTCGTGCCCGGAGATCAGCCCTTCGTGGGGTGGTTCATCGAGCGGTGCGATGAGTTCCTTGTCGGCGAACTCGGACAACCAGGGGAAGTTCAACGCCACGATGTCGAACGCGGATTCAGGCAGAGTCGCATTGCGCAACAGCGTGTCGTAGAGCGCAGGCAACTTCAGCAGCGTGAAGTCCTCGCGCGAGCCGGCATTGGCGCGGAAGTCCGTCCAAAGGTCTCGCAATGAGCTGAAGTAGTTGTCGTCGTGGAAGAGGAATTTGAGGCCACGCGTCGCACCCTCTGGGCGCAAGCGCAGTGCCTCGGGCGGCAGCAGCTCGGTGATGGAGCTGTGCAGGTCACCGAAGTAGTAGCGTTCATCGCTGCGCGTGTCGTCGCGTTGCCCGACGGCTTCCGCCAGCAAGGCCTTGATCTGTTGGGCATAGCCGATGAATGACGATCGCAGCGTGGCGCTGGCCGCCAGCACGTAGGACTTGCCGGTCTCGCCCGCAGCAACCTTGACGATCAGGCCCGCATCGATGAGCTTCTGGATGCGCCGTGTGGCCGTGCCGTAGGGCAGCTCCGACGCGCGCACCAGCTCCGTCACGGTGGGTCGCCGGTCCAGCAGTTCGCACTTGATCAAGTGGCTCGTGATGGTCCACGACGCATCGACTTCTGCGCCGGCCACCAGCGCCACGAAGGGCGCGCGAGTCCGGCCGACGAAGTCGACGACGCGCAGCAATTCGATGTCGTTCATGCGGCCTCAGGGCGGGGCATAAGGGTTCGTCCCGCAGATATCCAGTCTGGATATTTTAGCCGTTCCCCTCGGTGGGAACGGCTCCTATCCTTGCTCGGCGTGCAGTGACAAGGCTGCTTCGCAACAAGACCCAACGAACGTGCTTTGCCGGCGGCGCGTTGTCGGGCTTCACCCCAAACCTACTACGATGGACGAGACAATCATGAAACGTGTCTTCGCTTTGGTCGGCGCTGCCCTCGCCGTTTTTTCCGCAGCTGCGGTTCACGCCGAAGAGTACAAGGGTGCGCCCCGCACCTTCCTGTACAACCCGGCACTCGAGGTGTGCTTCAAGGACACCACGCAGTTCAAGAAGAACGGGCCCTACACGATCGGCTTCTCGAATGCCGGCCTCGGCGATTCGTGGCGGGTCGTGATGCTGCATTCGATCGAGCGTGCCGCCGCCGAAAACAAGGCGAGCATCAAGCAACTGCTGATCACCGACGCCGGGCACGACGA
This sequence comes from Rhizobacter sp., assembly GCA_025361845.1. Classification (GTDB taxonomy): domain Bacteria; phylum Pseudomonadota; class Gammaproteobacteria; order Burkholderiales; family Burkholderiaceae_C; genus JANYJL01. The sequence continues at coordinate 8,491 of JANYJL010000239.1, forward strand.
CGGCAAGCAGATCGCCGACATCCAGGACCTGATCTCGCGAGGTGTCGACCTGCTTATCGTCAGCGCCAACACCCAGAAGGCGCTCGACCCGGTCGTGACCCGTGCGATGCAGAAAGGCATCCCGGTGGTGATGGTCGACCGGCGCATCGCGTCGGACAACTTCGTGACCTTCGTGACCGCCTCCGACGCCATGATGGGTCGCCTCTGGGCGCAGTGGATCGTCGAACGCCTGAACGGCACCGGCAACGTCATCATCCTGGCGGGCCAGGCCGGATCGAGCCCGAGTGAGAACCGCATCAAGTCGGCCCGGCAGGTGTTCGCTCAGTACCCGGGCATCAAGATCCTCGACACGGTGTATTCGGACTGGAGCCCCGTCAAGGGCAAGCAGGTGATGCAGGCCGCGATCAGCAAGTACGGCAAGAGCATCAACGCGGTCTGGTCCGCGCACGGCCTGCAGGTGGCCGGCTCGATCGAGGCGTTCATCGAGGCCGGCTTCAAGGACGGCGAGATCCCGATGCACACCACCGCCGACCTGAACGGCCCGCTGCAACTGGCGCTGCAACACAACATCCCGATGCTCGAGATCGGCTACCCGCCGGCGATGGGCGGGGTGGCAGTCAACGCCGCACTGCAGGTGCTCAAGGGCGCGCCGGTGCCTTGCCTCTACGAGATCAATGCGCAGATCGCGACGACTGACGGTAAGGGCACGGCATCCGTCCGTCCCGACCTGTCCTTCAAGGATCTGGTGGTTCCGAACGGCCCCGCCAACCTGCTCGTGACGGGCGGCATGGGCAAGGACTACAACCCGACGACGTACAAGGTCGACTATCCGAAGTGATGGCTGGGGCCGCCGCGCGCCTGATCGGCCGTGGCGGACCCCTGTGAACGCGTGATGACGGGAACGGACTTCTTCAGGGGAACGGTGTGCTTGAGCTGGTGGACATCAGAAAGAGCTTCGGCGGGATCGATGTTCTCAAGGGCATCTCGCTGAAGGCCGAGGCTGGCCGGATCCACGCCCTCGTCGGCGAAAACGGCGCTGGCAAGTCGACGCTGATCAAGGTGACGGCGGGTGTCGTTCAGCCCGATGGCGGCAACATCCGCTTCGACGGCGCCGAACGCCGCTGGCGCTCGCCCGGCGAGGCCAAGTCCTGCGGCATCCATGTCATCTACCAGGAGTTCGTTCAGTTCCCTGACCTCAGCGTGGCCGAGAACATCTTCCTCGGCGACAAACGCCTGAGCCCGTTCGGCCTGCTCAATCGCCGTGCGATGCTGCAGCAGGCGCGCGAGCTGCTCGCCAAGCTCGGCGTGGACATCGATCCTTCGGTCCTGGTCGGCGAGCTGTCGGTGGCCGACCAGCAGATGGTCGAGATCGCGAAGGCGCTTTCCCACGAGGTGAAGCTGCTGATCCTCGACGAGCCCACGGCGGTGATCTCGGGGCGCGAAGCCGAGCTGCTGTTCGTCAAGCTGCGCCAGTTGCGTGATGAGGGCGTGGCGATCATCTACGTCTCGCATCGCCTCGAGGAGATCTTCGAACTGTGCGACGACGTCACCGTCATCAAGGACGGCGAGCCGATCGGAACGCGCCTCGTCTGTGAAGTCGACCAGCCGCGCCTGGTCAGCATGATGGTGGGCCGCCGGCTTGCCGATCTGTACCCGCCGCGTCGTCGTTTCGACACACCGCCTGCGACCGTGTTGACGGCATCCGACATCTCGTCGGGCGCTCGGGTCAAGGGTTGCAGCCTCCAGTTGCGCCAGGGGGAAATCACCGCACTGGCGGGAATGATCGGGTCCGGCCGCACCGAACTGGCGATGGCGCTGTTCGGCGGGTTGCCGCTCGATGGCGGGTGGGTCGAGATCGACGGAACGCGCTTCCACCGCATGACCCCGGCCAAGGCGATAGCACTCGGCATCGGTCTGCTCACCGAGGACCGGAAGAACGAAGGCCTGGCGATGCAGCTCGATGTGGCGGCGAATGTCACGGCCGCCAGCCTCGGCGAGGTGACACGACACGGGCTGCTCGACAAGGCCGCCGAGGCCCGCATCGCCGAGACCGCGATTGCCGACTACCGCATCGCCTGCCGTGGCCCTTCGATGCCGGTGGCGCAGATGTCGGGCGGCAACCAGCAGAAAGTGCTGCTGGCGCGCTGGGCCCGCAAGGCGCGTCGGGTGCTGATCCTCGACGAACCGACCCGCGGCGTCGACGTTGGCGCCAAGGCCGACATCTATCGAATGATGCAGGAGGCGGCCAACCGGGGCCTCGCCATCCTGATGATCAGCTCCGAGTTGCCCGAGGTGGTGGGCATGGCCGATCGGGTGGTCGTGATGCGGGACGGCCTCATCGCCGGCGAGTTGCAGGGCGCCGACATTCATGAACATTCGATCATGACCCTCGCGACCCGGGCGCACGACGCCGGGCTGAAGGTGGCGGCATGACGGCGGCCACCTTGAATCCCGCGGCGGTGAAGGCCGGCTCCAAGGGCTTGCGCCGGCCGGCCTGGCTCCAGGGCCATGAGCGCCTCGCAACCGTCGTGGTGCTGCTGTTGGCGCTGCTGGTAGTGGGTGCTCTGGTCAGCGACCGCTTTCGCAGCCTCGGCAACCTGCAGAACGTCTACGAACAATCGGTCGGCCTGGCCCTGGTCAGCCTCGGGCAGACGGTCGTGATCCTCACCGGCGGCATCGATCTGTCGGTCGGATCGCTGATCAGCCTGCTGTCGGTGCTGACCTCGGGCCTGATCGACGGCCACCCGGAGCGGATCAGCGGTGTCGTCGCCGGCATCCTGTTGCTCGGCCTGGTCGTGGGCGGCCTGAACGGCCTGCTGACGATCTGGCTCGGCGTGCACCCCTTGATCGTGACGCTGGGCACAGGCGCGGCGCTGCAAGGGCTGACCCTGCTCTACAGCAGCGACTCGGCCGGCTCGGTGCCACCGAGTTTCGAATTCTTCGCCTACGGCCGCGTGCTCGGAATGCCCGCCGGGGCGACGTTGACGCTGCTCGTCTTCTTCATGGTGGCCTTCCTGCTGCGCGGCACCCGCCACGGGCGTTATGTCTTCGCCGTCGGCGGCGACCCGAACGCGGCCACCTTGCTGGGCCTGCCCACGCGCCGCGTGCTCATCAGCGTCTACGCCTTCTCGGGGCTGTGCGCGGCCACCACGGCGCTCTACGTGGTCAGCCGGTTCGGCGTGGGCCAGCCCTACACCGGGGCCAATTACACACTCGCGTCGATCACCCCCGTCGTGATCGGCGGAACGATGTTGGCCGGCGGCAAGGGGGGTGTGATGGGCACGCTGCTGGGCGTCTACCTGATGGCCTTGTTGAACAACCTGCTCAACTTCCTGGACATCTCCAGCCACTACCAGCTCGTGATCCAGGGTGTCATCGTCATCGTCGCGGTGTCTGCATTCACCGGCCGGCGCGCACGCCGCTCCTGAAGAGGTTGCTCGTGGACTCCACCCTCACCGCCACCACCATGCGTTCCCAAGTGTCACCCGTTCCTGCTCGTGGGCCTGCCTTGTGGCGTGACCATGCCGGGGTCTGGGTCGCCGTCGTGCTGCTGGTCGTCGCCGGCATCGCGGCCCCCTCGCTCTTCAAGGCTGGCAACCTGGCCAACATGGCGCTGCAGTTCGCACCGCTCGGGATCGTCGTCGTCGGCCAGATGCTGGTGATCCTGGTGCGCGGGCTCGATCTCTCGGTGAGTTCCGTGATGGCAACGTCCGCGGTGATGGCCACCGCCTTCTCCGGCCGCGACGCCGACCTGGTGTGGATCGTTCCGCTGGCGATTGGCCTGGGAGCCGCGGTCGGTGCGACCAATGGCCTGCTCGTCACCAAGCGCCACGTGAGCCCTTTCCTGGCGACGCTGGCCACGATGATCGTGCTGCAAGGCGCACGCAATGCGTGGACCCAGGGCGCACCCTCGGGCAATGTGCCGCCGATGTTGCGGGCGCTGGGCGCGGGCATGACGGCGGGCATTCCCAACAACGCCGTTGCGCTGCTCGTGATCGCTGCATTGACTTTCGTGCTGCTGCATCGGTCGACCTTTGGCCGGCGTGTCTACCTCGTGGGCGGCAGCCCCAGCGCCGCGCGTCTCGTCGGCATCGCGGTGGACCGCGTCACGATCACGTCCTACGTGCTGTCCGGTGTCTTTGCGGCGATTGCCGGGCTCGTGCTGGCGGGTTATGTGAGCGTGGTCGACAACTGGGTCGGCAAGAACTTCGAGCTGGATTCGATCGTCGCCGCGGTGATGGGCGGCATCGCTCTCTCGGGCGGCAAGGGCGGCGTCGGCGGTGCGTTGATGGGTGCGGCCATCCTGGTCGTGCTGTCGAACGCCGTTGTCATCGTCGGCCTGCCCATCCATGTGCAGTTGGTGATGAAGGGTTTCATCATCGTGCTGGCCGCCGCGCTCTATGCCGCCAAGTCGAGGCGAGCGCGCTGACGCTCGCCCATCTGCATCCGCACCCACATCCATCAGGAGACAGCCATGAAAGCAGTCCGATTCCACGGGCAGAAGGACATCCGCGTCGAGGAGGTCACCGGTCCCCAGGCGCCACTCGCCGCAGACGACGTGCTGATCAAGCCGCTGGTCTGCGGCATCTGCGGCACCGACCTCCACGAGTACGTGTCCGGCGCCATCGTCACGCCGACGACGCCGCACGTCTACACCGGAGCGACCAACCCGCAGATCCTCGGCCACGAGTTCTCGGCGTTGGTGCTCGATGTCGGGCGCGACATCAAGCATGTGCACGCCGGCGACCGCATCTCGGTGCAACCCTTGATCTCGCCGCGCAACGACTACTTCGGCCGCCGCGGCCTGTTCCATCTGAGCCCCTGCATGGCCTGCGTGGGCCTGTCCTGGGCCTGGGGCGGCCTGGGCCAACAGGCGGTGGTCAAGGGCTACAACGCCGTGTCGGTGTCGAAGAAGGTCAGCGACGTGCAGGCCGCGCTCATCGAGCCCGCGGCGGTGGCCGTGTACGCGCTGGACCGGGGGCGCGTGACGATCGGCTCGACCGTGCTGATCTCCGGCATGGGGCCGATCGGGGCGCTGGCCCTGCTCGGCGCCAAGGCCGCTGGTGCCAGCAAGATCTTCGTCTCCGAGATCAATCCGAACCGGCTCGCCAAGGCGCGTGAGTTGGTGCCCGACTGCATCACGGTCAACCCGCGCACCACGAATCTGCTCGAGTTCATCCAGGACCAGACCGAAGAGGGCGTTGGCGTCGACACCGCGATCGAATGCGGTGGCGCCGAAGCCTCGCTGAACGCCTGTGTCGACGTGGTGCGCCGCCAAGGTGTCGTCGTGCAGGCCGGCCTGCACTCGAAGCCCGCCACCGTCGACGCGATGAAATGGGCCTTGAAGGACATCACCATCGAAGCCACCTGGTGCTACCCGACCCAGAGCTGGCCGCGCGTCGCTTCGATGATCGAGAGCGGCATCTTCCCGGTCGAGAAGGTCGTGACCGCGCAGATCTCGATGGACGACGTCGTTGCGAAGGGGTTCGAAGCGCTGCTCGATCCCACGGGCAACCAGATGAAGGTTCTCGTCAACGTCAACTGAGCCGCCGCGGCGGTCTCGATTCAACCCTCACGCGGAAGCCCTCATGCACTTCATCGTCCACTGCGTCGACCACGACGACGCCCTCCCCCTTCGGCTGACGAACTACGAAGCCCACAAGGCCTACCTGGCGCAGGCCCGGGTCAAGACCGTCATTTCCGGGCCGCTGACGGCGGACGACGGCGTGACGATGAAGGGCAGTTGTTTCCTGCTCGAAGCCGACAGCAAGGACGAGGTGCTGGCCTTCCACCACAACGACCCCTTCTTCCACGCTGGCGTGTGGCGCGACGTGTCGATTCATCCCTTTCTCAAGCGCGTCGACAACCGCGTCTGACCGCATTGCCCAACACGAGGGCGCCGCCATGGCGTTCAGCAGCATGCCCCAAGAAAATCACGCGCTCGTCATCGGCCACACCGGCATCGCCGGCGGCAACCTGGCCGCCCATCTGACGAGCCTCGGCAACTGGAAGGTCACGGGTCTGGCGCGCCACACCGCGGCCGCACTCCCGGGCGTCGTGCCGATCGCCGCCGACCTGCTGGACCGCGACGCGACCCTCGCCGCGCTGCAATCGGTCGACCCGACGCATGTGTTCTTCAGCACCTGGACACGGCGCGACACCGAGGCCGAGAACGTCGTCGCAAACGGGGCCATGCTGGCCAACACGCTCGATGGATTGGCGGGCGCGCGTTCGCTGAAACACGTGGCCCTGGTCACCGGCACCAAGCACTACCTGGGCCCGTTCGAGGCGTATGGAACGTCGAAGCCCGACACACCCTTCGTCGAGGACCGCCCGCGCCTGCCCGGCGAGAACTTCTATTACACGCAGGAAGACATCCTGTTCGATCGCGCTGCGGCGCGCGGTTACGGCTGGAGCGTGCATCGGCCGCACACGATCATCGGGTACGCGCTCGGCAACGCGATGAACATGGGCGTCACGCTGGCGGTCTACGCATCGATCTGCAAGGAGACGGGCCGGCCCTTCATCTTCCCCGGCTCGCGCCAGCAGTACGAGGCCGTGACCGACATGACCGACGCGCAAGTTCTCGCGCGCCACTTGACCTGGGCCGGCACCCACGCGGAAGGTCGCAACCAGGCCTTCAACGTCGTCAACGGTGATGTCTTCCGGTGGCGGCAGATGTGGACCGTGCTGGCCGCGGAGTTCGGCGTCGTCAACGGCGGATTGCCCAGCCAACCGATGCCCCTGGCGCAACAGATGGTGGACAGCACCGCGGTCTGGGACGCGATGGTCAACAAGTACGACTTGCAGCCGAATCGCCTCGACCGCCTGGCCTCGTGGTGGCACACCGACGGCGACCTGGGTCGCGAGGTCGAGTGCTTCAACAGCATGGCGAAGAGCCGCCTGGCAGGCTTCAACGAGTACCGCGACACGGCGCAAGCCTTTCGCGACCTGTTCGCGAGGCTGCGTGCCGAACGGATCATTCCCTGACGCTGAGCGCGGCAGGCTCCTTCTCCCCCACCACCCTCGCGCTCGGCCGGACCGCCGCAGCGCGCATCGAGGTCTCTCAGCATGGACAGCCAGATCGGATTTCTCGGGCTCGGAAAAATGGGCCTGCCCATGGCACGCCATCTTCAGGCCCACGGCCACGCGGTCGTCTGCTTCGACCCGCTGCAAGACCGCGCCGACGCAGCGCGCGCGGCCGGGCTGACGGTGGCCGCCTCGGCCGCGGAACTGATGGCCGGCTGCGGCACCATCGTCTCGTCGCTGCCCAACGATGCGGCCCTGGAGATGACGGCCGAAGCTGTCGCACAACATGCCGTGCGCGGTGCGGTCTATCTCGACACCAGCACGGTTTCGATGGAAGCGTCGGGCCGCGTGGCGGAGCGGCTGTCGGGCGCTGGTGTCACCTACCTGCGCTGCACGGTCTCGGGCAACAGCCACATGGCCGAAGCGGCCCAGCTGACGGTGATGGTCTCCGGTGACCGCACTGCGTTCGACCAGGCCGGCACCCTGTTCAGTTGCTGGGGGCCGACGAGTTTCTACCTGGGGAGCGGCGAGCAGGCACGTCTGATGAAACTCGTCATCAACCTCATGATCATGCTGACCTCGGGCATGCTGGCGGAAGCCCTGACCCTGGGCCAGAAGGGTGGCCTCGCCTGGGCCGACATGTGGCAGGTGATCACCTCCAGCGCCGTCGCCTCGCCGATCGTCAAGGCCAAGGCCGGCCCCTTGGGGCGTCGCGATTTCAGCCCGACCTTCACGGTCGAGCAGATGCGCAAGGACGTGGGCCTGATCCTGAGCGCGGGGTCTTCATTGAACGTCCCGCTGGGCCTCACCGCGCTGACGGCGCAATGGCTCGCCAGCGCATCGGCTCAGGGTGGCACTGAAGACGACTACGCCTACATCATCAAGGTCGTCGAGCAGGCAGCTGCGCTCGACGTCACGACGCCCTGACCCAGTCGCCTCATTCATGAAGCCGTTCACTTTCGACGCCCGTTTGCCACGGGTCCTGTTCGGCGAAGGCGCGCTTGCGCAGCTCGCAGACGAAGCGGCGAGGCTCGGTGCCCGGCGTGTGATCGTGCTGTGCACGCCGCAGCAAACCGACCAGGCGGACCAGGTCCGCACACTGCTCGGCGCGTATGCCGTCGCCACGTTCGACCGCGCGGTGATGCACGTCCCGGTCGCCACCGTCGCAGAGGCACACGCTGCCGCTCGCCAAGGCGAGGTGGACCTGGCCGTGGCGATCGGCGGCGGCTCGACGATCGGGCTGGCGAAGGCCCTGGCCCTGCTGCACGACCTGCCCTACATCGCCGTGCCGACCACCTATGCCGGCAGCGAAATGACGCCGATCTACGGGCTCACGGAGCAGGGACTCAAGCGCACCGGCTCCGATCCGAAAGTGGCGGCCCGCGCCGTGGTGTACGACCCGTTGTTGTCGCGTCACCTGCCGATCGGGCTGACGGTCACCAGCGGCATCAATGCCATTGCGCATGCCATCGAAGGCATGTATTCAACCGACGCCAACCCGGTGATCAGCCTGATGGCGGAGGAAGGCGTGCGCGCCATGGCAGCCGCCATCGATGGCCTCGTGGCTGCCCCGCTGGACGCAGACTTGCGCTCCCAGGCCCTCTATGGCGCGTGGCTGTGCGGGACGGTGCTCGGCAACGCGGGCATGGGGCTGCACCACAAGCTTTGCCACACGCTCGGTGGCAGCTTCGACCTGCCGCATGCCGAGGTTCACACGGTGGTGCTGCCGCACGCCATCGCCTACAACGCAGCGGCGATTCCCGAGGTCGTCGCGCGAGTCCATCGCGCCTTGGGCGGGATGGCGGGCACGAGCGTGCCGCGGCTGCTGTTCGATCTCGCCCGGCGCGGCGGCGCTGCCGTGAGCCTGCGCGATCTCGGCATGAGCGCCTCGGGTCTGGACCGAGCCACCGACATCGCCCTCCAGCAGCGTTACCCGAATCCGCGACCGCTCGAACGCAACGCCATCCGGGAACTGCTGCAACACGCCTTCGAGGGCATCACGCCAACCTGATGCGCCAGCGTTCAAACCAAGAATCGAACGGAAGCCCGCCATGACTCCCACCGCCGAACCCACCCTCACGCAAGCCGTGCTCGACTCGTTCGCAGGTTGCCCTGGGGACCGCCTGCGCACCGTGATGTCCAGCCTGGTCCGCCACCTGCACGCGTTCGCGAGCGAGGTGAAGCTGAGCGAGGAAGAGTGGTTCGCGGGCATCCGGTTTCTCACCGAGGTTGGCCAGACGTGCGACGACAAGCGCCAGGAGTTCATCCTCTTGTCCGACACCCTGGGCTTGTCGATGCTCGTCACGGCCTTGAACAACGAGCGTCCACCAGGCTGCACCGAGGCCACGGTGTTCGGCCCGTTCTTCGTGGAGAAGGCGCCCGAGGTGGCCAACGGTGCCGACATCGCGCAGGGCGCGCAGGGCGAGCCGTGTTACGTGAGCGGGCACGTTCGCAGCCTCGACGGCAGCCCGATCGCGAACGCGCAGATCGACGTGTGGCAATCCGACGAGGCCGGCTTCTACGACGTGCAATACGCCGAGCTCGACCAGCACCAGGCCCGCGCGCGGCTGCACAGCCGCGCCGATGGCAGCTTCGACTTCCGCTCGATCCTGGCGGTGCCTTACCAGATCCCGAACGACGGGCCGGTCGGCAAGATGCTCGCGAACCTGGCACGCCATGCCTGGCGGCCGGCGCATCTGCACTTCATGATCGTGGCGCCGGGCTACGAGCGGCTGATCACGCACGTGTTCCGGTCCGACGGACCGTACCTCGATTCCGATGCGGTCTTCGGCGTGCGTCCGACACTGGTGGCAGACTGGCTCCGGCACGAGGCAGGCGTCGCACCCGATGGCACGCGCAGCGACAAGCCGTTCTACACACTCGACTACGCATTCGTGCTGAACCCCGCCAGCCCGGCGGCATGAAGTCATGATCGACAAGACCTGCGCGAACATCGAAGCGGCGTTGACCGACGTGCCGGATGGCGCCACCGTGATGATCGGTGGCTTCGGCACGGCCGGACTGCCGAACGAACTGATCGACGGCCTGATTGCGCAAGGCGCAAGCAACCTGACCATCGTCAACAACAACGCCGGCAATGGCGACACCGGGTTGGCGGCCCTGCTGGCGAAGAAGCGTGTGCGCAAGATCATCTGCTCGTTCCCGCGCCAGGCCGACAGCCACCATTTCGACGCGCTCTACCGCCGCGGCGAGATCGAATTGGAACTGGTGCCGCAGGGCAACCTGGCCGAGCGCATCCGCGCCGCCGGTGCTGGCATCGGTGGCTTCTTCACCCCCACCGGCTACGGCACGCCGCTCGCCGAAGGCAAGGAGACGCGCGAGATCGGTGGCCGCATGCACGTGTTCGAGGCCCCGATCCACGCCGACTTCGCGCTGATCAAGGCCGAGTGCGGCGACCGTTGGGGCAACCTGACCTACCGCATGACCGCACGCAACTTCGGCCCGGTGATGGCGATGGCCGCGAAGACGACCGTGGCCAGCGTGCACCGGATCGTCGCGCTCGGCAGCCTCGACCCCGAAGCCGTGGTCACGCCGGGCATCTTCGTGCAGCGCATCGTCCAGGTCGACCGCGTGGCGACCAGCGCCGGCGGTTTCAAACCACCCGCTTGATGAGAATCAACATGCCTCGATGGACCCGTGACGAGATGGCCCGGCGTGTCGCGCACGACATCGCCGATGGCGCGGTCGTGAACCTCGGCATCGGCCTGCCGACCCTGGTGGCCAACCACCTGCCGGCCGACAAGGAAGTGGTGCTGCACAGCGAGAACGGGGTGATCGGCATGGGCCCCGCGCCGGCCGCCGGTGATGAGGACTACGACCTCATCAACGCCGGCAAACAACCCGTCACCCTGCGGCCCGGCGGCTGCTTCTTCCACCATGCCGACAGCTTCGCGATGATGCGCGGCGGCCACCTCGACGTGTGCGTGCTCGGTGCCTTCCAGGTCTCGGCGCGCGGCGACCTGGCGAACTGGCACACCGGCGCGCCGGATGCGATCCCCGCTGTCGGCGGTGCGATGGACCTGGCGATCGGTGCGAAGAAGACCTACGTGATGATGGAACACACCACCAAGACCGGCGAGAGCAAGATCGTGCCCACCTGCACCTACCCGCTGACCGGCATCGCCTGCGTCATCCGCATCTACACCGAGCTTGCGGTGATGGAGGTGACGCCGGCGGGCCTGAAGCTGATCGACAAGGTCGAGGGTCTCGCATTCGATGCACTGCAGGCCCTGACTGGCGTGCCGCTGATCCAGTGAACCGGGGAACCAAGATGACGCCGGACGCCTACATCTGCGACGCGATTCGCACGCCCTTCGGGCGCTACGGCGGCGCCCTCGCCACCGTGCGAACCGACGACCTCGGCGCCGTGCCGCTGCGGGCCTTGATGGCGCGCAACCCGGCCGTCGACTGGCAGGCCGTGACCGACGTGATCCTGGGCTGCGCCAACCAGGCCGGCGAGGACAACCGCAACGTCGCCCGCATGTCCAGCTTGCTCGCCGGCTTGCCGATCGAGCTCCCCGGCAGCACGGTCAACCGGCTGTGTGGCTCCGGCATGGACGCGGTCGGAACGGCCGCGCGTGCGATCAAGAGCGGCGAGGCGCAGTTGATGATCGCGGGCGGTGTCGAAAGCATGAGCCGCGCACCCTTCGTGATGCCCAAAGCCGAAGGCGCTTTCAGCCGCGCCCATGTCGTTCATGACACGACGATCGGCTGGCGCTTCATCAACCCGCTGATGAATGAGCGCTACGGCGTCGACTCGATGCCCGAGACGGCTGAAAACGTCGCCGCCGAGTTCCACATCGATCGTGCCTCGCAAGACCGCATGGCGCTGGCCTCGCAGCGCAAGGCGGTCGCGGCACAGCGGGCAGGCTTCTTCGATCGCGAGATCACACCGGTGCTGGTGCCACAGAAGAAGGGGGAGGCGGTGGTTGTCGACCGAGACGAGCACCCGCGTGAGACCAGCCTGGAAGCACTGAGCAAGCTGAAAGGAGTTGTGCGGTCGGATGGCACCGTGACGGCGGGGAACGCCAGCGGCATCAACGACGGTGCGTGTGCGCTGCTGATCGCCGGCGATGCAGCGGCTGCCCGGCACGGCCTCGTGCCGCGGGCGCGTGTTGTCGGCATGGCGACGGCAGGGGTGGCCCCGCGCATCATGGGCTTCGGTCCGGCGCCGGCCACGCGGAAGGTTCTCACGCTGACGGGGTTGACACTCGCGCAGATCGAGGTGATCGAGCTGAACGAAGCTTTTGCTGCTCAGGGCCTGGCGGTGTTGCGCGACCTCGGGCTGGCCGACGACGACGAACGGGTCAATCCAAACGGCGGCGCGATTGCCCTTGGGCACCCCTTGGGCGCAAGTGGCGCGCGCCTGGTGACCACCGCGATCAACCAGCTCCATCGAATACGCGGCCGCTATGCGCTGTGCACGATGTGCATCGGCGTGGGCCAGGGGATCGCGCTGATCCTCGAGCGGGTTTGACCGTTCGCACAAGCCCCAGACGTGTGGCGCGCCGCGCGGCAAATGCGTGGGACGAACTCGACTGCCTCGCCTCACTGCTGTCTGGCGAACAGCGTGCAAGCTGACGGTCGCCATCGAGGTGAGCCGGACATGGGCACGGCGCCGTCGATCAGGCCCGCGCGCCACGCGCGCAAAGGCGTCACGGCTTTTTGCAGCAAGCCCAGCTCAGGGATTTGCTGGGACTCACCCGAGCCTTCGCCTGGCCCGGGTAGCGTGTTGACCGCCCGCTCAGTCTTTTGAATCTTCGTGTGAGTCGACGGCGCCGCAAAGAATTGGAAAGTGCAGGTCGAAAGATCGACCTGCAGCTTGAACCCATCGGCACCTGGCGTGGGGGCCCTGCGGCCCGTTGCCACGCCGACGGCCAGGCCGGCCGACGAGATGGTGCCGACCGCTGGCAAGCGTGGTCTGGCTGATCAGTGCGCCCCACCCCCGTCGGACGCTGCGCGTTGTCCCAGCTGTGGCTTCGTCATCCACACCATCCCGATCAGCACGATGAACAGCACCGCCGACATGTAGAACACATCGGTCACGGCCATCGTGTAGGCCTGCTGGTCGAGCAAGCGCGTCAGCGTGGCGCTGGTCTGTTCGGCTGACTGGCCGGCTGCGCCGAGTTGTGCCATCGCCTGCGTCGCCGCCTGGTTGCCGGCGTTCACCGATTCGGCCAGATGCGCGTGGTGCATCACGGCGCGGCTTTCCCACAGGGTCGTGAACAACGAAGTGCCGAGCGCACCGGCGAAGATGCGCACGAAGTTCGACAGCCCGGCCGCGGCCGGCATCTGCTCGGGCTTCAGGCCGCTGAAGATGATGGCTTGCAGCGGAATGAAGAAAAAGGCCATCGCCGCGCCTTGCAGGATCGTCGGCACCAGGATGACCGACACCGGCGCCTGCACGTTGAAGCGCGAACGCATCCACAGGATGAGGGCGAAGCCGACGAAGGCGACCGTGGTGAGCTTGCGCGGGTCGATGCGCGAGACGTTCTTGCCGACCCACGGTGACAGCACGATCGCCAGCAGGCCGACCGGCGCCAGCACGATGCCGGCCTCGGTGGCGGTGTAGTTCATCCACTGCTGCAACCACAGCGGCAGCAGCACCACGTTGCCGAAGAAGAGGCCGTAGCCGACCGACAGCGCCAGCACGCCCATCACGAAGTTGCGCCGCGCGAACAGGCGCAAGTTGACGATGGGGTGCGACTCGGTCAGCTCCCACACCAGGAAGAAGGCGAAGCTCACGGCGGCCACGACCGCGAGCACGACGATCTGCGTGGAATTGAACCAGTCCAGCTCCTTGCCCTTGTCGATCAGGATCTGCAGCGCGCCGACCCAGGTGACGAGCAGGCCCAGGCCCACGTAGTCGAGCGGCACGCGGCGCGGGCCGGGATCGCGGCTGCGGTAGATCGACCACGTCAACCCGGCAGCGATCAGGCCGACCGGGATGTTGATGTAGAAGATCCATGGCCAGGAAATGTTGTCGGTGATCCAGCCACCGAGCAGTGGCCCCATCACCGGCGCAACGAGCGTGGTCATGGCCCAGAAGGCCATCGCGGTGCCCGCCATTGCGGCCGGGTAGCTGGCCATCAGCAGGGTCTGCGAGAGCGGGATCATCGGCCCGGCCACCAGGCCTTGCAGCACGCGGAAGAAGATCAGCGATTCGATGTTCGGCGCGAGGCCGCACAACCACGAGGTGACGACGAACAGCAGGATGCTCGCGGTGAACAGGCGCACCTGGCCGAAGCGCTGAGTGAGCCAGCCCGTCAGCGGCACCGAGATCGCGTTGGCAACGGCGAACGAGGTGATGACCCAGGTGCCTTGCGCGGGGCTCACGCCCATGTTGCCGGCGATGGCGGGGATGGACACATTCGCGATCGACGAATCGAGCACGTTCATGAACGTGGCGAGCGAAAGCGCCACGGTGCCGAGCGTGCGCGCGCTGCCTTCGAGCGGCGGGAAGGCGACACGCGCTGGGCCGGCGGCGGGACGCGGTGCGGGCGGCGGCAAGGGCGCGTCGCCCGCCGTGATGGCGGTGGCGTTGCTCACGGCGAGCCTGTCAGCGCGACGCAGCCACGGCGGCGGCCAGCTTCACGGCCGAACCCGCATGCGCACCGTTGCCGGCGCCTGCGCGGGCGAGCGCCTTGCCGAGGTTGCTGGCGATGATGTCGCGCACGATGTGGTCGGCCTCGCTGGCCTGCTCGGCGAACACATCGGTGCGGCTGCTCGCGCGTGGCGTGGCAGCACCGAGGATCGGCGCGCCGGATTGCTGCGCCACGTCGACCGTCGCTTCCATCGAGAGGCCCACGCGCAGCGGGTGTTCGGCGAGTTGTTTGGCGTCCAGCTCCACACGCACGGGCACACGCTGCACCACCTTGATCCAGTTGCCGGTGGCGTTCTGCGCGGGCAGCAGCGCGAAGGCCGCGCCAGTGCCGGCGCCCACGCCTGCGAGGCGCCCTTCGTACTCGATCTTGCTGCCGTACAGGTCAGCGCTGAGCTTCACCGGCTGGCCGATGCGCATCTGGCGCAACTGCACTTCCTTGAAGTTCGCTTCGACCCAGACCTGGTCGAGCGGAATGATCGACATCAACGGCGCACCGGCCGCAATGCGCTGGCCCACCTGCACCGTTCGCTTGGCCACCTGGCCACTCACCGGCGCGGGCAGCTCCGTGCGTTGCAGCGCGAGGAAGGCTTCGCGCACCGCGGCGCTGGCGCGCTCGACGTTCGGGTGCTTCTCGACGCTCGTGCCTTCGGTCAGCGCGCGGCTGCTGCCAGCCTGTTCCTGTGCGGCCACGAGGGCGGCCTGCGCACTCGCGTAGGCGCTCTTCGCTTCGGCGAGGGCGTTTTCGGCGTGCTTCATCTCTTCACCGCCAACCGCGCCGCTGGCCACCAGGGGCTTGCGGCGCGCCAGGTCGTCGGCCGCGCGCGCCACATCGGTCTGCACGCGGTTGACTTCGCTTTCGCGCAGCTTCACGTTCGCGTTCAGCGCCGAGTTATTCGCGTACAGCGTGCGCACCTCACGCACGGTTTGCGCGAGTTGCGATTCGGCGCGGTCGAGTGCCAGGCGCGCATCGGTCGGGTCGAGCTCGACGAGCGGCTGGCCGGCCTTCACGAGATCAGTGTCGTCGGCCAGCACGGCCAGCACGGTGCCGCCGGCCTGCGGCGTGACCTGCACGACCGGGGCCTGCACGTACGCGTTGTCGGTCGACTCGTAGTGGCGCTGGAACATCGCCCAGTAGGTGCCATAGCCGAGGCCGGCCACGAGAGTCAAGCCGGCGACGGCCAGCAAGGCGGGCTTGCGCTTGCCGGGGTTGACGGCGGGCGCCGGTGAGACCGGTGCAATGGCAGCGGCGGGGACGGGAGCGGCGCTCTTCGGGGTGTCGTTCGTGGTGTCGGTCATGGTGTTCTTTCTGCGATCCATCTCAATCGGGTTCAGCGTGCGGCGGCGAGTGTCGGGCCGGGCAGTGCATCGGGGTCGGCCTGGAAACCACCGCCGAGGGCCTTGGCCAAGGCCACCTCACTGCCGAGGTGGCGCGCGTTCAGATCGGTGCTGGCGCGGCGTTGCGAGAGCACGTTCGTCTGCGCAGTCAGCACGACGAGGAAGTTGCCCAGGCCGGCCTGGTAACGCTGCAAGGCGAGTGCGTAGGCGGCTTCGGCGGCGCTGGTCGCATCACGCTGCGCGAGCTGCTGGCGTTCGAGAGATTGCAGGCTCGACACCTCGTCGGCCACTTCGCGCAAGGCATGCAGCAAGGCGGCGTTGTAGCCATCGACTGCGGCGTCGACTTCGGCAGTCTTCGCACCCAGGTTGGCGCGCAAGCGTGTGCCTTCGAAGATCGGCAGGTGCAGCGCCGGGCCGGCGCCATAGGTCAGCGAACCAGCGTTCAGGAAGCGATCCAGGCCGATGCTGGAGAGGCCGACGAAGGCCATCAGGTTCACGTTCGGATAGAACTGCGACTTGGCCAGGTCAGCCTCACGCAACGCGGCCTCGACACGCCAGCGCTGGGCCACGAGATCGGCACGCCGGCCCAGCAGGTCGGCCGGCAAGCCGGCGGGCAGCGGCTGCGAGCGCACGGCAACGAGCGTGGGCGACAGGGCATCGAGCGCCTGCGGCCCCTGCCCGCTCAGATCGGCCAGCGCATGGCGCGCGCGGGCGATGCCCTCGGCAAGCGCTTCGACCTCGACCCGCGATTGCGCGATCAGGCCCTCGGCCTGGCGCAGATCGACCGTCGTGTCCAGCCCGGCCGAGATGCGTTGCCGAACCAGGGCCAGCACCTGCTCGCGCTGTTGCAGCGCCTGGGTGGCGACATCGCGGTTCTCGATCAGGCGCGCCAGGTTGAAGTAACCCGCCGCCACATTGCCGGCGAGCAGCACCCGCGCGGCTTGCGCGTCGGCCTGGGTGGCGCGGAGCTGGCCGACGCTGGCATCGAGCGCGGCGCGCTGGCGGCCGAACAGATCGAGGTCCCAGCTCACGCCGAGCTGGGCGTTGTTGTTCCACTTCACCGAGCCACCCAGCGGCGGCGGAATCAGGCCGTTTTCGGTGAAGCGCTGGTCGGTGAGTTCGAGCGATGCACTGGCTTGCAGGCCACGCGCAGCACCCGCCACGCTGACTGCGGCTTGCGCTTGTTGCAGGCGCGCTTGCGCAATCTGCAGGCTCGGCTGGCCGGCCAGCGCCTGGTCGACCAGGGTGTCGAGCTGGGCGTCGCCGTAGCTGCTCCACCAGCGGGTGGCGGGCCAGGGTGTGGCATCGGGCGCGGCGCCGCGGGTGCGGGCGTCGGCCAACTGGTGGGTCGGGCGTGTTTCGCCGGGGCTGGCACAACCACCGAGCAGCAAGGCCGCACTGGCGAGCACCGCGGTGAGCGCCGTCATGGCAGTGAGCGAGCCGCCGCAGGCCTGCGGGCTCAGTTTGAATCGCATCGTCTTCATGGAAACAGGGAAGAGCTTCATGCCGAGGCCTCCGCTTCGAGCTTGGCGGTTTGCAGCGCGCAGCCGTTGGCCGTCATGCGCTCGATCAGCTTGCGCAACTGCTTCCACTCGGTTTCGCTGAAGCCGCGCAGGAAATCGTTGTTGACCGCCGCCAGCACGTGCGGCACCTTGTCCGCTGCCTCGTGGCCCGCTGGCGTGAGGCGCAGGTGCACGACACGCCGGTCAGTCTCTGAACGCACCCGCTCGACCAGGCCCTTGGCTTCCAGCCGGTCGACCACGCGCGTCACCGCGCCGGCATCGACGGCCATCTCGCGCGCCAACTCGAAGGCGGTGGTTGCGCGGCCGATCGCCAGCTTCATCAGCGGCTTCCATTGCGCGTCCGTCAGGCCGTGTTCGGCCATGCGGGCTTCGACCTCGCGGCGCATCTGGCCGACGAGGTTGACGATGTGGTGGCCGACACTGTCGGTCACGTCATAACAGGCGCCGTCATAGGACGGGTAGGGTCGGGCAGAGGACATGGCGGGCTCGGGCTGGGCCCAGGCCGCCTGAAGGATGCCTGGGCAATTGTTGTCTAGGCAAATTTTGCCGCAACAATCAAAACCCGGTCGGCGACGCGGGTTTCCCCGGGTGCCTCTTGAGGAAACGCACGGCCGCCCGAAGTTTCCTCATCCCGCTCGGGGGCGGACGACGCATGTCGTCGGCTTGGGGGCGCTCTCAAGGCGGAGCCGTCCTGTCGCACTGCCGCCGAAAAGTCGGCGGCTGCCGAAGGCCGCCGCTTCAGGCTCAGACCGCCGACACGAGCCGCGGCATCGCCTTGCGCGCTTCGACGGCTTGCGCATACAGCGTCATGTAGTCCTGCGCCGCGCCGGTCCAGGAAAAGTCTTGCGCCATGGCGCGCAGCATCAGCTTGCGCCAGGCTTCGGGCTTGCGGAACAAGGCCGCGGCGCGCAGCAGGCATTGTTCGAGTGCGGCCGGCGTGGCCACGTCGAAACTGAAGCCGGTGGCGCGGTCTTCGGCGACCGCCAGTTCATTCGCATCGACAACCGTGTCGGCCAGGCCGCCGACGCGCCGCACCAGCGGCAAGGTGCCGTAGCGCAGGCCGTACAACTGGGTCAGCCCACAGGGCTCGAAGCGCGAGGGCACGAGGATCGAATCGCAGCCCGCCACGACCCGGTGCGCCAGCACTTCGTCGTAGCCGATGCGGGTGGCAACACGGTCCGGATTTTCCTTTTCAGCCGCGCGGAAGGCCGCTTCAAGCGCGGGCTCACCGGTGCCTTGAATCAGGAACTGCGCACCATCGCGCACCAGGCCGGGCAGCGCGGCCAGCACCAGATCGAGGCCCTTCTGCGAAGTGAGCCGGCTCACCACGCCGAAGAGCGGCGCCGCGGCGTCCTGCGCCAAACCCATCTCGGCTTGCAGCGCCTTCTTGCAGGCGCCCTTGCCGGTCAGCGCATCGGCCTTGTAGCGCGCTGCGATGGCGGTGTCGGTGGCCGGGTTCCACACATCCTGGTCGACACCGTTGAGCACCCCCGACACATCGGCGCTGCGGCTGCGGATGACGCCATCGAGGCCGCAACCGAACTCGTGCGTCGCGATCTCGCGCGCATAGGTCGGGCTGACCGTCGTGATGCGATCGGCGAACTTCAGCCCCGCCTTCATGAAGGACAGCTTGTTGTGAAACTCCAGCGCGGCGGCGGCCATGAACTTCGGAGGCAGGCCGAGCGCAGGGAATTCACCCGGCGCGAACAACCCCTGGAACGCGAGGTTGTGCACCGTGAACACCGAGGCCGCGCGGGTGGCCGGGTGCGCCGTCATGTAGGCGCAGGTCATGGCGGCGTGCCAGTCGTGCGCGTGCACCACGTCGGGGGTCCATTCGGGGTCGAGTTCGCCCGCGGCCAGGTGCGCCGCAGCCCAACCGAGCAGGCCGAAGCGCTGCAGGTTGTCAGACCACTCCACGCCATTGCTGTCCTGGTAGGGGCTGCCGCCACGCCGGTACAGGTACGGCGCATCGACCACGTACGCGGGGATCTTGCTGTAGGGCAGCTGCCCCAGCCGCAAGCTCACGCGCGCCGCGCCGAAGGCGGGCCCGATCTCGCAGACCAGCTTCTGATGCAACACCGCATCGGCAATTGCCGGCAGGCCCGGCAGGACGAGCCGGCTGTCGGCGCCCGCGCGTTGCAGCGCGGGTGGCAGGGCCCCGGCCACATCGGCCAGGCCACCGGTCTTGATGAGAGGAAAAACTTCCGCGGCGACGTGCAGTACTTTCATGCTCGCAATGGTAGGGGCGTCGATCAGCGGATGAGCTTTTCCAGCATCTCGCGCGTGACGAGCGTGATGCCGTTGTCGGTGCGGTAGTAATTTGCCGCATCGGCGACGGCGTCTTCGCCGATCACCATGCCATCGGGGATGTGGCAACCGCGGTCCACGACCACGCGGGTCAGGCGCACGTTGCGGCCCACCACCACCTCGGGCAAAAGCACCGACCAGTTCACGTGCGAGTAGGAGTGCACCCGCACGCTCGAGAACAACACCGAGCGGAACACGCTGCCGGAAATGATCGAGCCGCCGGAAATCATCGACTCGATCGCCATGCCACGGCGGTCGTCCTGGTTGTGCACGAACTTGGCCGGCGGCAACTGCGCCTGATACGTCCAGATTGGCCAGCGGGTGTCGTAGAGGTTGAGCTGCGGGTCGGTGGCGGTGAGGTCGATGTTCGCATCCCAGTACGCGTCGATCGTTCCCACGTCGCGCCAGTACGGTTCCTCGCCGGGTTTGGTCGAGACGCAGCTGAGGTGGAACGAATGCGCCACGGCCTGGCTGCTGCGCACGGCGTGCGGGATGATGTCCTTGCCGAAGTCGTGGCTCGACGCCGGGTCGTTGATGTCGCGCTCGAGTTCCTTGTAGAGATAGCGCGCATTGAAGATGTAGATGCCCATGCTGGCCAGCGCCATGTCGGGGTGGCCGGGCATCGGCGGCGGGTCGGACGGCTTTTCGACGAAGGCGGTGATCAGGTTGTTCTCGTCCACCGCCATCACGCCGAAGCCCACCGCCTCGGCACGCGGCACCGGGATGCAGCCGACCGTGCACTCGCGCCCATGGGACACGTGGTCGGCCAACATCAGCGCGTAGTTCATCTTGTAGATGTGGTCGCCGGCCAGCACGACGATGTAGTCGGCGCCGTAGCTCGCCAGGATGTCCTGGTTTTGATACACGGCATCGGCCGTGCCGCGGTACCAGCTTTCTTCATCGACCCGCTGCTGCGCCGGCATGAGGTCGACGAACTCGTTCATCTCGCTCTTCAGGAAGGCCCAGCCGCGTTGCAGGTGGCGGATCAGGCTGTGGCTCTTGTACTGCGTGATCACGCCGATGCGGCGGATGCCGGAGTTCAGGCAGTTCGACAGCGCGAAGTCGATGATGCGGAACTTGCCGCCGAAATACACACCGGGCTTGGCTCGCCGGTCGGTCAGGTTCTTCAGGCGGCTGCCGCGTCCGCCAGCCAGCACCAGCGCGACCGTGCGCTTGGGCAAATCCAGACTCCGGGCCAGATCGGTTGTTTCCATGAACTCTCCGTTTGAACGTAGGGATGGGCGGGCCGCGTTGAAGCATTCGCACAACGCCGCTTCGGCTCGGTCCGGACATTGTGGAGCGAGCCGCGAAGCCCGGAACCGGGTGAAACCCACTACCCGGCAGCGTAACCCGGCGTAATTTCAAGGGCGGCTTGTCCATTTGCCTCAAAGCGGTTTGGACTGAGCGGCCCCCGGCACCCGGCCGAGGCTCTCGCGGCCCGCAGGGAAGAGCCCGTCTTTTGCCATCGTAATCGCCTGTAACCCGGCCTGCGGCACCTGAAAATCAGCGGTTCGAGCGACGCCCTGTCAAGGCTCGGGAGCGCGGTTGACGCTCTCCTGACCGTGCGTGACACTGCGCCCGCCGCGTGCCCCAACCATGCCGAACCGCGCCCAGGCCAAGGCGGCCGAGACAAGGCAGGCACACAAGATGCTGGCAATACAGACTGCCCTTTCACTGACCCAAGGAACTCCCGTGGCCACAAGCTCCTTCTCCACCGCGCTCGACGAACACCTGCTCAAGTCCGTCGGCGTTGCGCCCGATGCGGCCACGCCGACCGACCTGATGCTGGCCGTTTCCGGCCTGGCCCGCCAACAGCTCTCGGCGCGTTGGGTCGAGACCCAGACGCACGAGCGCGCTGCGAAGGCGCGCCGCGTGTACTACCTCTCGATGGAGTTCCTGATCGGGCGCACGATGTCGAACGCGCTCGCCGCGCTCGAACTGCGCGGCCCCGCTGCCGCGGCCGTGGCGGACCACGCGAACCGCCTCGAAGACGTGGCCGACCTCGAACGGGATGCCGGCCTGGGCAACGGCGGCCTGGGCCGTCTTGCGGCGTGTTTCCTCGACTCGATGGCGACACTCGGCTTGCCCTCCTTCGGCTACGGCATCCGCTACGAGTACGGCATGTTCAAGCAGGAAATCCTGAACGGCTCGCAGGTCGAGTACCCCGATCCGTGGCTGGAGAACGGCACGGTCTGGGAGTTCCCGCGCGCCGACATCAGCTACCCGGTGCGCTTCGGCGGATGGGTGGAGCACGTCGGCGACAAGGCCGTGTGGCGCCCGGCCGGCGAAGTGGCGGCCAAGGCCTGCGACATGGTCGTGCCGGGCCACGGCACCCGCAAGGTCAGCACGCTGCGCCTGTGGCGAGCGGCCGCGCCGGGCCACATCGACCTGAACGCCTTCAACACCGGCGACTACCAGCGCGCGGCCGGCGTGAAGAACGAGTACGAGAACATCTCCTGGGTGCTCTACCCGAACGACAGCACGCCCGCCGGCCGCGAACTGCGACTGCGCCAGGAGTACTTCTTCGTTGCCGCCTCGGTGCAGGACATCATCGGCCGCCACCTCGCCGAACACGGCACGTTGGCGAACCTGGCGGACAAGGTCGCGATCCACCTGAACGACACCCACCCCGCCATCGGCGTGGCCGAGTTGATGCGCCTGCTGTGCGACGAGCACGCGATGCCCTGGGCCGCCGCTTGGGCGCTGTGCACGAAGGTGTTCTCGTACACCAATCACACCCTGATGCCCGAGGCGCTGGAAACCTGGCCGGTGGCGTTGATGCAGCAGGTGCTGCCGCGCCACCTCGAGATCATCTTCCGCATCAACCAGGAGTTCCTGGATTTCGCGAACAAGCGTCGGCCCGGCGACCTGGATTACCTGGCCCGCCTGTCACTGATCGACGAGCGCGGCGAGCGCCGGGTGCGCATGGCGAACCTGTCGATCGTCGGCAGCCACAAGGTCAACGGCGTGTCCGCGCTGCACTCCGACCTGCTGGTGCAGACCATCTTCGCGGATTTCGCCGAGCTCTGGCCCGACCGCTTCACGAACATGACGAATGGCGTGACGCCGCGGCGCTGGCTGGCGCAAGCGAACCCGGGTCTGGCCGGCCTGCTCGACCGCACACTGGACAGCAGTTGGCGCCTCGACCTCGACAAGCTGCAAGGCCTGAAGGGCCTGAAGGACAACCCCGCCTTCCGCAGCGAGTTCATGGCCATCAAGCGCACGAACAAGGAACGCCTGGCGGCGACCATCCTGCGCACCACCGGCGTGGTGGTCGACCCGACGAGCCTGTTCGACGTGCAGGTCAAGCGCATCCACGAATACAAGCGCCAGTTGCTGAACGTTCTGCATGTCGTGACGCGCTACCAGGCAATCCTGGCCAACCCGAAGGCGCCGGGCGGTGAAGACTGGGTTCCGCGCACCGTTATCTTCGCGGGCAAGGCGGCTTCATCGTATGCCACCGCCAAGTCGATCATCCGGCTGATCCACGACGTGGGCAGCGTCATCAACAACGACCCGCGCGTCGGCAACAAGCTGAAGCTGGTGTTCGTGCCGAACTACAGCGTCTCGGCCGCCGAAATCATCATGCCCGGTGCCGACCTGTCCGAGCAGATTTCGACCGCCGGCACCGAGGCTTCGGGCACTGGCAACATGAAGCTGTCACTGAACGGCGCGCTGACGATCGGCACCGACGACGGCGCCAACATCGAGATCCGAGAGAACGTGGGCGACGCCAACATCTTCATCTTCGGCCTGAAGACGCCCGAGGTGCAGGCCCTGAAACAAAGCGGCTACCAGCCGATGCGTTACTACGAAAGCAATCCGAAACTCAAGGCCGTGCTGGACGCCATTGCGGGCGGCCAGTTCTCGCCCGAGGAGCCGGGTCGCTACCGCGGCCTGGTCGATTCGCTGCTGTGGGGTGGCGACCACTACCTGCTGCTGGCCGACTACGCTTCTTATGTCGAGACCCAGGCGCAAGTGGATGCGCTGTACCGGCAGCCGGGTGCATGGGCCTCGAAGGCGATCACCAACGTGGCCGGCATGGGTGCGTTCTCGGCCGACCGCACGATCGGTGCGTACGCGCGCGAGATCTGGAACGTAGGGCCAATCATGAGCTAGTTTTTTGCGCTCCGGCAGTACTATCAAAGCGCTTTCAAAAAGTGCCACGGCAGGAGACAAAACATGATCCAAGAGCGCGACATCGACCTCATCCGGACGGCGAGCCACGGCGACCCGTTCTCCGTACTGGGCGTCCATGCGGACGAACGCGGTTACCTCTGGCTGCGGGCCTTCCTGCCCGCCGCCGCATCCGTCGAATTGCTGGGTGCGGGCGGTGTGGCGCTGGCTGCGCTGGAACTCCGCCACGCAAACGGCTTCTTCGAATGCGCCTTCCCGGTCGGCGCACCGGCCGACTACCGGCTGAAGGTGCGCTGGGCAGACGGCAACGAATCGGTCATCGACGACCCCTACCGCTTCCCGCCCGTGCTCGGCGAGATGGACGTGTGGTTGATGGGCGAAGGCTCGCACCTGCGGCCGTACGAAGTACTCGGCGCGACCCAGCGCGTGATGGAAGGCGTGGCGGGAACAAGCTTCTGCGTGTGGGCACCGAACGCCTCGCGCGTCAGCGTGGTCGGCGACTTCAATGTCTGGGACGGCCGCCGCCACCCGATGCGCCTGCGCCGCGAGTGCGGCGTCTGGGAAATCTTCATCCCTGGCATCGCCACCGGCACCGCCTACAAGTACGAGATCCGAGCCCGCGAAGGCCATGTGCTGCCGCTGAAGGCTGACCCGTATGCGCTGCAGTCGGAAATGCGCCCGGCCACGGCCAGCGTGGTGACGCGCATGCCCGAGGTTGCCATCGCCTCGCCCGCTCGTCAGGCCGCCAACGCGCTCGACGCGCCGATGAGCATCTACGAGGTGCACCTCGGCTCCTGGCGCCGCAAGATCGACGATGAGAACGGCGACCACGGCCGCTTCCTCACCTGGGACGAACTGGCCGATACGCTCGTACCCTACACGCGCGACATGGGCTTCACCCATCTCGAATTGATGCCGGTGACCGAACATCCGTTCGACGGCTCCTGGGGTTATCAGCCGATCGGCATGTACTCGCCCACCTCGCGCTTCGGTGATGCGCCGGGCTTTCGCCGCTTCGTCGACCGCTGCCATGCCGAAGGCGTGGGTGTGCTGCTCGACTGGGTGCCGGCGCACTTCCCGACCGACACCCACGGCTTGGCCAACTTCGACGGCACCCAGCTCTACGAATACGCGGACCCGCGCGAAGGTTTTCACCAGGACTGGAACACGCTGATCTACAACCTCGGCCGCACCGAAGTCAGCAACTTCCTGGTCGCCAATGCGCTGTACTGGCTCGAGCGCTACAACGTCGACGGCCTGCGCGTCGATGCGGTCGCCTCGATGCTCTACCGCGACTACAGCCGCAAACACGGCGAGTGGGTGCCGAACGTGCACGGCGGGCGCGAGAACCTCGAAGCCATCGCCTTCCTCAAGCGCATGAACGAGGTGGTCGGCAGCGAACGTTCACAGGCCGTGACCTTGGCCGAAGAGTCGACCGCCTTCCCGGCCGTGTCGCGCCCCACCTACGCGGGCGGCCTGGGCTTCCACTACAAGTGGAACATGGGCTGGATGCACGACACCTTGTCGTACATGGCGCGTGACCCGCTCTACCGCAAGCACCACCACGGCGAGATGACCTTCGGGATGGTCTATGCCTTCAACGAGAACTTCGTGCTGCCGATCTCGCACGACGAGGTCGTGCACGGCAAGGGCTCGCTGCTCACCAAGATGCCGGGCGACCGCTGGCAGAAGTTCG
Organism: Rhizobacter sp.; assembly: GCA_025361845.1. Taxonomy (GTDB): domain Bacteria; phylum Pseudomonadota; class Gammaproteobacteria; order Burkholderiales; family Burkholderiaceae_C; genus JANYJL01. Next base: position 34,142 of record JANYJL010000239.1, read on the forward strand.
CCAACCTGCGCGCCTACTTCGGCTTCATGTTCGGCCACCCCGGCAAGAAGCTGCTGTTCATGGGCTGCGAGTTCGGCCAGGAACGCGAGTGGAACCACGACCAGAGCCTCGACTGGCACCTGCTCGGCGACCGCCAGCATGAAGGTGTGCAGCGCCTGATGCACGACCTCAACCGCCTCTACAAGGCGACACCGGCGCTCTATCAGCGCGACTTCACGCCCGATGGTTTCGAGTGGATCGAACACAACGACGCGGATCGCTCGGTGCTCTGCTTCGCGCGCCACGGCAACGAGCCGGGCTCGATGGTGGTGGTGGTCTGCAACTTCACGCCGATGGTGCAACACGACTACCGCGTCGGCGTGCCGCGCCCCGGTGTGTACGTCGAGCGCATCAACACCGATTCGGCGCACTACGGCGGCAGCAATGTCGGCGCGCCCTTCGGCGAGATCACCGCCGATGCGATCGGCTGGCACGGCAAGGCGCAGTCCCTGGCGCTCACGCTGCCGCCGCTGGCCACTGTCTTCTTCGAATGGAAGGCCTGAAGGCGATCGAGGCCGGAAGGCCCTGGCCCCTTGGCGCCCACGTCGACGGCGGGGGCGTCAACTTCGCCGTCTTTTCGGCGCACGCACTGGAGGTCGAACTCTGCCTGTTCGACACCAGCGGCCAGCGCGAACTCTCACGCACGCCGCTGCCGGCTCGCACGCACGACGTGTGGCACGGGCGTGTGCCCGGTCTCGTGGCAGGCCAGATCTACGGCCTGCGTGTGCGCGGGCCGTGGAAGCCCGAACACGGGCACCGCTTCAACCCCTACAAGCTGCTGCTCGACCCGTACGCGCGCGAAATCGTCGGCCACTTCGATTGGCGCCACGACCAGTTCGGCTTCGACCCGCGCCACCCGCATGTGATCGACATGCACGACAACGCCGGGCATGCCTTGAAAGCGCGTGTGGTCGACGATCACTACGACTGGCAAGGCGATCGCCACCTGCACACGCCGCTGGCCGACACGGTGCTCTACGAATTGCACGTCAAGGGGTACACGAAGCAGCACCCCGGTGTGCCGGACGCGATGCGCGGCAGCTACGCGGGACTGGCGTCGGACGCGTCGATCTCGCATCTGAAAGGCCTGGGCATCACCGCGGTGAGCCTGCTGCCGGTGCACCAGCGTGTCGACGAACAGCGCCTCGTGCGCATGGGCCTGTCGAACTACTGGGGCTACAACACGATCGGCTACTTCGCCACCGAGCCGCGGCTCGCCTCGGGCCTGAACGGGTTGTCGGCCCGCGATGAATTCCGTGGCATGGTCAAGCGCCTGCATTCGGCCGGCATCGAAGTGATCCTCGACGTGGTCTTCAACCACACCGCCGAGAGTGACGAACACGGCCCGACGATCAGCTTTCGGGGCCTCGACAACGCGAGCTACTACCGCCTGCCGCCCGACAACCTGGCGCTCTACGAGAACCACGCCGGCTGCGGCAACGTGCTCGACATCCGCCACCCGCGTGTACTGCAACTGGTGATGGACAGCCTGCGCTACTGGGCCGGCGAGATGCACGTCGACGGTTTTCGCTTCGACCTCGCCCCCGTGCTCGGCCGCGGCGACCACGGCTTCGATGCGAAGGGCGCGTTCTTCACCGCCGTGGCGCAAGACCCGCTGCTGTCGCGCCTGAAGATGATCGCCGAGCCCTGGGACATCGGGCCCGGCGGCTACCAGGTCGGCCACTTCCCGACCGGCTGGCTCGAATGGAACGATCAGTTCCGCGATGCGATGCGCGGCTTCTGGGTCGGTGCCTCGGGCAGCCGCGGCGGCTTCGCGCAGCGCCTGTGCGCCTCGTCCGACAGCTTTCGGCGCCAGGGCCGCTTGCCGAGCGCATCGGTCAACTTCGTCGTCGCGCACGACGGCTTCTGCCTGCACGACCTGGTGAGCTACGACCAGCGCCACAACCTCGCGAATGGCGAAGGCAACCGCGACGGGCACGGTCACAACATCAGCTGGAATTGCGGCGTCGAAGGGCCGACACCGCACGAGGCCGTGAACGCGCTGCGCGGGCGCATCAAGCGTGCGCTGATCGCAAGCACCGTGCTCGCCCAGGGCACGCCGATGCTTGCGGCCGGCGACGAATTCGGCCACACACAGGGCGGCAACAACAACCCCTACTGCCAGGACAATCCGATCACCTGGATCGACTGGAACACGATCGACGCCGACCTGCTGGCCTTCACCACCCGCGTGCTCGCACTGCGTCGCGAACTGCTGCCGCTGGGTGACCAGTGGTACGACGGTGTGGCCGATGCAACGCCAGGCGCACGCGGCCTGCACGACCTGGCCTGGCTCGACAGCGACGGCAGCACGATGGTCGACGACGACTGGGGCAACACCGAGCAGCGTGTGCTCGGTTGCCTGATCGGCCGGCCCGGCAAGGCGAAGCTGCCCTTGCTGATGCTGTCCAACACTGGCACCAGCGAAGCCACGTTCACCGTGCCCGAAGGCGACTGGCGCGCCTTGCTCGACAGCAGCACCGTGCGTGGCGACACCAACTGGCGCGGCGCGGCCGGCAGCGCCTGCACGGTCGGTGGGCGCAGCTTGATGTTGTTGATGCGCAGTGACGCGGCCGGCGCTGCGGCCTGAATTCGCGTACAGAATTCAGGCCCCTGAATTCAAACTCGAAGCGGAGCATCACCCCATGCGTTTTCCTCGCGCCAGCGGCGTGCTCTTGCACCCCACGTCCCTGCCCGGCCCACACGGCTCGGGTGATTTCGGCGCCGCCGCGTACCACTTCGTCGATTGGCTGGTCGCGGCCGGCCAGACGCTCTGGCAGATCCTGCCGCTCGGCGGCATCGGCCCCGGCAACTCGCCCTACATGAGCTCGTCAGCCTTCGCCGGCAATGTGCTGATGATCGATCTCGTCGAGTTGCAGCAGCGCGGCTGGCTCGACGAAGCCGACCTCGTGCCCAATGCGCCCTTCAACGACCAGCGCCTGAACTTCGGCACCGTCGTGCCCTTCCGCATGCAGCGCTTGGCACGTGCTGCCGAGCGTTTTGCGCACGCGGCCACGCCGGATGAACGTGCCGAGTTCGAGGCCTTCTGCAAACACCACCACAGCTGGCTCGACGACTACGCGCTCTACATGGCGCTCTCAGACCACTACCACGGCGGAAACTGGAGTTGGTGGGACGCTCCGCTGGCCGCACGCGAACGCCCGGCCATGAAGGCCGCACTGATCGCGCACGCACCGCGCATCGCGTTCTGGAAGTTCAGCCAATGGTGCTTCTTCCGGCAGTGGCTGCGCGTGAAGGACTATGCCAACGAACGCGGCATCGAGATCATCGGCGACATCCCGATCTTCATCGCCTACGAAAGCGCCGAGGTCTGGGCGCGGCAGGAGTTGTTCGAACTCGACGAACGCGGCGTACCCACCGTCGTGGCCGGCGTGCCGCCCGATGCATTCACCAGCGACGGCCAGCGCTGGGGCAACCCGCTCTACCGGTGGAGCGCGCACACGAAGGAGCGTTTTGCGTGGTGGGTCGAGCGCATCCGCCGCACCTTCGAACTGGTGGACGTGGTGCGCATCGACCACTTCCGCGGCTTCGCGTCGTACTGGGAGATTCCGGCCTCGGAACCGACCGCGATCCACGGCCGCTGGCTGCCAGGTCCGGGCGAGGCCTTGTTCAAGGCCATCGGCCGCGCGCTCGGGCCGCTGCCGATCATCGCGGAAGACCTCGGCGTCATCACGCCCGACGTGCACGCGCTGCGCACGAAGTTCGCCTTTCCGGGCATGCGCATCCTGCAGTTCGCCTTCGGCGGCGGGAGCGACAACACCTACTTGCCACACAACCACGACCACGACAGCGTGGTCTACACCGGCACGCACGACAACGACACCACGCAAGGCTGGTGGGCTGCGGCCTCGCCGACCGAGCAGCAGCATGTGCGCGATGTGCTCGCCACCGGCGCTGCCGAGATCCACTGGGACCTGATCCGCTGCGCCTGCGCGAGCGTGGCTGACACCGCGCTCTATCCGCTGCAGGACGTGCTCGGCCTCGGCAGCGAGCACCGCATGAACTATCCCGGCAAGGGTGAAGGCTTCTGGGAGTGGCGCTTCAGCTGGGATCAGGTGCGGCCCGAGCACGCGCAGCGGCTGGCGCACCTGTGCCGCATCTACCGGCGAGACGGTACCCCTTTGCAATAGCCCGACGCCAAAAAGCCCGACGCCAAAAAAGAAGGGGCGCCCGAAGGCGCCCCGCAGCACAACGCCGAAGCGTTCCGCTTATCGAACCACGGCGATCTGCTCGCGCTTCTCGCCCTTGTAGGTGAACAGTGTCAGCGCGCCGTTCTTCACGTCGCCCTTTTCGTCGAACGAGATCGTGCCCGTCACGCCCTTGTAGCCTTCGGTCTTGGCCAGCACCGGCAGGTACTTGGCCGGGTCGGCGGAGCCGGCCTTGACCATCGCAGCGACCATCACGTTGACGGCGTCGTACACGTAGGGCGAATAGATCTGCACGTCGGCACCGAACTTCGTCTTGAAGTCGGCCTTGAATTTGTCCATGCCAGCCTTCTGCGTGCCTTCGACACCACCGGCTTCAGCGCACACCACCTGGCCATCGGCCATCGCGCCGGCGGCCAGCTTCGGCAGTTCGCCCGAGCAGATGCCGTCGCCACCCATGAACTTGGCATTGATGCCGAGCGACTTCATCTGACGAATCATCGGGCCGGCCACAGCGTCCATGCCGCCGAAGAAGACCACATCGGGCTTCTTCGACTTGATGGCGGTCAGGATGGCGGTGAAGTCCGTCGCCTTGTCGGTCGTGAATTGCGTGTCGGCGATCGCGCCGCCGGAAGCCTTCACGGCCTTGGCGAACTCTTCGGCGACACCCTGGCCGTAGGCGGTACGGTCGTCGATCGTGACGATCGACTTGCCGGCCAGTTCCTTCACGGCGTAGCGGCCCAGCGTGCCACCCAGATGCACGTCGTCAGCCACCACGCGGAAGGTGGTCTTGTAGCCGTTGCGGGTGAACTTCGGGTTGGTGGCCGAGGGCGAAATCTGCGGGATGCCTGCGTCGCTGTACACCTTGGAGGCGGGGATCGACGTACCCGAATTCAGGTGACCCACCACGCCGTTGACCTTGGAGTCGACCAGCTTTTGCGCGACAGCCGTGCCTTGCTTCGGATCGCCCGCGTCATCTTCGGCGAGCAGTTCGAACTTGGCCTTCTTGCCGCCGATCATCACGCCCTTGGCGTTGAGTTCGTCGATGGCCATGCGGGCGCCCATCTCGTTGTCCTTGCCCAGGTGGGCGATGCCGCCGCTGGTGGGGCCGACATGACCGATCTTGACGACCATGTCCTGAGCGTAGGCAGTAGCACCCAGGGTCACGAGCGCGGCGCCGACGATCATGTTCAGTTTGAATTGCATGCGGATTCTCCGGTTGGGAAAGGTAAAACAGAAAAAGGTGAAGCGGGATTGGGTTGAAGATTCAACGCGCGACACATTAACTCAATTGAAACCGCATCTCCAGCGGGAATCCTCGGGTCGCGCCGTGCATTCCTCAGCGAGGGTTTACACGCGATCCAGGGGTGCCCGATGGGCTTGTGGTCACTCGACCACCGCGCCTCCTTTCAAGACAGAGAACGCGGCGTCTGCACCCACAACGTGCGGATCAGCGTCCGCGATGACGCGACAGCTCTTGAGCCACGGCACGTGCGACCACATCACGCAAGGTCGATGCCAACTCGATGCGCGCATCGCGGATGAGCGCATCGGTCGCGCGCACGAGCGCCGGTGTCAGCACTTCGCGCAGGCGGTACTCGAGCATCAGCTCGACCTGGCGTTGCAGATCGGACAGCACGCGGTCGATCAACTGCGCTTCGTCGATGCCTTGCAGGTCGCCGGTCGCTTGCGTCGCGGTATCGGGATGGGTTGGCGCTTCATGCGAGAACTCTTGCGGCGTCTGCGGCGGTGACGCCAGCCATGATTCCTGCGGCGGCTGTTGTGACCAGTCGGGTGGCGGCGCCACAGGCTCCGCCGGTGGTGGCGCGCGGTACATCGGCTCGACCACTTCGGTCAGCGTCGGCACGCGCTGCGGCGGCATCGGGCGCGGGCTGGTCACTCTTTCACCTCGTGGTGCTGAATGGCGTAGCCGCGGTTCGCGTAATGCTTCCAGCGCTGGCGGCCGGCGGCGCGGCCTTCGTCGTCGGTCGAGACGATCTCGATCACGCGCGCAAAGCTCTCGAAACCCTCGGGCGCCCGCGCGCCGAGGTTGAGCAGCACCTCGTGGTGCGTCGCATCGGCCGGGCTTTCGAGCAACCACACTGGCGTGGCACGCAAACGTTCGGCCACTGCGGCACCCGGGGCGGCCAGCACATGCGGCACGAAGTCGAGCGGCTCGAAAGTCCACAAGGCCGTATCGAGCGCCGCGAGCGTAGCGGCCGGCGCGGTCACCACGACCCGCGCTCCCTGGCGCGTGGCCTTGCGCAACAGCCGGCAGGCATAACCCAGCGGGTGCGGGACATTGGTGTGGAAACTGACCTCGGTCATGCCGACATGCGCCCATTCAACCTGTTCACTTCGCCTGCGCCAGCACGAAGTGCGTCAGCAGCGGCACCGGCCGGCCGGTCGCACCCTTGGCGGCGCCCGACTTCCAGGCCGTGCCCGCGATGTCCAGGTGCGCCCAGCGGTACTTGCCGGTGAAGCGACGCAGGAACATCGCCGCCGTGATCGCCCCGCCCATGCGGCCGCCGATGTTGCCCATGTCGGCGAAGTTGCTCTTCAGGCCTTCGTCGTACTCCTCGTCCATCGGCATGCGCCAGCAGGGGTCGAGGGCGCTGCGGCTGGCCGCGAGCATTTGCCCGGCCACTTCGTCGTCGGCGGTGAACAGGCCCGAGTGGTGGTAGCCAAGGGCGACGACGCATGCGCCCGTGAGGGTCGCGATGTCGACCACGACGGCGGGTTTGAAGCGCTCGGCGTAGGTCAGCGCATCGCACAGGATCAGGCGGCCTTCGGCATCGGTGTTGAGGATCTCGATGGTCTGGCCCGACATGCTGGTGACCACGTCACCCGGCTTGACGGCGCGGCTGCTCGGCATGTTTTCGCACGAAGGAATGATGCCGATCAGGTTCAGCTTCGGCTTGAGTTCGGCGATTGCGCGCAGGGTGCCGAGCACACTCGCCGCACCGCCCATGTCGAACTTCATCTCGTCCATTTCGGCCGCGGGCTTGATCGAGATGCCACCGGTATCGAAGGTGATGCCCTTGCCGACCAGCACCACCGGCGCCTGCGTCTTGGCCGCGCCTTCGTAGCGCGCGACGATGAAGCGCAAGGGCTCGGCCGAGCCCTGGGCCACCGACCGGAAAGAACCCATGCCGAGCTTCTCGACCGCCTTGCGGTCCAGCACCTCGACCTTCAGGCCGTGGCTCTTGCCGAGCTTCTTGGCCTGCTCGCCCAGGTACGTGGGCGTGCAGTGGTTCGCCGGACGGTTGGCGCATTCGCGCGCCAGGGCCACCCCGGCGGCGATCGCCTCGCCACGCGCCAGGCCCTGGGTCACGGCCTTCGCATCGGCCTTGCCGCACACGATCGTCAGCTTGGCCAACGCACCGGCTGCGGGTGCGCTGGGCTTGGTGTGGCGGTACACGTAGGTCGCATCGCCCACGGCCGCGACCACGGCTTCAGCGTGATCGGCGAGCCATTCGCCCTTGCCGGCAAACGCCACCGCGATGTGCTTGGCGCCGGTGCCCTTGAGCAGGCCCAGGCCTTGTGCCACACCCGCCTTGAAGGCCTTGGCCGATGTGTTGGCAACCACAGCGAAAGCCAAGCGTGCGGCCTTCACGCCGGCCGGCCGGTGCAGGTACAGAGCCTTGCCAGATTTGAGAGCGAGATCACCCTGCGCCACCGCATCGCGCAACAAGGCGGCGAGCGGCGCGGCCAGCGCGCTATCGACCGCATCGCCCGTCACCACCAGCAGCAAGGCATCACAGGCGACAGCAGTCAGCGCGTCGGGTGTGGCCACGAGATGTCGGAAGTCCATAATCGCCAGTCCTCTCAGCGCCAGTGCGCAAACCAGCCGCCGATGTTATTCGATTCCACCTTGCGCAAAGACCTGGCACGAAGCTTCGGCGCGACGCTCGTGGTCATCATGACCATCGTGCTGACGATGATGCTGATCCGCACGCTGGGCCAGGCCGCCATCGGCCGCATCTCGCCACAGGACGTGGCCTTGTTGATGGGCTACATCGCACTCGGCTACCTGCCCATCGTGCTGGCGCTCTCGCTCTTCATCGCCGTGGTGGCCACGCTGGGCCGCATGTACCGCGACAGCGAAATGGCGATCTGGTTCGCCAGTGGCGTGGGCCTCACGCGCTTCGTGCGGCCGGTGCTGCGCGTGAGCCTGCCGGTGTTGCTGGTGATCGCGCTGCTGATGCTGTTCGTGTGGCCGTGGGAGAACAAGCGCAGCGCGGAGATGAAGGAGCGCTTCGAGAAGCGCTCGGACCTGTCCCGCGTGGCGCCCGGCCAGTTCCAGACCTCGAGCGATGGCAGCAAGGTGTTCTTCATCGAGCGCGATTCGCTGGACGGGCGCACCGGGCGCAATGTGTTCATCCTGTCGACACTGGCGGATTCCGAATCGGTCACGTCGGCGCGCAGCGGCCGCATCGACCTGCAAGGCGACGACCGCTACCTCGTGCTCGAACGCGGCCAGCGCAACGAGCAGAACCTGCGCAGCGGCGACAAGACTCTATCGCGCTTCGAGGGCTACCGCGTGCTGGCTGGCGAACGGGTCAGCGCCAGCGCCGACGAGTTGCCACCGAAGGCGCGCCGCAGCATCGAACTGCTGCGCCTGCCCACACCGCGCAACCAGGGCGAGATGGTCTGGCGCCTCGGGCTCGTGCTCGGTGCTGCGAACCTCACGCTGCTGGGTGTCGGCCTGTCGGCCTCGAACCCGCGGCGTGCGAACAACTGGAACCTGCTGTTCGCGCTGCTGAGCTTTGTCGTGTACTTCAACTTCATCAACCTGTCGCAGGCCTGGGTGGCCGGCGGCAAGCTGGGCATGGGCACGGCACTCGTGGTCTTGCATGGCGGCGCCTTCGTGCTCGCGCTGACCCTGTTGTGGTGGCGCGAACAGACCAATGCGCGGATGGTCTGGCGCCGCATGAAAGCGCCGGCATGAAGACCGTGCGACGGCTGTTCTACCGCGACATCGTTTCGTCGGTCGCGTTCGTGGCCCTGGCCTTCCTGTCGCTGTTCTTCTTCATCGATTTTGTCGACGAGTTGCCCAATGTCGGCTCGCGCGGCTACACCGCACTGGGCGCCACGCTCTACGCCGTGCTGCTGCTGCCAGGCCACCTGTACGAATTGGCGCCGATCGCGGTGTTGATCGGCACGATCTACGCGCTGTCGCGGCTCGCGCAGTCGTCCGAATACACGATCCTGCGCACCGGCGGGCTCGGCCCGGGGCGCGCGCTCTCGCTGCTCGCGAGCTTGGGGCTGATGTTCGCGCTGCTGACCTTCGTGGTCGGCGACTACGTGGCGCCACTCAGCGAGAGCCAGGCCGCGCAGGTGCAGGCCGGTGGGCGCGGCGGCATCTCGCTCGGCCGCTCCGGCGCGTGGCTGAAAGACCATGCCATGACGGCGGACGGCGAGCGCAGCTACTCGGTCAACGTCGGCTCGGCCGAGGCGGGCTCGCGCCTGCGCGACATCCGCATCTTCGAGTTCGATGGCGACGGCCGCCTGCTCACGCGCACCCTGGCCGCGCGCGCCCGGGTAGGCGACAACGCGACCTGGTTGCTCGAAGACGTGAGCGTGACGCATTGGCGCAGCGACACCGAGGCCGGCACCGCGCAAGCGCCCGAAGAAAAGCTCGCGCAGCTTTCGTGGCACAGCACCCTGACAGCCGGCGTGGTGGCGGCTGCGGTGCTGCCGATCAGCACCATGTCGACGTTCGATCTGTTCCGCTACATCGGCCACCTGGCCGATAACGAACAGGCCGCGCAAAGCCACGAGATCCAGTTCTGGAAACGCGCGCTGTACCCCTTCGCCTGCCTCGTGATGGTCGGCCTGGCCCTGCCCTTCGCCTACATGCACGCACGTGCCGGCGGCGTGAGCCTGAAGGTGTTTGGCGGCATCATGCTGGGCATCAGCTTCGTGCTGATGAACAACGTGGCAGCGCACCTCGGCCTCCTGCGAAACTGGACACCGTGGATCGTCGCCGCCGCACCGAGTGCGCTCTACCTGCTGCTGTCGATGGCCGCGTTCAGCTGGCTGGTGCGTTACCGCTGAACCCTGTACATCAACGATGAAAAACGGACTCCTGCTTTTCGCCCACGGCGCGCGCGACCCGCGTTGGGCCTTGCCCTTCGAAGACGTGGCGCGGCGCATACGCGCCCGCGAACCTTCGGTCGCCGTCGAGTTGAGCTTTCTCGAATTCATGGCGCCAACGCTGCGTGAAGGCGGCGAGCGGCTGGCCGCTGCCGGCTGCACGCAGGTCGACGTGGTGCCGCTCTTCCTCGGTGCGGGCGGCCATGTGCGCAAGGACCTGCCCGAGCTGCTGAATGAACTTGCTGCCGCCTACCCCGGCGTGCAGTGGCGGCTGCAAAAGGCGATCGGCGAAGTCGACGGTGTTGTCGAGGCCATGGCCCTGGCCGCACTGGCGCTGACCCGAACGAGCGAGCCCAGGCCATGAACCTCCACCAGTTCCGGTTCGTCCAGGAAGCCGTGCGACGCAACCTCAACCTGACCGAGACGGCCAAGGCGCTGTTCACCTCGCAGCCCGGCATCTCGAAGGCGATCCTCGATCTCGAAGGCGAACTGGGCGTGGACATCTTCGCTCGCCACGGCAAGCGGCTGCGGCGGGTCACCGAGCCGGGGCAGCAGGTGCTGAAATCGATCGAAGTGATCATGCGCGAGGTCGGCAACCTGAAGCGCATCGGCGAAGAGTTCTCGAAGCAGGACGCCGGCACACTCTCGATCGCCACCACGCACAGCCAGGCGCGCTACTTCCTGCCCGAGCCGGTGGCGCAATTGCGCAAGCGCTTTCCGAAGGTCAACATCAGCCTGCACCAGGGCTCGCCCGAACAGGTGGCGCGCATGGTGATGGAAGAGGTGGCCGACATCGGCATCGCGACCGAAGCGCTCTCCGACATGGCCGAACTCGTCACCCTGCCCTGCTACGAATGGCAGCACGCGCTGGTGATGCCGGCCGGCCACCGGCTGGCACAACTGGAGCGCATCGCGCTCGAAGACCTGGCGCTGGAGCCGCTCGTCACCTACCACCCTTCGCTGAGCGGGCGCACGCGGGTCGACCAGGCCTTCGCGGCGCGCAAGCTGAAACCGAACCTCGTGCTCGAAGCGATCGATGCCGACGTCATCAAGACCTATGTGCGCCTCGGCCTCGGCGTGGGCATCGTCGCCGAGATCGCGGTGCGCGATGAACCCGCGGGTGGCGATCTGGTGTCGCGCCCGCTCGGCCATCTGTTCGGCCAGAACATCACCCACGTCGCGTTCAAGCGCGGCGCCTACCTGCGCAACTTCGTCTACGCCTTCGCCGAGATGATGTCGGACCGGCTCAGCCGCGCCCTCATCACGCGCGCGCTGAGTGGCGACAACCAGGACTTCCAGCTGTGACCCTCATTGCTCGCACACCTGCCCTCGCCAGCCGCCTGCCCGCGGTCGGCACGACCATCTTCACCGTGATGTCGGCGCTCGCGCAGCAACATGGCGCGGTGAACCTCGGCCAGGGCTTCCCCGATTTCGGCTGCGACCCGCGCCTGCTGGACGCCGTGAACGATGCGATGCGCGAAGGCCTGAATCAGTACCCGCCGATGACCGGCGTGCCGGTGCTGCGCGAGGCGGTGGCCGCGAAGATCGTTTCGCTCTACGGTCACGCCTACGACGCCGCCAGCGAGATCACGATCACGGCCGGCGCCACGCAAGCCATCATCACCGCGATCCTGGCCATCGTGCACCCCGGCGACGAAGTGATCGTGCTCGACCCGTGCTACGACAGCTACGAACCCAACATCGTGCTGGCTGGCGGCGTGGCGGTGCATGTGCCACTCATGCCGGGCAGCTTTGCGCCCGACTTCGCGCGCATCGGCGCAGCCCTCACGCCACGCACCCGCGCCATCATCGTCAACACACCGCACAACCCGAGCGCCACGGTCTGGTCGGCAGCGGACATGCAGCACCTCGCCGAACTGCTGCGCGAGACGGACGTGATCGTCATCGCCGACGAGGTTTACGAACACATGGTGTTCGACGACCAGCCGCATCAAAGCGTGGCGCGCTCGCCCGAGTTGGCCGCGCGCAGCTTCGTGGTGTCGAGCTTCGGCAAGACTTACCACGTGACCGGCTGGAAGGTCGGCTACGTCGCAGCACCCGCATCGTTGATGGCCGAGTTCCGCAAGGTGCACCAGTTCAACGTGTTCACCGTCAACACGCCGATGCAGCACGGCCTCGCGCGGTACATGGCCGACGCTTCGCACCACCTTGGCCTGCCCGCCTTCTACCAGCGCAAGCGCGATCGTTTTCGCGCCGGCCTTGCTCAGACACGCTTGCGCCTCCTGCCCAGCCAGGGCAGCTACTTTCAATGCGTGGACTATTCGGCCGTGAGCAGCCTGGGCGAAGAAGCCTTCTGCCGCTGGCTGACCGAAACCGTGGGCGTGGCCGCGATTCCGCTCTCGGCCTTCTACGCGGGGGGTTGCGAACAAGGGCTGGCGCGCTTCTGCTTTGCCAAGCAGGACGCCACGCTCGACCTCGCCATCGAACGCCTCGCCCGGCTCTGAGAGCCGGGCGCGCGCTCAGCGTTTGCGCGGGGTTCCGCCCGGCGGCGTCGGGTCGTCGACGAGGCCGAGCAGGCGCGAATTGAGGTCGAGCTCCGGCACTTCCAGATCGACCGGCCGCTCGAAGGCCCGCACCGCGGAGATGTCCAGATCGAGCGCTGGCGGGCGCCGACTGGCCGCGGTCAATTCGGTGATCGAAACCTCACTGGTGGAAACGAAGGGCGCCGGCTGCGTGAGGCTCGAATCCGCATGCTCATCGGCCGGATCGATGGGCAGCAGCAGATCGACCACTGCGGCCGAGCCCTCGTGTTCGGCGAGGTCGCGCACCACCGAGTACAGCAGCACCAACTCGCGGTAGGCGGGTACATCGAAGGTGTCTTCCGACTGATCGCGCCGGAACAGTGCCGCGTCGAGAACTTCGATCACCTGGTTGGGCTTCGACCACAGCGATTGCAGGCGCTCGACCATCTCCGGGTAGCCTTCGAGCGCCCGGCCCTGCTGCGGGTCGGAATCCCACTCCGGCGCGTAGGCGTTGAAGCGCCGGTTGAAGCGCTCGCGGGTGCGGTTGTAGGCCTCGCTGTCGCCACGCCGACGGTAGATTTCAAGCAGCTTCAGGTAGGGCAGCGGGCTGCTGCCACCGGTGCTGCGCAAGTGGCCCATCAGCAGGTCGATGGCGGCTTCGTCCTGGCCAAGCACGACGAAAAATTCAGCCTGCTGCTCCAGATCGATCAGTTCCTCGACCGACAACTCGCGACGCGGTGGTGCGCTGCTCGGTCGATCGGACATCGACGGCAAGGGCAAGGTGTCGGGCGCAGCCGAGAACGGCGTGCTGGTTCGCGGTGGCGGCTCCGGAAACATGGACTCGGAGGCCGGCGCTTCACTCACCTCGACGGGCAAGACAGAAAGTTCGGCCCCGGAGACAGATTGGCGTGGCTGCGCGGTGCTGGCACCGTCGGGTTGCGGTGTTGCCCACCACGCCGCTTCGCGCAGGCTGTAGCGGCGCCACATGGCCGCCACCGCGAACACGAGGGCAGCGCACAGGCCGGCCAGGGCATAGACCAAGGGGTTCGAGAAACGCTCCGACTCGGCGCCCTTCAGCCGCGTCTGCAAGGAAGCCAGGGTCTTCTGTGTCGCCTCGGTTTCGGTCCGCAGGCGCGTGAGACTTTCCTCCAGGGCCTTCAGGCGCTCACGTTCTTTCGCCACCAGTTGGGACTGCTCTTCCACCAAGGCCGACGACGCAGGCTGGGACGCCGCACTAGCTGCCGCCGCCATCGACGTGGGCGCCGACTCGGAAGCACGTGCACCTGCTGCAGGCACCGGCGCTTCGAGTTTCAGGCGGGCGCCGGTCGAAGGAACGCGGGTCGCGATCTCGGTGTCGGCTCCCGCCGGCTTTTTCGGGCGGGCCGCCTGCGCGGCCGCAGCAGATGGATTGACCGTCAAGGTCTTGGCCCGCGGCCGCGGCTTCACGACGCGCGCTGCTTGCGACGGCGCAGGTGTCGCAGCCTTGCGGATCGGCGCGTTCTGCGCCGAAGGCGTGGCGGGCGGGACTTCGGCGCGCGGCACATCGGGCGCGGACGCGACGGCGGGCGGCGGCGGCTCAGCCGCGTTCGTCTGCGCCAGGTTGATGAAGGGCGGGTCGAGGAAGACGACGAACTTGCGCGACACACGCGAGGTGCAGCCGACCGACAGCGTAACGGTGACGACCGGCTCGTCAAGCGGTGACAGCGTGGTGACGCGCACGATGCGTTCGTTGGCATTCGCCGCAGGCTCGACGCTGACACGCACGCCACCGCCACCCAGCTTGTTCTCGCCCGATGTCACTTCGGCCGAGACACATTCGCCGGCGAGCGTTTCGTCCGCCTCCAGGCGAACGAGGGCCGAAAAGTTGAGTTGCTGACCCAGGGTGGTCGACCCACCGATGCGCCCGAACCCGAGGGCGTGTGCCGACCCGGCGGCCAGGGCCAGGAGGGTGCCAAAGATCACAAGGGTCGAAGCTTTGCGCATGCGTGCGGAGGGGTTCTAATCTTGAGGACTCTAGCATGAAGTTACATGTGATTCGGGGTACGAAGACTCCCACTTACCGGGTGTAGCGCGTGATGCAATTCGCCTTCCGGGCGGTATTGACGCCAGTTGTGCGCCTGTGCTTCGAACCAGCGCCGCGCAGGGCATCATTGCACCCATGGATTCCTATTCCGGCACCCGACCCGTCGGCCCGCAGCACAGCGTCGATACCGTCGCCTTGCAGACCTACCTCGCGGAACACCTCGAAGGTTTCGCGGGCCCGATGCAGATCGAGCAGTTCAAGGGTGGGCAGTCGAACCCGACCTTCAAGCTGATCACACCGGCCCGTTCCTATGTGATGCGCACCAAACCCGGCCCGGCCGCGAAACTGCTGGCCTCCGCACACGCCATCGATCGTGAATTCACCGTGATGCGCGCGCTGCACGGCAGCGAGGTGCCGGTGCCGCGCATGCACCTGCTGTGCGAGGACGAAAGTGTGCTCGGCCGCGCCTTCTACATCATGGAGTTCATGCCCGGCCGGGTGCTCTGGGAGCAATCGCTGCCGGCCTTCGACAACGCTGGCCGCGCCGCGATCTACGGCGAGATGAATCGCGTGATCGCCGCGCTGCACCGCGTCGATGTGAACGCGGTGGGCCTCGCGGGCTACGGCAAACCCGGCAACTACTTCGAGCGTCAGATCGGCCGCTGGAGCAAACAGTACCTGGCCTCGATCACCGAGCCGATCGACGCGATGGCCGAGTTGATGGCGTGGCTGCCCGCACACATGCCGGCGAGCGCGCGCGACGAGAACGAGGTGTCGGTCGTGCACGGCGACTTCCGGCTCGACAACCTCGTGTTCCACGAGACCGAGCCGCGTGTCGTCGCCGTGCTCGACTGGGAACTCTCGACCCTCGGCCACCCGCTGGCCGATTTCAGCTACCACTGCATGTCCTGGCACATTCCGCCCGGGCAGTTCCGTGGCATCGGCGGGTTGGATCTGGCGGCGCTGGGCATTCCAAGCGAACGCGACTACGTGCGCCGCTACTGCGAACGCACCGGCCGCAGCGACCCGAGTGCGGTGATGGCCGACTGGAATTTCTACCTCGCCTACAACCTGTTCCGCATGGCCGGCATCCTGCAAGGCATTGCCAAGCGCGTGGTCGACGGCACCGCGTCAAGCGAGCAGGCGCG
The DNA here is from genome assembly GCA_025361845.1 of Rhizobacter sp. Lineage (GTDB taxonomy): Bacteria > Pseudomonadota > Gammaproteobacteria > Burkholderiales > Burkholderiaceae_C > JANYJL01. The sequence continues at coordinate 50,100 of JANYJL010000239.1, forward strand.
CCAGGCCGCGGCCGGCGCGCGCCCGCTGGCCGAGATGGGTTGGCGCATCGCCCGGCAAAGCTGACGCCCCCGCACACACAACACTCGACGGAGACAAGCCATGGACTTCAGCTACTCGCCCCGCACCCAGGAACTGCAAGCCCAGGTGCTGCGTTTCATGGCCGAGCACATCTACCCTGCCGAAGCCGCGTACGCGGCCGAGATCGAGGCCAACACGGCGGCCGGCAAACGCTGGACGCCGCTGCAGGTGATCGAGCAGCTCAAGCTCAAGGCACGTGCGCAGGGCCTGTGGAACCTGTTCCTGCCCGACAGCGCGCACGGCGCGGGCCTGACGAACCAGGAGTACGCACCGCTCGCCGAGGTGATGGGCCGCGTGCCCTGGGCGAGCGAGGTGTTCAACTGCTCGGCGCCCGACACCGGCAACATGGAAACCATCGTGCGCTACGGCACGGCCGAACACCAGAAGCTGTGGCTCGAACCGCTGCTCGACGGCCGGATTCGCAGCGCCTTCGCGATGACCGAGCCCGAGGTGGCGTCATCGGACGCGACCAACATCGCCTCGCGCATCGAGCGCGATGGCGACGACTTCGTCATCAACGGCCGCAAGTGGTGGATCTCCGGTGCCGGCGACCCGCGCTGCAAGATCTACATCTTCATGGGCAAGACCGACGCCGACGCGCCGCGCCACGCGCAGCAGTCGATGGTCCTGGTGCCCGCAGACACACCCGGCATCAGCGTTCTGCGTCCGCTGCCGGTGTTCGGCTACGACGACGCACCGCACGGCCACATGGAAATCGACTTCAAGGATGTGCGCGTGCCGGCCAGCAACATCCTGCTCGGTGTCGGCCGCGGCTTCGAGATCGCGCAAGGCCGCCTCGGCCCCGGCCGCATCCACCACTGCATGCGCCTCATCGGCCTGGCCGAACGGGCGCTCGAACTGATGGTGCGGCGCGCGAACAAGCGCGTGGCCTTCGGGCGCACGGTGTCCGAGCAAGGTGTCACGCGCGAGCGCATCGCCGAGGCGCGCTGCATGATCGACCAGGCGCGCCTGCTCACGCTGAAAGCGGCATGGATGATGGACGTGGCCGGCAACAAGGCCGCCAAGGCCGAGATCGCGATGATCAAGGTGGTGGCACCGACGATGGCCGGCAAGGTCATCGACTGGGCGATCCAGGTGCATGGCGGCGGGGGCATGAGCGACGACTTCCCGCTCGCGTATTTCTACGCCGCTGCACGCACCCTGCGTTTCGCCGACGGGCCCGACGAAGTGCACCGCAACGCGATTGCCAAGCTGGAGATCGGCAAGTACGCCTGAGGCGCCGAAGGAAGCTTCAGTCGTCCTTCGGTCGCGAAGGATCGTCGCCCGGCGCGATGGTCTGCCAGGCCGTGTTGCCAGTGGCCGGCCAAGCCACGCTGGTGCGTGTGTGCCCATCGACCGCACGCACCGCCTGCGTGACCGCCGTCTCGAAGATGGCCAGCGCCGTCGACAGCGATTCCGTGTCGGGTTGGAGCAGCCGCATGCGCAGGTAGGTGCGGCCACGCAGCGTCATCAGCACGAAGGGCACCGCGTCGCGTAAGAGGCCATTCGGGCCGTTCGCGGCATCTTCCAGCAGGCCGGCGAGCGGCCCGTCGATCCAGGCCAGCGCCGCTTCGGGCGAACTGGCCACCACGCCGAAGTGGGTACGCAAGGCGCGCTGGGTGCTCAGGTCAACCTTCGGGAACATCACCAGCCAGCGCATCTCTTCGGGCGTGGCGCTGTCGATCTGGGTCTGCATGCCCTGCGTGAAACGCTCGTAGGTCTGCTTTTCCAGCAGATCCATCAGCGGGCGGGAGAGCACCAGCATCTGCATGTCGGACGGCAAGTCCAGTTCCATGCGCAGGCGCAGTTCCTGGCCTTCGATGTAGGCGCGTTGTGCCGGGCCCCATTCGAGCCGCCAGGGAATGCCTTCGAGGCGCCCGTCGATGACAAAACCTTCCGCGTCTCGCGCGCGCTTGAACCCGTGCCCACGCCGCTGAGCCCAAGCCGCGACATCGCCCCACTCGGCATGGGCTGCCGGGATGGAGAAAAGTCGCTTGAGGGCATCCAGCATCGAGGCTCGCAATCCACTAGAGTGAGGCGCCAACGCGCCACCGGCGTGTCGATGAACCCGAACAGGAATTCACCATGATCGAAGTGTATTCGTGGGCCACGCCGAACGGCCACAAGGTCCACATCATGCTCGAAGAATGCGGCCTCGCGTACCGCGCCATTCCGGTGGACATCGGCGCCGGCGATCAGTTCAAGCCCGAGTTCCTGGCGATCAGTCCGAACAACAAGATTCCGGCCATCGTCGACCCGGACGGGCCGGACGGCAAACCGATCTCGATGTTCGAATCGGGCGCGATCCTCTTGTACCTGGCCTCGAAGACCGGCCGCTTCCTGCCGAGCGACACACGCGGGCGATTCACCACGCTCGAATGGCTGATGTTCCAGATGGGCGGTGTGGGGCCAATGCTCGGCCAGGCGCACCACTTCCGCATCTACGCGCCCGAGAAGATCGAGTACGCGATCAACCGCTACACGAACGAAGCCCGGCGCCTCTACGGCGTGATGAACAAGCGCCTGGCGCAGAGCAAGTACATCGCGGGGCCCGAGTACACGATTGCGGACATCGCCATCTTCCCCTGGCTGCGTTCGTGGAAGAACCAGGGCATCGACTGGAACGATCACCCGCACCTGAAGGGCTGGTTCGACGAGATCGCCGCGCGGCCGGCGGTGCAGCGCGGTGTCGAGGTGCTGGCCAACCAGCGCAAGCCGCTGATCGATGACCAGGCCCGCGAGGCGCTGTTCGGCGCCACGCAATATCAGAAGCGCTGAAGCGCGCTCAGCTGCGCGCGGGCGCGCTGCCCTTGCTCACGTTCTCGCCATCGGTCGCTTGCAAACTGCGGAATGACAGCGAGGACACCACGGTCAGCACGCCGAGCGTGATGAAGGCGTGGTGCAAGGCGCTCGTCACTGCCGCGCGGTCGGTCTGCGGCACCTCGCCGAGGTACCAGGCCGTGATGAGCGAACCGAAGGCCAGGCCGAAGCTCATCGAGAGTTGCTGGAACGAACTCGACAGCGTGCTCGCCTGGCTCGAATCGGCGTCCGCAATGTCGGCATAGGCCATCGAGTTCATGCTCGAAAATTGAAGTGAATTGAACAGGCCGGTCGCGAGGCCCATCGCCACCACCAGCACCAGCGGAGTGGCGGAATCCACAAGCGAATACAGCCCGATCGTGATGCCGATCAGCACCGTGTTCACGCGCAGCACCTGCCGGTACCCATAGCGTTTCAGCAGCGTGGCGGAGAGCGGCTTCATCACCATCGCCGCGGCGGCGGACGGCATCATCAGCAAACCCGACTGCCAGGCGGGCAAACCCATGCCCAGCTGGTACAGCAGCGGCAGCAGAAAGGGCAACCCGCCGACCCCCAACCGCGTCATGAAGCCGCCGGCCACCGACACGCGAAAGGTGCGTACCTTGAACAAGGCCAGGCGCAGCAGCGGGTGCAGCGTGTTCGCCGCGTGCCACACGTAGGCTGCCAGCATGCTGAGCGAGATCAGCACCAGCACGGCGGCAGAGGTCACGTCCAGGTGGTGTTCACCGAAAACTTCGAGCACCCACGACAGCAACGCGGTGCCGCCGCCGAACAGCACCAGGCCGATGATGTCGAGCGGCCGCGCCTCGCCGCCCCGGTAGTCGGGCATGTGCTTGCGGATCAGCCACAGCGCCGCGAGGCCCACCGGCACATTGACGAAGAAGATGTCGCGCCAGGACAGCCAGTGCACGATCAGCCCACCGATCGTCGGCCCGAGCAGCGGGCCGATGAGCGCCGGCACGATGACGAAGTTCATCGCCACCAGCAACTCGCTGCGCGGGAAGGTGCGGATGATGGCGAGCCGCCCCACCGGCATCATCATCGCCGCGCCCACGCCTTGCAGGATGCGCGCAGCCACCAGCATCGGCGCGCTGACGGCCAGGCCGCACAGGATCGACGAAAACACGAACAGCGCCACGGCGCTGGTGAACACGCGGCGCGTGCCGAAGCGGTCGGCCATCCAGC
>JANYJL010000283.1 GCA_025361845.1 Rhizobacter sp.
CCGGCGCGCTGCAGCAGCACTTCCAGCAGCGACAGCTCGCGTGCCGAGAGTTCGATCATCTGGTCGTTGATGTAGGCCACGCGGCCGGTCGCGTCGAAACTCAACGGGCCGTGCTTGATGACTGTCGCGGCACTGCCCAGGCCACGCCGGGTGAGGGCACGCACGCGCGCTTCGAGTTCCTGCAGGGAGAAGGGCTTGGCCATGTAGTCGTCGGCGCCCAGGTCGAGGCCCTTGACACGTTGCTCCACGCTGTCGGCTGCGGTCAGGATCAGCACCGGCACACTCGATCCGCGCGCACGCAGCTTGCGCAGCACCTCCAGCCCGTGCATCTTCGGCAGGCCGAGGTCGAGGATCAGCAGGTCGAATTCATGCGAGGCCAGGGCCGCATCGGCTTCGGTGCCGCTGCCGACCTGGTCGACCGCATAACCGGCATTTCGCAGCGACCGCAGCAGGCCATCGGCCAGCACTTGGTCGTCTTCGGCGATCAGGACGCGCATGTCTGTCTCCTCGTCGTCATAGGAAGCCTGCGGTTCGTGAGCGACCGCTTGGTTCGATTGTAGGGATGGGCAAATTTCTGCACCAAATCTACTGTACAAACATCCAGCTTTTGCGATAATGCCTTCAAACCACCGGAGAACCCCATGGACGCACCCGTGAAGTCACCCCAAAGCGGCCCCAACAGCGCACTCAACAGCGAAAAAGCCAAGGCCTTGCAGGCTGCGCTCGCACAGATCGAAAAGCAGTTCGGCAAGGGCTCGATCATGCGCCTGGCCGATGGCGAAGTGATCGAAGACATCGAGGTCGTCTCCACCGGCTCGCTGGGCCTGGACATCGCGCTTGGCGTCGGCGGCCTGCCGCGCGGCCGGGTGGTCGAGATCTATGGGCCCGAATCCTCGGGCAAGACCACGCTGACCCTGCAGGTCGTCGCCGAGATGCAAAAGCTCGGCGGCACCTGTGCCTTCATCGACGCCGAACACGCGCTCGACATCCAGTACGCGCAAAAGCTCGGCGTCAACCTGCAAGAGCTGCTCATCAGCCAGCCCGACACCGGCGAACAGGCGCTCGAAATCGTCGACGCCCTGGTGCGCTCCGGCTCGGTCGACCTGGTCGTCATCGACTCGGTGGCCGCCCTCACGCCCAAGGCCGAAATCGAAGGCGAAATGGGCGACTCCCTGCCCGGCCTGCAAGCCCGCCTGATGAGCCAGGCGCTGCGCAAGCTCACCGGAACGATCAAGAAGACCAACACGATGGTCATCTTCATCAACCAGATCCGCATGAAGATCGGCGTGATGTTCGGCTCGCCCGAAACCACCACCGGCGGCAATGCGCTGAAGTTCTACGCCTCGGTGCGGCTCGACATCCGCCGCATCGGCAGCATCAAGAAGGGCGAAGAAGTCATCGGCAACGAAACCAAGGTCAAGGTCGTCAAGAACAAGATCGCGCCACCCTTCAAGACCGCCGAGTTCGACATCCTCTACGGCCAGGGCATCAGCCGTGAGGGCGAGATCATCGACATGGGCGTCGAAGCCAACGTGCTCGAAAAGAGCGGTTCCTGGTACGCCTACAACGGTGAAAAAATCGGCCAGGGCAAGGACAACGCACGCGAATTCCTGAAAGAAAACCCCGCGTTGTCGGTCGAGATCGAAAACCGCGTGCGCCTGGCGATGGGCATTCCGCTTCTGCCGGGTGCGAGCCCCGAGCCGGAGGCCGCGAAGCCGGCCAAGGCCAAGGCCACCAAGGAGTAAACCCGCTCCTCCGAGAGCGCCACGCCGTGAAGGCCCCACGCACGGCAGCGCGCCGCCCGTTGAAGGCGCGCGCGCTGCAACTGCTGGCGCAGCGAGAGCACAGCCGGGTCGAGCTGCGGCGCAAGCTGCTGGCACATGCCCGAGCCGACGCTGCTGAGACGGCTGTCGTGGCGGACGCCACGGGTGCGGCCGATGAACCTGGTGGCGCGGCAGTGGCCGACCCCGCCACCCAGGTCGACGCCGCGCTCGACTGGCTCCAAGCCCACGGCTACCTGTCGCAAGAACGCTTCGTCGAATCGCGGGTGCATGCCCGCGCCGCCCGCTTCGGCAACCTGCGCATCCGCCGGGAGCTGGCGCAGCACGCGGTCGCCTTGTCGCCGGAGGCGGGGCGAGCGCTCCAGGCCAGCGAGTTGGAACGTGCCCAAGCCGTCTGGGCACGCAAATACCCCACGCCACCCGCCGATGCGGCGGGCCGGGCGCGGCAGGCGCGCTTTCTGGCTGGGCGGGGTTTTTCGCCCGAGGTCATACGCCGGGTGCTGCGCGCGGCGGGCCGCACAACCAACGCCGACGACGAGTTTGCCGACCCCAGCGACTGACTTTGCCCGGGTGCCCAGGCCGGCCGGAACCGCTGCGCTGTCCGTTCCGCGTCAGGTTTGGTGCAGAGCAGCATGCTACATTCGCCGCGGATTTCTCCTTGGATCGTCACTCCCTGGCACCTTCATCGATGGCCCTGCCGTCCGCCGCGCCCGAGCGTCAGCTCAAGCATCGCCGCAGCATCGAGGTGAACATCTATGCCCGCGGCAACGGCCTGTGGGAAGTGGATGCCGAAATCAGCGACATCAAGACCCACGCCACACCGCTGGCCGGCGGGCTGCGGCCAGCCGGTGAGCCTATCCACGACATGCTGCTGCGTGTCGTCGTCGACGAAGATTTCAATGTCGTCGAAGCCGGCAGCCAGACGCGCGCCATGCCCTATCCGGGCCACTGCGACGACCTCGGCGATGTGTATCGGCGCCTCGTCGGTCTGAACCTGATGAAGGGCTTTCGCCGCGACGTGAATCAGCGCCTGGGTGGGGTGATCGGTTGCACGCACCTCACCGAGCTGACCCAGGCGCTGCCCACGGCTGTCTTTCAGGCCTTCGCTGGCGAGGTGATCGACACGCGTGAAGACAGCGCCACCGACACCGAACCGCCTCAGATCGACCGCTGCCACGCTCTGCGCCGCGATGGCCCGGTCGTGCAAATGTTCTACCCGCGCTGGCATCGCACCGCTGTACCCGCCCCCCCTGCCCCACCCGTTTCCAAACCCCCCAAAACTTGAGCGAGCGAGACCCAGATGAAGATTCATGAATACCAGGGCAAGGAAATCCTGCGCCAGTTCGGTGTGCCGGTGCCGCGCGGCTACCCCGCCTTCAGCGTGCTCGAAGCAAGCGAAGCGGCACAAAAGCTCGGTGGCCCGGTCTGGGTGGTCAAGGCGCAGATCCACGCCGGCGGCCGTGGCAAAGGCGGTGGCGTGAAGCTGGCGCGCTCGCTCGACGATGTGAAGAAGCTCTCGACCGAGATCCTCGGCATGCAGCTCAAGACCCACCAGACCGGCCCCGAAGGCCAGAAGGTGCGCCGCCTGCTGATCGAAGAAGGCGCTGACATCAAGAAGGAGTACTACGTCGCCGCCGTCACCGACCGCGCGACGCAGAAGGTCGCGATGATGGCCAGCAGCGAAGGTGGCATGGACATCGAGGAAGTGGCGCATAGCACGCCCGAGAAGATCCTGAAGGTCTTCATCGACCCGCTCACCGGCATGACCGACGCACAGGGCATCGAACTGGCCAACGGCATCGGCGTCCCCGCTGCTTCTCAAGCGCAGGCCGTCGACGTGTTCAAGAAGCTTTACGCCTGCTACATGGCGACCGACTGCTCGCTGGCCGAGATCAACCCGCTGATCCTGGAAGGCAACGGCAACATCAAGGCGCTCGACGCGAAGTTCAACTTCGATTCCAACGCGCTGTTCCGCCACCCCGAGATCGTGGCCTATCGCGACCTCGACGAAGAAGACCCGGCCGAGATCGAAGCCAGCAAGTTCGACCTCGCCTACATCCAGCTCGACGGCAACATCGGCTGCCTCGTCAACGGCGCCGGTCTCGCGATGGCGACGATGGACACCATCAAGCTGTTCGGCGGCGAGCCGGCCAACTTCCTGGACGTGGGTGGTGGCGCCACCGCCGAGAAGGTCACCGAAGCCTTCAAGATCATGCTCGGCAACCCGAAGGTCAAGGCGATCCTCGTCAACATCTTCGGCGGCATCATGCGCTGCGACACCATCGCCGAAGGCGTGATCGCCGCGTGCAAGGCCGTCAACCTGAACGTGCCGCTCGTCGTGCGCATGAAGGGCACGAACGAAGACCTCGGCAAGAAGATGCTGAAGGACTCGGGCCTGCCCATCATCACCGCCGAATCGATGGCCGACGCCGCGCAAGCCGTGATGGCCGCGCTGAAGAAGTAAGGCGCTAAGGACAAAACACCATGAGCATCCTGATCAACAAAGACACCAAGGTCATCACGCAAGGCATCACAGGCAAGACGGGCCAGTTCCACACCCGCATGTGCCGTGACTACGCGAACGGCAAGAATTGCTTCGTCGCCGGCGTGAACCCGAAGAAGGCCGGCGAAGACTTCGAAGGCATACCGATCTTCGCGAACGTGACGGCAGCGGCCAAAGCCACTGGGGCGACGGTGAGCGTGATCTACGTGCCGCCGGCCGGTGCGGCTGCGGCAATCTGGGAAGCGGTCGAGGCCGACCTCGATCTGGCGATCTGCATCACCGAAGGCATCCCCGTTCGGGACATGCTGGAAGTGCGCAACAAGATGAAGCGCAAGCTTGCCCAGGGTGGCAAGAACACCCTGTTGCTCGGCCCGAACTGCCCGGGCCTGA
>JANYJL010000290.1 GCA_025361845.1 Rhizobacter sp.
CCACGTTCACGCCTTCGACGACGATGCGATCTTCGTCGACGCGCTGCAGCACGGCACCGCGCTTGCCCTTGTCGCGGCCGGTCAAGATGATGACCTGGTCGCCTTTGCGAATCTTGTTCATGGCCTGTCCTGTGTCTCTAGGGTGGCTGCGCTCAGAGCACTTCGGGCGCGAGCGACACAATCTTCATGAAGCGCTCGGTGCGCAGCTCGCGCGTCACGGGCCCGAAGATGCGCGTGCCGATCGGCTCGAGCTTGGCGTTCAACAGCACGGCGGCATTGCCGTCGAACTTGACGAGCGAGCCGTCCTGGCGGCGCACGCCCTTGGCGGTGCGAACGACGACGGCACTGTAGACCTCGCCCTTCTTCACGCGACCGCGCGGAGCGGCCTCCTTGATGCTGACCTTGATCACGTCACCAATGCCCGCATAGCGACGCTTGGAGCCGCCCAGCACCTTGATGCACATGACGGACTTCGCGCCTGTGTTGTCGGCGACGTCAAGCCGCGACTGCATTTGAATCATTTTGTCGTGTCCCCAACTTGTACCGCTTGCCGACCCGATGGGCCGGCTTGCGATCAGTCTTGGGCCCGTCGTCTGCTCAGAGCTGCCTTGTGGCAAGCGCCGAACATTCGTTTTGGGCGGAGCCGGCAAGCCCGACGCACCGAACGGCGCGCCCTGAATTCCGGCGAAGTCTGCGATTATCGGCTGGTGCGGGGCAGTTTGTCAACTGCGTCCGCGAATTCCAGCGCTGTGTGGTGTATCAGCCCAGCAGTTGCTTGGCTTGCGCCAGCATTGTCTCGGCGTTGCTCACTTCGAACTTGTTCGGCGCTTCGATGTTCAACGACTTGACGACGCCATCGGACACCAGCATCGAGTACCGCTGCGAGCGCAGGCCCAGGCCGCCGCCCGTGAGGTCGAGCGTCAGGCCGGTCGCCTTGGTGAACTCGGCGCTGCCATCGGCCATCATGCGCACCTTGCCGCCGGTGTGCTGGTCACGACCCCAGGCGCCCATCACGAAGGCGTCGTTGACCGACACGCACCAGATCTCGTCGACACCGGCAGCCTTTAGCGCCTCGGCATTCGCCACGTAACCCGGCACGTGCTTGGCCGAGCAGGTCGGCGTGAAGGCACCCGGCAAGGCGAACACGGCGATGTTCTTGCCCGCCGTGATCTTGGCCGTGTCGAACTTGTTCGGGCCGAGCGAACAACCGTCGCCTTCGACTTCGATGAATTCCTGGAGGGTGGCTGCGGGCAGCTTGTCGCCGACTTTCAACATGGTGTGAGTCTCCTTGGAGGGCGGAACGAAAAAACGGTCGGACGCAGTATCTCAGCGTGCCGACCGTTGCTGTGCATCGACCTTCAAAAGGCCACTGCGCAGGGGCTGACTTAAACGACGATGGCCTTTTGCACCAGGCGCGTCACGGTCCAGGACTTGGTCTTGGAGATCGGACGGCCTTCGGCGATTTCGACCACGTCGCCCATCTTGTACTCGCCCTTTTCGTCGTGCGCGTGGTACTTGCTCGACTTGGCGACGATCTTGCCGTAGAGCTCGTGCTTGGTGCGGCGAACGACCAGGACCGTGATGGTCTTGGAGCGCTTGTCGCTGACCACTTCACCGACGAGGGTGCGGGTGTTCTTCGCCTTGGCAACGGCGGTTTCGGCTTGCGCCGGGGTGGCTTGGGTGTTCATTTCGCGGCTGCCTTCTTCTTCTCGGCCAGGATGGTCTTGGCCCGAGCGATGTCGCGGCGCGTATTGCCGAGCTGCGTGTGGTTGCTGAGCTGCTGCGTCGCTTTTTGCATGCGCAGGCCGAAGTGAGCCTTCAGCAGATCGCCGACTTCCTTTTCGAGGCCGGCGACGTCCTTGGTGCGGAGTTCAGAGGTTTTCATGGGTGTTCTCCGGTGCGGCTCAGGAGCCGACCTGGCGCGCCACGAACGTGCACTTCAGCGGCAGCTTGGCCGAGGCCAGCAGGAACGCTTCACGTGCGAGCTCTTCAGGAACGCCGTTGATTTCGTACAGCACCTTGCCGGGCTGGATTTCAGCCACGTAGTACTCGGGGTTGCCCTTGCCGTTGCCCATGCGGACTTCGGCGGGCTTTTGCGAGATGGGCTTGTCCGGGAAGATGCGGATCCAGATGCGGCCACCGCGCTTCACGTGACGCGAAATCGCGCGACGTGCCGCTTCGATCTGGCGCGCCGTCAAACGGCCGCGCTCGGTAGCCTTCAAGCCGAAGTCGCCGAACGACACCTTGGCGCCACGCGTGGCGACGCCGGTGTTGCGGCCCTTCTGTTCCTTGCGGTATTTTCTGCGTGCAGGTTGCAGCATTCTTATTCTCCTTTGGGTGCGTCAGGCGCGACGGCCTTGCGCACGCGCTTGACGGCCGGCGTCTTCGGCGCGTCGCCCGCAGGCGCTGCACCTTCGGCCGGCTTGTCGCCCACCACCGGGGCTGCGGCCTGGCGCGGCGCGCCACGGTCGAAACCACCACCGCCCGGACGGCCACCGCGGCCTGCCGGAGCACCCGGCGCGCCAGGGCGTGCGGGGCGGCGCGAGCGACGATCATCCTCGGCACCCGGAGGCGTCACGAGGCCCGGCGCATCGCCGTTGGCCAGGCGGTCACCACGATAGACCCAGCACTTGACGCCGATGACGCCGTAGGTGGTCTTGGCTTCCGAGAAACCGTAGTCGATGTCGGCACGCAGCGTGTGAAGCGGCACGCGACCTTCGCGGTACCACTCGCAACGCGCGATCTCGATGCCGTTCAAACGGCCCGAGGACATGATCTTGATGCCCTGCGCGCCCAGGCGCATCGCGTTCTGCATCGCGCGCTTCATGGCACGGCGGAACATGATGCGTTTTTCGAGCTGCTGGGTGATGCTGTCGGCGATCAGCTGGGCATCGACTTCGGGCTTGCGCACTTCTTCGATGTTCACAGCCACCGGCACGCCGAGGCGGCGGGTCAGTTCGGCCTTGAGGTTCTCGATGTCCTCGCCCTTCTTGCCGATCACCACACCCGGGCGTGCCGAGAAGATGGTGATGCGTGCGTTCTTGGCGGGTCGCTCGA
>JANYJL010000296.1 GCA_025361845.1 Rhizobacter sp.
CCCACCGCGAGCAGCCCCGTCACGGCGTAAGCGCCGATGGCGAGCAGGCCGCGGCGCTTTTCCCACTTCTGGTTGGTGCCGGCCAGGCCGCTTTCGGCGAACACCACCTCGTCGAGCAGGCGCGTCAGGAAGTAGCTGCGCCCGCTGGCCTGCAGTGGCGGCAGGATCGCGCGTTCGAGGCGGTAGGAGCGTGCGATGGAGCCGAGCAGCCGGTCGATCGGCGTGCCCTCCTGCGTGCCGCTGATGAAGTACACGCCGCGCAGCATCGGGTTGGCTTCGTAGGGCGAGGGCGAAAACACCGCTTCGACAAAATCCTGCAGCGCGCCGCGCAGCGACGCGAACTGACCGGGGAAGCCGTAGATGCGCGAGCGCCGCTGTGCATCGTTGTCGGCCTGCAGGCGGTCGACCAGGCCATCGGTCAGGCGCTGTTGCAGCAGGTCGAACTCGGCGCCGAACTTCGACAGATCCTGCGCCGTCTGCTTCGCATCGAAGGCGAAGGTGAAGCCCCAGGGCGCGGCGCGGCGGTCCTTGTCGAGTGTGCCGAAGTAGTCCATGAAGCCGGCCAGCAGGTCGCACTTTGTGACCAGCAGGTAGATCGGGAACTGGATGCCCAGGTCCTGATGCAGCTCCTGCACACGCTGGCGCACGGTGCCGGCATGCTGGGCGCGTTCGATCGCGCTGCGCGTCAGCAGATCGGTGAGCGACACGGTCACCAGCACACCGTTGACCGGCTGGCGCGGCCGCGCCTTCTTCAGCATCGCGAGGAAGCCGCTCCAGGTGGCGCGGTCGTTCTCGCGGTCGCTGTCTTGGGTGGTGAAGCGGCCGGCGGTGTCGATCAGCACGGCGCGGTCCGTGAACCACCAGTCGCAGTTGCGTGTGCCGCCGACGCCGCGCACCGCCAGTTCGGCCGCCGCGCCGCCCGGCGCTTCGGCGAGCGGGAACTTGAGGCCGGAGTGGCGCAGTGCCGTCGTCTTGCCCGAGCCCGGCGCGCCGATGATGAGGTACCAGGGCAGCTCGTAGAGGAACTTGCCGCCGAAGCGCGCGGCCCATCCGGCCGCGAGGCCCTTGCTGCCGAAGCGGGCGCGGCGCAGGGTTTGCAGCGCGCCTTCGAAACGCGCACGCACGGCGGCGATATCCGCGCTCTCGGGAGTCTTCTTGTCGCCGCTGTCCGGTGCAGCGAGAAGTTGGTTGACCACCTGCGCGTTGCCGCGGCGCGCGCGCCATGCCTTCCACACCGTCAGCGCGACGGCGATCAGCACGATCACGCCGATCGTGATCCAACGTGTGTTTTCCGATTCCAGCGGGCGCGCCTCGGCGATGGCCACCAGCGGTCCGATCAGCCAGATCAGCATCGCCAGCGCGAGCAGCAGCACCGCGCCGAGCACCCAGCGGTTGAAGATGAGGCCGAGGATCTTCTTCATGGTTTGCTTGCGGCGGGGACAGCGGGGGCGGCCGGTGCGGCTGCCGCCACGGGTGCATCGGTGCGCGGCACGAACAGCGTGACCTCGACGCGCCGGTTCAGCGCCCGGTTCGCGGGTGTGTCGTTCGGCGCCAGCGCTTCGCCATCGGCGCGGCCTTCGGCGCGCACACGCTCGGCCGTGACCTTGCGCGCGATCAGCAACTCGCGCACCGACTTCGCGCGCTCTTCGGACAGATGCCAGTTCGACGGGAAGCGCGCCGAGCGGATCGGCTGGCTGTCGGTGTGGCCGGTCACGAGCACGTTGCCACCGAGCTGCGCGAGTGCATCGCCGATGCGGCTGAGTTGCGCTTCACGTTCGGGCACGAGCGTGGAACTGCCGGGCGCGAACAGGCCGTCGCCGCGGATCGTCACGACGCTGCGGTCCACTTCGTCGCGCACCGCAACCAGGCCGCCCTTGATGTCCGATTGCAAGATCTGCGCGAGGCGTGGCTTCGGCGCGGCCTGCGCGACCACGGCCATCGGCGGCGTGAGGCGCAGGCCCTGGATGTCGGCGAACACCGGGTCGGAGCGTGAGCCGAGCGAGAACAACATTCCGAGGTACACACCCACCAGCACCAGGGCGACCACCGCCACGAACGCCAGCAGCGGCAGCCAGCTCAGGCCCACGCGCTTCGTCGCCGGCTGGCCTTGCCAGTGTTGGGCCAGCGCGGGTGCGTACTCGCCGCGCTGCTGGCGCACGATCTGCGCGAGTTTGTCGCGCACCGCTTCGAGCTGGGCGCGGCCGTTGTCGATGACGCGGTAGCGGCCTTCGAAGCCGAGCACCAGGGCGCAGTAGATGAGTTCGAGCAGGTCGCGATTCGCGTCGGGCTTCTCGGCCAGGCGCGCCATCAGCTGGAAGACCTTTTCGCCGCCCCAGGTCTCGTTGTGGAAGATCGCCAGCAGGCTGTGCTGCGCCCACACGCCGGAGCCGCCCCAGGGTGTGTCGGCGGCGGCTTCGTCGAGCATCGTGCAGAGCACGTAGCGCGCCGCCATCACCCGCTCCGGGCCGATGCCGGCAGCGGCGGCCTGTGCCGCGAAATCGCGGATGCCTTGGGCGAGCGAATTGCGCAGCGCGGCCGGGTCGTCTACGTGGCGTGTCGCGCGCAGTTGCGGCACCAGCAGCAGCAGCCGGTTGGCAAGCGAGACGAGCGGGTTCAGCCCGCTGGGGGGTGCCGCGCCGTCGTCGGCGGGGCTGGCATCGCGGCCGAAATCACGCGGCGGCTCGGCCGGTGGGGGCGGCGGGTTGCCACGCCCGCCCGGGTTGGGCTTGATGAAGGTGCGCTGCTCGTCGAGCTGGGCGAACGGGTCATTGACCGAAGAGGGGTCCATCGCTGCTGCTCAACGGCTAGTGCTCGCCGGCCGACCGGTCACTGGCGGATCGCCCACAGCTCGAGTTCGAGCCCGGGGAAATCGCCCGCCACGTGCAGGGCCAGGCTGCCGCTGCGTTCGAACTGCTTCCACAGGTCGCCACCGCGGTCGAGTTCGAAGTAGTGGAAGCCGGCGTGGAACGGCAACTGCCGCGGTGCGGTGGGAAGCGCGCGCAGGCCGATGCCCGGCAGTTGCAGGTTCACGAGATCGCGGATGCGGTCGACCGGGCCGAGCTTGGACTGTGCGGGGAAGCGCTGGCGGATGTGCTCGGTCGGCATCTGCGCATTGACGGCGAGCACGAGGTTCGAGTCGCGTGCGAGTTCGGGGTCGGGCAGCACGGCGGTGCGCACGCCGTGGCTGCGGTCGACCAGGTCGATCTGCAAGGCATTGCGTTCGAGCACGGTCGAGAGCATGCGGCGAAGGTCGTCGACCACGGGCATGAAGGTCGCGTGCAGATCGTCGTGCCGGTAGAGCGGGTACTCGGGCGGGTGGCGCGCTTCGTTCGTGAAGGTCGAGAGATCGCCGGCGAGCTGCAGGCAGGCGAGGTAGAAATCGTTCGGGTGCACATGCGGCGCGCCGGCATGCTGGCGCAGCACCGGCTCGGCGCGGTTGAGGGTCTGCAACATCAGGAAGTCGGCCATCTCCGAGACACCGTGGCTCAGCTGCCCCATGCGCGAGGCGAGCAAGCG
>JANYJL010000320.1 GCA_025361845.1 Rhizobacter sp.
GCCACCGCCGATCACAATAACATGCTTGCCCTCGGCGCGGATCGGATCCTTGAGCTGGTCGCCAGCATTGATCTTGTTTTGTTGCGGCAGGAACTCCATTGCGAAATGAACGCCATCGAGATCGCGGCCGGGAACCGGCAGGTCGCGCGACTGCTCGGCACCACCGGTGAGCACCACAGCGTCAAAATCTTTTTTCAACTGATCTGCTGCAATGGTTTCCTTGGCCCAGTTGGTGACCTTGCTGCCTTCGGGCAGCGCGCCAATCAGCACGTTGGTGCGGATCGTCACGCCCTCGGCCTGCATCTGCGTCACACGCCGATCGATGTGGCTCTTGTCCATCTTGAAGTCGGGGATGCCGAAGCGCATCAGACCGCCGATCGCGTCGTTCTTCTCGAACAGCGTCACGTCATGGCCTGCACGCGCGAGCTGCTGCGCAGCCGCCATGCCGGCCGGACCAGAGCCGACCACGGCAATCTTCTTGCCCGTCTTCACCTTCGGCGGCCTCGGCACGACCCAGCCCTCGGCCCAGCCGCGGTCGATGATCGCGTGTTCGATGCTCTTGATGCCGACCGCGTCGTCGTTCACGTTCAGCGTGCAGGCCGCCTCGCAGGGCGCGGGGCAGATGCGGCCGGTGAACTCGGGGAAGTTGTTGGTCGAGTGCAGCACCGCGAGCGCATTCTTCCAGTCGCCGCGATACACCAGGTCATTGAAGTCCGGAATGATGTTGTTGACCGGGCAGCCGTTGTTGCAGAAGGGCGTGCCGCAGTCCATGCAGCGCGCGCTCTGCACCTTGGCCTCGGGCTCCTTCAGGCCGATGACAAATTCCTTGTAGTTCTTCAACCGCGCCGGCACGGGCTCGTAGCCCTCTTCCAGACGCTCGTACTCCATGAAGCCGGTGACTTTTCCCATGATGTTCGTCGTTCCTTGTTCGCGTTTTATTTGGCGGGCACGGTCTTGCTCTTGGCCTCGGGGCCCTTCGCTTTGGCGATCGTCGCACCCGTCTCCTTCGAGGCGTTGATCTCGCCCAGCGCGCGCTTGTACTCGTTCGGGAACACCTTGACGAACTTCGCGCGCGAGGCGTTCCAGTTGTCGAGGATGTGGCGTGCGCGCAGCGAGCCGGTCCACTTGTGGTGGTCCTCGATCTGCTGCTTGAGCAGGGCCTCGTCGGTCTGGCCCTTGTGCCAAATCGCCTGGGCAATCGAGGCCTGCTGTTCGGCGGCGCTCAGCACCTTGTCGAGCGAGACCATCGAGGTGTTGCAACGCTCGGCGAACTTGCCGTCCTCGTCGTACACGTAGGCGATGCCGCCGCTCATGCCGGCGGCGAAGTTGCGGCCGGTCTGGCCGAGCACGACGACGGTGCCGCCGGTCATGTACTCGCAACCGTGGTCGCCGGTGCCTTCGACGACCGCGCTCGCACCCGACAGGCGCACCGCGAAGCGCTCGCCCGCCACGCCGCGGAAAAAGGCCTCGCCGCTCGTCGCGCCGTAGAGCACGGTGTTGCCGACGATGATGTTGCTGGTGGCCTCGCCGCGGAACTCGATGCTGGGCCTGATCGCGATGCGCCCGCCGCTCATGCCCTTGCCGGTGTAGTCGTTGGCGTCGCCGATCAGGTAGATCGTGATGCCCTTGGCAAGGAACGCGCCGAAGCTCTGGCCGCCCGTGCCTTCCATCTGCATGAAGATGGTCTGGTCGGGCAGGCCGTCCGGATGGCGGCGGATCAACTCGCCCGACAGCATCGCGCCGACGGTGCGGTTGACGTTGCGAACTTCTTCGATCAGCTGCACCTTCTCGCCGCGTTCGAGCGCGGGCATGCACTTCTCGATCAGCTTCATGTCGAGCGCGCGCGCCAGGCCGTGGTCCTGCGTTTCAACTTGCCGGCGCGGCACATCGGCCGGCACATCGGGCAGGTGGAAGATGCGGCTGAAGTCCAGGCCCTTGGCCTTCCAGTGTTCGATGCCCTTCTTGGTGTCGAGCAGGTCGGCGCGGCCGATCAGGTCGTCGAACTTCCTGATGCCGAGTTGCGCCATGATGCTGCGCGCTTCTTCGGCGATGAAGAAGAAGAAGTTCACCACGTGTTCCGGGCGGCCCTGGAACTTGGCGCGCAGCAGCGGGTCCTGCGTGGCAACCCCCACGGGGCAGGTGTTGAGGTGGCACTTGCGCATCATGATGCAGCCCTCGGCCACCAGCGGCGCGGTCGCGAAACCGAACTCATCGGCACCGAGCAGCGCGCCGATCACGACATCGCGGCCGGTCTTCATCTGGCCGTCGGCCTGCACGCGGATGCGACTGCGCAGGCGGTTCAGCACCAGGGTCTGCTGCGTCTCGGCCAAGCCCAGTTCCCAGGGCGAGCCGGCGTGTTTGATCGAGCTCCAAGGTGACGCGCCCGTGCCACCGTCGTGGCCCGCAATCACCACGTGGTCGGCCTTGGCCTTCGCCACACCGGTCGCGATAGTGCCCACGCCCACTTCGCTGACCAGCTTGACGCTGATGCTGGCGCGGCTGTTGGCGTTCTTCAGGTCGTGGATGAGCTGCGCCAGATCCTCGATCGAATAGATGTCGTGGTGCGGCGGTGGGGAGATCAGGCCGACCCCCGGTACCGAGTGGCGCAGCTTGCCGATGTAGTCGCTGACCTTGCCACCGGGCAGCTGGCCGCCTTCGCCGGGCTTGGCGCCTTGCGCCATCTTGATCTGGATCTGATCGGCACTCGACAGGTATTCGGTGGTCACACCGAAGCGGCCGGACGCGACCTGCTTGATCTTGCTGCGCATCGAATCGCCGGCCTGCAACTCGTAGTCGACCGTGATCACGTTCGGGCCGAGCACGTCGCTCGCCTTGGTGCCGGCGACGATCGGGATGCCCTTCATCTCGTTGCGATAGCGCGCCGGGTCTTCGCCGCCTTCCCCGGTGTTGCTCTTGCCGCCGATGCGGTTCATCGCGACGGCCAGCGTGCTGTGCGCTTCGGTCGAGATCGAGCCGAGCGACATCGCGCCGGTGGCGAAGCGCTTGACGATCTCGGAAGCGGGCTCCACCTCGTCGATCGGGATCGCCTTGCTCGGGTCGAGCCTGAACTCGAACAGTCCGCGCAGCGTCATGTGGCGCTGCGACTGGTTGTTGATGATCTGCGCGTATTCCTTGTAGGTCTCGAACTTGTTCGAGCGCGCGCTGTGCTGCAGCTTGGCGATCGCGTCGGGCGTCCACATGTGCTCTTCACCGCGCACGCGCCAGGCGTATTCACCACCGGCGTCAAGCATGCTGGCAAGCACCGGGTCGTCACCGAAGGCAGCGGTGTGCATGCGCACCGCTTCTTCGGCGACCGCGAACACGTCGATGCCGCCGACCTGGCTGGCGGTGCCGCGGAAGTACTTGGTGACGAGGTCCTTTTCCAGGCCGATGGCCTCGAACAACTGCGCGCCGCAGTAGCTCATGTAGGTCGACACACCCATCTTCGACATGATCTTGGACAGACCCTTGCCGATCGCCTTCACGTAGTTGTAGATCGCCTTTTCGGCGCTCAGGTCGCCGGGCAGTTCCTTGTGCAAGGAGGCCAGGGTTTCCATCGCGAGGTAGGGGTGGATCGCTTCCGCGCCGTAGCCTGCGAGCACGCCGAAGTGATGCACTTCGCGCGCCGAAGCCGTCTCGACGACGAGGCCGGCGGTCGTGCGCAGGCCTTCGCGCACGAGGTGTTGGTGCACGGCCGACAAGGCCAGCAGCGCAGGAATCGCGACATGCTCGCGGTCCATCTTGCGGTCGCTGACGATCAGGATGTTGTGGCCACTCTTGATCGCGTCCACGCTCTCGGCGCACAGCGAGGCGAGCTTGGCTTCCACGCCTTCATCACCCCAGGCCAGCGGGTAGGTGATGTCGAGCGTGTAGCTCTTGAACTTGCCACCGGTGTGCTTCTCGATCTGGCGCAAGCGCGCCATGTCGTCGAAGTCGAGGATCGGCTGCGGCACTTCGAGCCGCATGGGCGGGTTCACCGCGTTGATGTCGAGCAGGTTCGGCTTCGGGCCGATGAAGGACACGAGCGACATCACGATCGCTTCGCGGATCGGGTCGATCGGCGGGTTCGTGACCTGCGCGAACAACTGCTTGAAGTAGTTGTAGAGCGGCTTGTTCTTGTCCGACAGCACGGCCAGCGGCGAGTCGTTGCCCATCGAGCCGATGCCTTCTTCGCCGGCCTGCGCCATCGGGCTCATCAGGAACTTGATGTCTTCCTGCGTATAGCCGAAGGCCTGCTGGCGGTCGAGAAGGGATTCGGTGAAGGAGGCGGTCTCGGGCTCGAAGGGTGTGTCTTCCAGCTTCACGCGCACGCTCTCGATCCACTGCCGATACGGCTTGGCCGACGCGAACTGGTTCTTCAGTTCTTCGTCTTCGATGATGCGGCCTTGTTCGAGGTCGATCAGCAGCATCTTGCCGGGCTGCAGGCGCCACTTCTTGACGATCTTGTTTTCGGCGAAGGGCAGCACGCCGGATTCCGAAGCGCCGACCACCAGGTCGTCATCGGTGATCAGGTAACGCGTCGGGCGCAGGCCGTTGCGGTCGAGCGTGGCGCCGATCTGGCGGCCGTCGGTGAAGACCATCGCGGCGGGGCCGTCCCACGGTTCCAGCATGGCGGCGTGGTATTCGTAGAACGCGCGGCGGCGCTCGTCCATCGTCGTGTGCTGCTCCCAGGCTTCCGGGATCATCATCATCGCGGCGTGCGCGAGCGAGTAGCCGCTCATCACCAGCAGCTCGAGCGCGTTGTCGAAGGTGGCCGTGTCGCTCTGGCCTTCGAAGCTGATCGGGTAAAGCTTCTGCAAATCGTCGCCGAGCACGGGCGACTTCATCACGCCCTCACGCGCGCGCATCCAGTTGAAGTTGCCTTTGACGGTGTTGATCTCGCCGTTGTGCGCGACCATGCGGTACGGGTGCGCGAGCGGCCACTCGGGGAAGGTGTTGGTCGAGAAACGCTGGTGCACGAGGGCCAGGGCAGAGACCACGCGCGGGTCTTGCAAGTCCTTGTAGTACTGGCCCACCTGGTCGGCCAGCAGCAGGCCCTTGTAGATGATGGTGCGGCAGCTCATGCTGGGCACGTAGTACTCGCGGCTGTGCGTGAGCTTCAGCGCCTGGATCGCGCTCGACGCCGTCTTGCGGATCACGTAGAGCTTGCGTTCCAGCGCATCGGGCACGATCACGTCGTGGCCGCGGCCGATGAAGATCTGCTTGAGGATCGGCTCCTTCTTGCGGACGGTCGGCGACATCGGCATCTCGGTATCGACCGGCACGTCGCGCCAGCCGAGCAGCACCTGCCCTTCGGCCTTCACGGCACGCTCCAGTTCCTGCACGCAGGCCAGCCGCGAAGCGTGTTCCTTCGGCAGGAAGATCATGCCGACGCCGTATTCGCCAGGCGGCGGCAGCTCGATGCCTTGCAGCGCCATCTCGGAGCGGTAGTACTCGTCCGGAATCTGGATCAGGATGCCGGCGCCGTCGCCCATCAGCTTGTCAGCACCCACTGCGCCGCGGTGGTCGAGGTTCTCGAGGATCTTCAGACCCATCTGGACGATGCTGTGCGCCTTCTGGCCCTTGATGTGGGCGACGAAGCCCACCCCGCAGGCGTCGTGTTCGTTCGAGGCGGCGTACAGGCCCTGTTCTGTGGCGACGGCGATTTCGCGGTCGGTGGTGGCGGAAGG
>JANYJL010000321.1 GCA_025361845.1 Rhizobacter sp.
GGCTGAGTGATACAATCAAACCACCGGTTTTCTTTTCCATTCCGCTTTCAATCATCAGCAGTGGCCCATAGGATGTGGTCCACACCCGCCATGCGCATCCACTTGCAGATCACGCGGAAGTTCATGCCGTGGTTCTTCTGCCGCGAGTAGGTGCTGTTGCCCGCGCGGTGCAGGTGAAGAATCATGTCGTTCTTGCGGGCCCACAGCGCCATGCTCTGGATCGCGGTGTAGCCGATCACCAGGTCGATCATGATGATCACCGAGCCCAGGCTCTTGGCGAACTCGGCACGGGCGTACATCTCTTCCATCGTGCCGGCGGTCACGTTCAGGTAGTGGCCCTTCACCTCGCCGCTGGCCGCACTCGCCTTGTTGACGGCTTCCATGCAATAGAGGAACCGGTCACGCCAGTGCATGAAGGGTTGCGAGTTGATGTTCTCGTCGTCCTTCATGAAATCGAGGCCGCCCTTCAGGCCTTCGTAGACGACGCGGCCGTAGTTGCGGCCCGAGAGGCCGAGCTTCGGCTTGGTCGTGGCGCCGAGCAGCGGGCGGCCGAACTTGTCGAGCCGTTCACGCTCGACGATGACGCCGGTGGCCGGGCCCTGGAAGGTCTTGAGGTAGGCGACCGGAATGCGCATGTCTTCCAGGCGCAGTGCCTTCACCGCCTTGAAGCCGAAGACGTTGCCGATGATCGATGCGGTGAGGTTGGCGATCGAGCCGCCTTCGAACAAGTCGAGGTCATAGGCGATGTAGGCGAAGTACTGCGCTTCGGTCTTGGTGCCCACGCCGGTGTTGGGCACCGCGTCGACGCGGTAGGCCTTGGCGCGGTAGACCTCGCACGCAGTCAGGCGGTCGGTCCACACCACCGTCCAGGTGGCGGTGGACGATTCACCGGCCACGGCCGCGGCAGCCTCTTCGGAATCGACGCCTTCTTGCGGCGTGATGCGGAACAGCGCGATCACGTCGGTTTCCTTCGGCACGTAGTCGGGCTGCCAGTAGCCCATCTGCTTGTACTTGAGAACACCGGCGCTGTAGCGCTTCTTTCCATCGGTGATCATCTTGTCGTCTGTGCTTGGGCTCACATCGGCTCCTCGTTGACTGCGGGTTATGGGTAGGGGTGAGGTCACTGTAGGTAGCGAGTCAACTAAGGTAAATTCAATGTTCCTTCGCTTTCGATTCAGAAGCGCTGAATGAAGAACGTGACGTTCCGACAGCTGCGGGTTTTCACCGAGGTTGCGCGCAAGCTCAGCTTCGTGCGCGCGGCCGAAGCGCTGCACCTCACGCCACCGGCGGTGACGATGCAGGTGAAGGAACTCGAGGCTGCGGTCGGCCTGCCGTTGTTCGATCGCCAGGGCCGCACGATTTCGCTGACGACGACGGGCGAGTATTTTTTGGTCTACGCGAAGCGCCTGATCTCGACGCTGAAGGACACGGAAGACGCGATGGCGCGCTTCAAGCGTGTCGAGGCCGGTGTGCTCAACATCGGCCTGGTCAGTACCGCGAAGTACTTCATCCCGCGTTTGCTGGCGCGCTTCCACGTCGAGCACCCGGGTGTCGAAGTGCGCTTGCAAGTGACCGGCAACCGCGAGCAGTTGCTGACGCTGTTGCACGGCAATGAGATCGACCTGGCCGTGATGGGCCGCCCGCCGAAGGAAATGGCAACCAGCGCCGAGCCCTTTGCCGCGCACCCGCTCGTGTTCATCTGCCCGCCTGACCACCCGTTGCAGCGGGCGGAAAGTGTGCCGGTGCAGGCGCTCGAAGCGTTCCCGCTGATCGTGCGTGAGCCGGGCTCGGGCACCCGCAAGGCGATGGAAGATTTTTTCCGCGAGCACCGCGTCACACCGCGCATCGCGATGGAGATGTCGAGCAACGAGACCATCAAGCAGGCGGTGATGGCCGGCATGGGCATCAGCTTCCTGTCGCTGCACACGATGGGGCTCGAAGTGCGCAGCGAGCTGATGCACATTGTCGATGTCGAGGGCACGCCGATCATGCGCACCTGGAACCTGGTGCACCTGCTGTCGAAACTGCTCTCGCCCGCGGCCGAGGCCTTTCGCTACTACCTGATCGAAGAAGGCGAGAAGCACCTGCGCGAGCACGATGCGCCGCTGCTGCGGCAGGTGCCGGTGGCGCCCGTGACCGCACACGCAAGTGGAGACGCCGGATGAGCCTGGTCTTGAGCGAGCGCCTGCGCGCCGAGACGAAAGACCTGCACACCACGGCCGAGCGCGCCGGCATCATGCCGGCCCTGCTGCGCGGCGAGTTGGCGCTGGACCGCTACTGCGCGCTGCTGCGCAATCTGCATGCGCTGTATGCGGCGATGGAGTCGGCGTTGACACGCCACGCGACGCACGCCGATGTGGCGCCGGTGGTCTTCCCGGCCCTGTTCAGGCAGGCCAGCCTGGCCGACGACCTGGCCGCATTGCATGGCCCCGGCTGGGCAGCGCGTTTTGCTGTGCAGCCCACGACGCAAACCTACATCGCTCGCCTGCAAGACCTCGACACCACCCAGCCCGCGCTGCTGGTGGCCCACGCCTACGTGCGTTACCTCGGCGACCTGAGCGGCGGGCAGATGCTGCGCCAGATCGTGGCGCGGCGTTACGGGCTGGCCGCCGACGCGGGCTCAAGCTTCTACGGCTTCGGTGACAGCGCTGCGGTCAAAGCGCATCTGCACGCGTTCCGCGCCGGCCTGGCCGCGCTGGCCGCATCGCCGGAACGCATCGATGCCCTGGTGGCCGAGGCGCGCACGGCCTTCGGCCTGCACGTCGACTTGTTCAACGAGCTGGCGCTCGCGCCCGCTCAGGCCTTGCCGACGAAGCTGCGGATCTGACCGTACAGCGCCGTGGCGCGTGCGGTCGACACTTCCAGTTCTTCGAGCAAGGGCGCCACCGCCGGGCCGCCCGGGCCATCGGTGATGTCCATCGCAGCGAGGCTCGCGTTCGTGAGGATCGCGCTGACAACCTGATCGGATTCGCGGGCCGTCGGCACCAGCGACAGCGATTGCTCCAGGTGCTGCCGCGCTGCATCGGCACGTTTGCTGTCGCTCAGGTCGATGGCTATCAGGATGAAGCCCAGCACCGCGCCATCGCGGCCGGGCACGACCTCGGCGCGCACCATCACGGGCAACGCGCTGCCATCGGTGCGCGACAGCGCCAGTTCGCCGCGCCAGGGCTGGTGCGCAGTACGCAAGGAGGCGAGCGTGAGGCGCACGAACTCGGGCTGGGTGAACAGCGCGGCGATGTCGGCCAGGTTGTTCAAATCCTCCGGGCTGCGGCCCACCAACCGCAGGAAGGCCGCGTTGGGCAACAGCAAACGCCCCGCTGCATCGGCAATCGCGACCGGCTCGGCCGAGCTCTGCACCGTGGCGCGGGTCTGGCCGAGCTGGTGTTCGGCGATCAGCAGCCGCACCGCATGCACCTGCAGGATGATGTCGACGAGCGCCGTGCCGATGGCGCGCGCCAAGGCCAGCTCGGTGCTGGACCAGGTCAGCGCGGTGCCACGCACGATCTCGGACCAGGCCGCGAAGGAGCGTCGCGGCGAGAGCTCGCGCGGGTCGTTGCCGATCACCACCTTCTTCGGGTCGCCGGCCCAGGTGACGCTTTGCAGTTGCTCCTTGCGGAACCACATCAGGTAGTCGGGCCGCGAGGTCGAGAGCTTCACCGCCAGCACGCCGCTGGCGATGGGCGTGAGGGAGGCGAGCGCCGGCTTGTCCTTGCCGACCGAGGCCGAGTGGAAGGGCGCCTCGACATACTTCGCATCGACCCACTCCAGCAAGGCGCGCAACTCGGGCGTCGACGGGGCTTCGCCGAGGGTGAGGATTTCGCCGTCGTGGAACAGCGCTGCGCCGGTCGCATCGAGCGGCTGCAACAGGGTGCGCGGGTTGCGGAACAGCGCGAGACGCCAGTCACCTTCGGTGGACGTCGCCTCGACCAGGCGCTGCTCGAGCCGGCGCACCAGCAGCGCGACCTGGGCGTGTGCGTAGTTCTCGATCGCGGCGATGCGGGTCGAGATCACTTCCGCCAGCAACTCCGACGCCGCCCGCACCGAATAACGCAGCTTGCGCGGCTGGTAGTGATGCGCCGCCACCAGGCCCCACAGCTGGCCATCGCGCACGAGCGAGGCCACCAGGGTGGCCGTCACGCCCATGTTCTTCAGGTACTGCGTGTGCAGCGGCGACATGCTGCGCAGGTGGCACAGCGACATGTCGAGATCCTTGCCGGTCAGCGGCAGCAGGCTCGGCACCAGGGGCACCGGCTCGTAGGTCGCATCGACCAGCACGCGCACGCGGTTGCGGATGTAGAGCTGGCGCGCGCGCTGCGGAATGTCGGAGGCGGGGTAGCGGTGGCCGAGCAGGGGTTCGAGCCGCGGGTCGCGCGCCTCGGCGATGATTTTTCCGTGGCCGTCGGGGTCGAACTTGTAGACCATCACGCGGTCGTAGCCGGTCATGTCGCGGAAGGTCTTGACGGCCGCATCGGCCAGCACCCCGACGCCGGACGCATTGCTGAAACTCTGCACGCCTTCGGCGAGTTGTTGCAGCAACAGCGTGTCGTGGTCACCGACCGATTCGGCCTCGTGGAGCAACGCCTCGATCGGCTCGATCTCGACCACCAGCCCGCCTTCGGGGTGGCGGTGCGCGGTGACTTCGAGCCCGCAGTGCTGCCCGCTGCGCAGCACGTGG
>JANYJL010000168.1 GCA_025361845.1 Rhizobacter sp.
GTCGCCGACGAACCGACCACCGCGCTCGACGTGACGATCCAGGCGCAGATCCTCGACCTGCTGCGCGACCTGCAACGTGAGCAAGGCATGGGCCTGTTGCTCATCACGCACGACCTCGCCGTGGTCTCGGGCATGGCCCAGCAGGTGGCGTTGATGTATGCCGGGCAGATCATCGAAGTGGCAAGCGCCGACGAATTTTTCCGCGCGCCGAAGCATCCGTATGCACGCCTCCTGATGCGGGCCTTGCCCGATGCGGCCAAGCGCGGCGACACGCTCGCGGCCATCGGCGGCACCGTGCCGCCGATGTGGCAGCAGTTCACCGGCTGCCGCTTCGCGCCGCGCTGCGACCGCGCGCGTGATGAATGCCATGCGACCGCGCCCGCCATCACCGAGCTGGCCGGCCCGCCACCGCGCAGCGTGCGCTGCCTGCTCTACCGCGACGCCAGCGGCGTGCAGGCCTGGGAAGAGGGTGCCGCCGCGACAGCCCGCGTGGCCGAAGCGCCGCGCGCCAGCGTCATCGACGCCAGAACCGAACTGCTGCTCGACGTGCACGAACTCAGCGTGCACTTCCCGATCCGCAGCGGTCTGTTGCAACGGGCGCATGGTGCGTTCACCGCGGTGGACAAAGTGTCCTTCAGCATCCGCGCCGGCCAGACGCTCGCCCTCGTCGGCGAATCGGGCTGCGGCAAGACGACCACGGGCAAGGCGATCGTGCAGTTGCTGCGCCATGTCGCCGTGGTCGAAGGCCAGGCGGCGTTCAAGGGCCAGGACCTGTTCACGCTCGAAGGCGAAACGCTGCGCGAAGCGCGCCGCGGCGTGCAGATCATTTTCCAGGACCCGTTCGCCTCGCTCGACCCGCGCATGCGCGTATTCGACATCCTCGAAGAAGGCCTGCTGGCCTTGCGACCCGAGATGGATGCCGGCGCGCGGCGCGCGAGCCTGGAGCGCATCATCGACCAGGTCGGCCTGCGGCGCGATGCGCTGCAGCGCTACCCGCACGAGTTCTCGGGCGGCCAGCGCCAGCGCATCGCCATCGCCCGTGCGCTCGCGGTGCAGCCGCGGCTGATCGTCTGCGACGAGCCGACCTCGGCGCTCGATGTGTCGGTGCAGGCCCAGATCCTGAACCTGCTGCGCAGCTTGCAGCGCGAGCTGGGGGTGTCGTACCTCTTCATCACCCACAACATCGGCGTGGTCGAGTACATCGCCGACCACGTGGCGGTGATGCAGCGCGGGCGCATCGAAGAAGCGGGTGAGGCCGAGGCGGTGCTTACGCGCCCGCAATCGGCGTACACGCGCACCTTGCTGGCGGCGGTGCCGAGGGTCGCGCGCGCCCATTGATCTTTCGGCAGCGCGCCGCCGCCGTGCGCGGAAGCTGGTGTGGCTGTTGCCGAACACCAACGACAGCGAGCAACAAGCGCTAGGAAAACCCGCAATGCGGTCGGCTCGCCGCACTTGCGTTTGCTGCCATTGCCGCGGCGGCGCGGCACGCAAACCCGCGCCAAAGCTGGCGTTCCGCACGATCGTTCTATTTTCGGCTCAGCCGCGGCGAGCACTGGGGTTTGCGGCTCCCAGGAATACCCTAGAGGCGCAAATGCGGGCGGTGAACACAATGGTTTCACATGTCTTTGCAGTCAGTTCATCGTCGCCTTACAAGGTCGGCATGTGAATTGCTCGATGACCGGGTCAGTCGATCAACCTTTCAGTATCCACAGGAGATCACATGTTCAGAAGAACGAAGCTCTGTTCCAGCATCGTGGTGGCATTCGGAGGCGCGGTTGCGCTGAGTGGCACGCCCGCATTCGGTCAGGAACTGGAGCGTGTTGAAGTCACGGGCTCGGCCATCAAACGCATCGTCAGCGAGACGGCGTTGCCGATTCAGACGATCTCCAGGAAAGACATCGAGAAGTCCGGCGCGACCAGTACCACCGACCTGCTTCAGCGCTTGCCGGCGATGCAGAACTCGACCTCTGAAGGATCGGCTGTCGGTGGAACAACCTACGGCTTCAACGGCGTGTCCATCCACAACATCGGCGAAACGCGGACGTTGGTCTTGCTGAACGGGCATCGCGTCGCAAAACTCGGCGGTCAAGCCGTAACGGGTTCGCTGAACGGAGTCGATCTGAACAGCCTGCCGGTGTCCGCCATCGAACGGATCGAAATCCTGACTGACGGGGCTTCGGCACTGTATGGCGCCGATGCCGTGGCTGGCGTGGTCAACTTCATCACGTCAAAGCGTGCCGACGAGGGGACAATGACGATCGGATTTTCCAACCCTCAACACGGCGGCGCAGAAGAGTTCCGATGGAACGTGTCACGCGGTATCGGCGATCTGGCGAAAGACGGCTACAACCTCAGCTTCGCCCTGGGTTACGACCAGCGCGGCAACATGGCGGCCACACAAAGAAGCTTCGCGAAGACGGGCTTGGTGAGCTATACCGACGAGTCTGGCGAACTGCTCAGCGTCGATACGGGCAATGCGACTTCGAAACGTTCCGTTCCAGCCAATCTCAATTTATACGATGCGGCTGACAATCCGGTCGCGCGAATCAACCCCTATCTCGCGGCGAATGGAGTTTGTCCGCCATATCACGTCAAGTCCGGGACATCTTGCCGCTACGACTTCACCAGCCAGCTGGAGATCTACCCTGACCGCGAACGTTTGAATGGCTACCTCTCGTTCGACAAGCAACTGACAGCCGATCTCCGGTGGTCCAGCGAACTGCTGCTGGGCAAGACGACCAGCACCGCTCGGATCGCGCCGCCGCCGGGAGAGATTCCGGTCATTCCCGGTACCCCTGCCTACAACACGGCACTCGCGCTGGCCAAGTCCCAAGGCTACTACCCCATCGGCGTCCTGCCTGGGGCGGGTGATCCGGCGCTGGTTGACACGTTCAACCCGAACTCGATGGACTCGAACCTTCGATTCACCGAATTGGGCAAGCGAACCGACGTGAACGAGATCCAGAGCGCGCACTTCGTTACCAACTTGGATGGGACGGTGAACGGCATCGATTTCAGCACCTCCTGGGTTCATTCCCAGAACAAGGTTGCCGATTCGCTTGGTGGCGGCTGGGCCTCCAATTCGGGCGTGGCGGCACTCGCTTTCAACGGCTTCAATCAATTCCTCAACCTTGGCGAACAGACGGCTCAGGGTTTGGCGGCGGCGAACGCGGCCAAGGTCGTCGGGTACTGGAATGGCGGGAAGGCCAATCTTGACGTTCTCAGCGCCCAAGGAACCAAGGAAATCGGCAACTTGCCTGGCGGACCAATTCAACTGGCCCTTGGCGTGAACCTGATGCGCGAGGCGCTGAAGGCGCGGACGTCCGATCTATTGGGGGGCAAGCTGACGTATCAGGTTGATGCTGATGGCAATCCTTGCAGTGCTTCGGGCAAACTTTGTACCGACACCGTGGTTGATCAGCGTTTCGGTGATTCGGGTATCCAACCCTCGTACAACGCGCAACGCAGAACCTTCGGCTTTTTTGGCGAGTTGGGGCTGCCTGTGACCAAGGCACTGGAAGCCACGACGTCTTTGCGCTTTGATCGTCAGAACGATTTCGGCAATTCGCTGAATGGCAAGCTGGCGCTTCGCTATCAGCCGAGCAAGAGCGTTCTGCTGCGCGGGTCTTTCGGTACTGGCTACATCGCGCCATCATTGGCGCAGATCAATGCCCCGCTTCAGGGCTTCGGCGTGACCACCGACACCTACGATTGCTCGGCCGCTGGCACTCCGGATTTGCAGACCATCGCGAACCACCTTACTGCATCGACCGGCAAGACCGTGATTTGCGACTCCGGCGCGCAATTCCAGCAGTTTGCAGAAGGCTCTTCGTCGCTCAAGCCGGAGAAGTCCAAGCAACTGACCTTCGGTATCGCGTTCGAGCCAACGGCAAACACACGTGTCGGTGCGGACTTCTGGACAGTGCACATCTCGGACCAGATCCGCCAGAAGCCGGAGCAGCTGGTATTTGCCGATCCGCTGAAGTACGAGAAGTACTTCACTGTGTTCACAGATCCGCTCACGCAGAAGCGACTACTCGCCTTCTATCAACCCAACGAAAACCTCGGCAAAGCCGTCTTCACCGGGATTGATTTCAGCGCCAATGCGGTGACGAATCTGGATGGTGCGAGGTGGAATTCGAGCCTGATTGCCACCCTGATGCTTCAGTCGAAGCAGCAGTTCGACAATGGCGGAAAGTATTACTCCGACTTGGCAGGCAAGGATGACATCGACACGGTGGCGTTCCGATGGAAAGGCAAGTTCATCAACACAGTGGATGTCGGCAACTGGAGCAACACGCTCACCGTGAACTTCCAATCCGGCTATCAGGACAGCGCGACCGATCCGAACATCGAAACCGGGCCGAACGCGGGTAACACCAAAGACGGTTACCGTGTCAAAGTGAAGGCGTTCTACACACTTGACTGGGACTCGACTTTCCAGGCCACCAAAATAGTCGGGATCAACTTCGGCATCTTGAATGTGACAGACAAGAACCCACCGTTCGTTTTCTCGCAAGGCGGCAATTACCGTGGCCAGGAAGTTGGGTGGGACGGCCGCTACTTCGATCCGCGTGGCCGCACGTTCTTTCTGAACGCAACCGCCAAGTTCTAAGCGTCGGTGGAATTGCCGCAGGGCAAAGGTGGGTGAACTCGGTTGCCGCTTGTGCATGCCGGCAATCGGGTTAGCTGCATGTCGAGAGCGACTGATGGCGTGCTCAAGAGACGATCGCGATAGGATAGGTCGTACCCGCGTTGTCGCCAAACCCAGTGCCTGTTGCTGGGCAACTGAGCCCGCCGCCTTTCGAATCCGCTGAATCAGAATCCGGTTCTGCGCTTCTATGCAGACCTGACGAAATCAGGTGCGAGCGGCGCGCGGCCGTTGGTGGAATTCGTCCTCTCGTTTTCAGATAGTTTCTCGCCGAATTGGAGGCCCCTGGGCATGGATTTTTCGAAGCGACAGGCGGACCCGCGGCGCCACCTTGTTGGCATGGCATTTGTAGTCCTGCTGCACGTCGCGATCGTCTATGCCTTGGTCACGGGGCTGGCCAAGAAGGTTGTCGATGTCGTTCGCGCGCCCATCGAGACGAAAGTGATCGAGGAAGTCAAGAAGCCGCCACCGCCGCCTGAAATAGTCGTACCGCCACCGCCGAGGCTCGAGGCGCCACCGCCGCCATTCATCCCGCCACCGGAGGTGCAGATCGCGGTACCGCCACAAGCACAGCCAACAATTGTGGCGACGCCGACGCCGCCGCCCGCGCCTGTGATCATTGCCCCGCCGCCACCGACGTCGCCGCAAGTGCCAGTGGCTGCAGCGCCTCCGCCACCGGCGTTGCCCGCGCCGCCGCCCAAGCCGGTGGCTCAGACCGTCGGGGCGATTTGCACCAAGGTCGTCAAGCCCGAAGTGCCGGGAGTCGACGTGACAGTGTCGGCAACGATCAATGTCAGCTACACCATTCAGGGCGGCAAGATCACGAAGATGGATGTCGTGAAGCAGACCTTTGTGCCCAACGTCGATCGCAAGGTAAAAAGAGCCGTGATCGCCGCCATCGAAGCAGCCGTTGCAGAGTACCTCTGCCCTGGAGACTTCACAGACGTTCCCCAAGAGTTTTCATTCAAGATCAATTGAGCGACGCCTCGCTCACTTTCCCGACATCAGAACGCGCTCGCCGCAGGAGTCCCCCCATGATCAAACGCTTCAGCTTCTTCATCGCCGTGCTGGCGCTGGCCGCCACCTTGTTAGCCGCACCGCGGCAGGCCATCGCGCAGGATGGCAAGGCCTCCGAAGCCACCGCGATGACCTCGGGCGCGACGACGACCAAGGAAACCGTCGACAACCCTTACGGCCTGTCAGCGCTCTGGGAGCAAGGCGACTTCGTCGCGCGAGGCACGCTGATCATCCTGGTGCTGATGAGCATGGGCAGCTGGTACATCCTGATCACCAAGCTCTACGAGAGCCTGAAGATCAGCGGCGAAGCGAAGGCCGCGCGCACGGGCTTCTTCAAGGCTGCCACCCTTCATGACGGTGCGAAGACGCTGAAGGATGGCAGCGCGTTCCGCTTCATCGCCGAATCGGGCATGGAGGCCAGTGACCACCATGAAGGCACGCTGACCGAGAACATCGACCGCAACACCTGGGTGACGATGAGCGTGCAGCGCAGTGTCGACGAAGTGCAAAGTCGTCTGCAGGATGGTCTGGCGTTCCTGGCCACTGTGGGCTCCACCGCCCCGTTCATCGGCCTGTTCGGCACGGTCTGGGGCATCTACCACGCGCTCACCGCCATCGGCATCGCGGGGCAGGCCTCGATCGACAAGGTCGCC
>JANYJL010000353.1 GCA_025361845.1 Rhizobacter sp.
CCGCCGCAAGCCGCCGCGCCCGCGCCGCAGCGCCCGCCGCAAGCAGCCCAGCCCGCGCCCCCGCCGGCGGCGCCACCGGTTCGACCGGCGCAGCCCGCCCAGCCGCCGGAACGCGAGCGGGTTCGCATTCACCCGCCGCAACAGCAGCAGCGTCAGCCGCAGGACGCGGCACCGCAAGAAGGCCGGGGCCGCGAAGTCGATCCCGAGCTGCTGCGCAAGCGTGCGCATGGAGAACGCGGCCCGCGCGACGCGCAGTAGCTCCCTCGCTACATCAGCAGCGGCCGCAGCACCGGCCAGACATTGCCCAGAATCGTCGGGTGCGCCTCGGCCCGCGGGTGGATACGGTCGGCCTGGAACAGCACCTCCGCGCCGGGCACGTCGGCCACACCCTTGAGCAGGAAGGGCACCAGGGCCGCGTCCGCGCCGCGGGCCACGTCCGCGAACAGGGCCGCAAAATCATCGCTGTACTTGCGCCCGTAGTTCGGCGGCACCTGCATGCCGACGACCAGCACCTTCGCGCCGGCCTGCCGGGCCGCCGCGGCCATCTGCGCGAGGTTGTCGCGTGTCATCGCGAGTGGCAGGCCGCGCAAGGCGTCGTTGGCGCCGAGTTCCAGCACCACGAGTGTCGGTCGATGCAGCTTCAGCAGCGCGGCCAGGCGTGAGCGGCCGCCCGAGGTCGTGTCGCCGCTGATGCTGGCGTTCACGACGGTTGCTGCGATGCCCTGTTCTGCGATGCGCCGTTCGAGCAGCGCCACCCAGCCGCTGCCGCGCGCCAGGCCGTACTCGGCCGACAGGCTGTCGCCCACCACCAGCACGAGTTGCCCCGCCCGGCCTTTGGCCGCCGTTGGCGCCGCGGCATGGCCGGCACCGGTGCACGCCGCGAGGGCAAGCACGGTACAGTGCGCCAGCATTTCACGGCGGGTCGTCCCCATCAGTACAACGTCATCCATGTCCGAACCCATCATCGCCGTCGAGCGCATCACCAAGCAGGTGCAGGACTCGACAGGCACGTTGACGATACTCCACGAGATTGACTTCACGCTCGCCCCGGGGCACTCGGCCGCCATCGTCGGCGCGTCGGGCTCGGGCAAGAGCACCTTGCTGTCCATCATCGCCGGGCTCGACACACCGACCACCGGCACCGTGCGACTCGCCGGTGTCGATCTGTTCGCGCTCGATGAAGACGCCCGCGCGGCGGTGCGTGCACAGAAGCTCGGCTTCGTGTTCCAGAGCTTCCAGTTGCTCGGCAACCTGACGGCGCTCGAAAACGTGATGCTCCCGCTCGAACTGCAAGGCCGCCACGACGCGCGTGCCTTGGCCACCGACATGCTCAAGCGTGTCGGCCTCGGCGAGCGCCTGCGCCACTACCCGAAGGTGTTGTCGGGTGGCGAGCAGCAGCGCGTCGCACTGGCACGCGCCTTCGTCGTGCGGCCGGCGGTGCTGCTGGCCGACGAGCCGACCGGCAGCCTCGATTTCGCCACCGGCGAAACCGTGATGGCGCTGATGTTCGAGTTGAACCGCGAGGCCGGCACGGCCCTGGTGCTGGTGACGCACGACCGCAGCATCGCGGCGCGCTGCGACCGCCAGTTGCGCATCGAAGCCGGGCGCGTCGACGTGGGTGCCGCGGCAGCGGTCGATACCGCGCCGTCCTGACACGCCGCGCCGCCGGCCGAGGTGGTCGCCAGCACGAATGCGCAATAGGCCTTAGAGTTAACCCTCGCGCGTTTCGTGATGTTCTTCACACGGGGCCTCAGACGGTCGCCGCGCTCCCCTCTTCTTGTCATGCCTTTCCCGGGTTCACCATGCCAGCATTTTTCTCATCGCATTCGCGGCGTCTTGCCACCTTGGTCGTCGTTGCCGGTTTGTCGGCTTGCGGGCCGGCGAAACAACCCGCTGCGGCAGGGGCGGGTGGCGCTGGCGCGGGCGGTCCGCCGCCAGCGATGCCGGTGGGTGTGCGCGTGGCAAAGCTCGAGCCGGTGCCGGTGCTGATCGACGCGGTCGGCCAGACCGAGGGTTCGAAGGAAGTCGACATCCGCGCCCGTGTCGGTGGCCTGATCCAGAAGCAGTCCTATGCCGAAGGCGAGCGGGTGAAGCGGGGCGCACCCTTGTTCGCCATCGAACGTGCGCCGTTCGAGATCGCGCTGGCGCAGGCGCGTGCCTCGCTCGCCCAGGAAGAAGCGCGTGCCGAACAGGCGCGGCGCGAAGCCACGCGGCTCAAGCCGCTGGCCGCCGAGCAGGCGATCAGCCAGCGTGAATACGACGATGCCACGACCACCCAGCGCCTGAGCGAAGGCACGCTCGCGGCAGCCCGGGCACGGGTGCGGGAGGCCGAACTCAACCTGTCGTACACCGCGGTCACGGCGCCCATTGGCGGCATCGTCGGGCGGGCCGAAAAATCCGAGGGCAGCCTGGTCGGCGCCACCGACGGCCTGCTCACCCACATCACCCAGACCGATCCGATCTGGGTGCGTTTCTCATTGTCCGAGACCGAGCAGGGCCTGCTGCGCGGCGCCCATGGTGCGGCCGCGGTGCGCCTGCTGTCGAGTGACGGCAAGCCGATCAACGGCATCGGCAAGCTGAACTTCAAGGGCAGCAGCGTCGATGCGCGGCTGGGTACGGTGGCCTTGCGCGCCGAGTTCCCGAACCCCGAACTGGCGCTGTTGCCGGGCCAGTTCGTGCGGGCGCAGGTGCAGGCGGGCACCGAGCCGGCGGTGCTGGTGCCTCAGGCGGCGGTGGTCAGCAGTGACCGCGGCAAGATGGTCTGGACCATCCAGGACGGCAAGGCCACGCCCACGCCGGTGGAGGTGGGCAGCTGGGTCGGTGCCGACTGGGCGGTGCGCAAGGGCCTGAAGGATGGCGACGCGGTCGTCATCGACAACCTGCTCAAGCTGCGCCCCGGCGCGCCGTTGATGGTGCGCCCGTCCGAGGCCGCGTCGGCCCCGGCGGCTGCCGCCTCACGCTGAAGCGGAGCGCCCCGATGTTTTCACGCTTCTTCATCGAGCGGCCGATCTTCGCCGCCGTGCTCTCCATCATCATCGTGCTGGCCGGGCTGGTCTCCCTCAAGATCCTGCCGATCGCGCAGTACCCCGAGATCGCACCACCCACCGTCAGCATCACCGCCACCTATCCGGGCGCCTCGGCCGAAACCTTGTCCAAGGCCGTGGCGGGCCCGATCGAGGAGCAGCTCTCCGGCCTGGAGAAGATGCTGTACTTCAACTCCAGTTCCTCGTCGAACGGCCAGACCACGATCACCGTCACCTTCGAAGTCGGCACCGACATCGACAAGGCCACCTTCAACGTCAACAACCGCGTGCAGCTCGCCTCGCCGCGCCTGCCGGACGAAGTGCGACGCAACGGCATCGTGGTGGCCAAGCGCTCGAACAACTTCCTGCTCGTCATCGCGCTGAATTCGCCCAAGAGCACCTACGACTCGCTGTTCCTGTCGAACTACGCGACCCAGAACGTGGTGGACGAGTTGAAGCGTGTGCCCGGCGCGGCCGACGTGCAGATCTTCGGTGCGCGCGACTACTCGATGCGCCTGTGGTTGCAGCCCGACAAGATGGCGCGCCTGGGCATCACCACCGGCGACATCGCCGCCGCCGTGTCGGCGCAGAACGCCCAGTTCGCGGCCGGCAAGATCGGCGCCGACCCGGCGCCGCCGGGCCAGCAGATCGTCTACACCGTCACTGCCCGCGGCCGCATGGTCGAGGCTGAGGAGTTCGGCAACATCATCCTGCGCTCGGGCGGCGCGGGGGGTGTTTTGCGGCTGAAGGACGTGGCGCGCATCGAACTCGGCGCGCAGAGCTACGACGCATCCAACAGCGTCAACGGCATGCCGGCGATTGCGCTCGCGGTGTTC
Organism: Rhizobacter sp.; assembly: GCA_025361845.1. Taxonomy (GTDB): domain Bacteria; phylum Pseudomonadota; class Gammaproteobacteria; order Burkholderiales; family Burkholderiaceae_C; genus JANYJL01. The sequence continues at coordinate 3,860 of JANYJL010000353.1, forward strand.
CTGCAATCGGGCGCAAACGCGCTCGACGTGGGCGCTGCGGCGAAGGCGCGCATGGCGGAATTGAAGCGCGACCGTTTCCCGCCCGATGTGGACTACTTGATCCCTTACGACACCACGCGTTTCGTCTCGGCCTCGATCACCGAGGTGGTCCACACCATCGTCGAGGCGGCGATCATCGTGCTGCTCGTGGTGTTCGTGTTTCTGCAAACCTGGCGCGCCACCCTGATCCCGATGCTGGCGGTGCCGGTCTCGCTGATCGGCACCTTCGCCGGCCTGTGGCTGTTCGGCTTCACGATCAACACGCTGACCCTGTTCGCGATGGTGCTGGCCATCGGCATCGTGGTGGACGATGCGATCGTTGTGCTCGAGAACGTCGAGCGCCTGATGCGCGTGGAAGGCATGTCGCCGATGGACGCCGCCATCGAGGCGATGCGCGAAGTGCAGGGCGCCGTCATCGGCATCGTGCTGGTGCTGTGCGCGGTGTTCATTCCGGTGGCTTTCCTCGGCGGCATCGCAGGGCAGTTGTACCGGCAGTTCGCGGTCACGGTGGCGATCGCGGTGGTGCTCTCGGGCCTCGTCGCGCTCACGCTCACGCCGGCCATGTGCGCCGTGCTGCTCAAGCCCGGCACGCATGAAGACGGCTGGCTCGGCAAGATGTTCCACCCCTTCAACGTCGCGTTCGACTGGCTCACGCGGCGTTTCCTGGCGGCCGTTCATTGGGTGCTGCATTGGCGGCTGTTCGCGTTGATCGGCTTCGTTGGCGTGCTCGCCGCGGCCGGCTTCCTGTTCAAGCAGGTGCCGGGCAGCTTCGTGCCGCCGGAAGACCAGGGCTACATCATCGCCGCCGCTGCGCTGCCCGACGGCGCAACGCTGGAGCGCACCAGCCGCACGACCACCCAGTTGCGCCAGATGATGGGCGGCAACGCGGCGGTCGAAGCGATCTTCATCGTCAACGGCTTCGACCTGCTCAGCGGTGGCACCAAGCCCAATTCGGCCACCATCTTCCTGCCGATGAAGCCCTGGGAGGAGCGCAAGCAGACCTCGCTCCAGCTCGTCCAGGAAGTCAGCGGCAAGGGCTTCGGCCTGAACGATGGCATCGCCTTCGCGTTCAACCCGCCGCCGATATTGGGGCTGGGCACGGCAGGCGGCTTCGAGGTCTATGTGCAAGGCCGGCTCGACTCCGACCCGCAGCGCCTAGCCCAGGTCACCGGCGACTTCATCAAGGCCTTGCAGGCGCGGCCCGAACTCGGTGGCCTGAACACCTTCTACCGGCCGACGGTGCCGCAGTTGCGGGTCGAGGTCGACCGTGAAAAAGCCTTGTCGCTCGGCGTGCCGGTGAACGATGTGTTCGCCGCCTTGCAAGCGCAGATGGGCTCGCTCTACGTGAATGATTTCAACAAGTCCGGTCGCACCTACCGCGTGACGATGCAGGCCGACGCGCAGTTCCGCGCCAAGCCGGACGACCTGGGCAACATCTACGTGCGCAGCGGTACCACCAACAACATGATCCCGCTGAAGGCGATGATCACGGTGAGCAGCCTGATCGGACCCGAGCAGATCGAGCGCTACAACTCCTATGTGGCGGCCAAGATTTTCGGTGGCGCCAAACCGGGCTTCAGCTCGGGCGAGGCGATCGCCGCCGTCGAGCAGGTCGCGCGCGAGACCTTGCCGCCGGGTTACAGCGTGGCCTGGACCGGCCAGGCGTATCAGGAGAAGGGCGCGGGCAATGCCTCGGTTTTCGCCTTCGGCTTCGCGTTGATCATGGTCTACCTGATCTTGTCGGCCTTGTATGAACGCTGGGGTGTGCCGCTGGCGGTGTTGCTCGCGGTGCCGTTCGCGTTGACGGGTGCGCTGCTGTTCGTGTTCCTGCGTGGCATGGAGAACGACATCTACTTCCAGATCGGTCTGGTGGTGCTGATCGGCCTCGCGGCGAAGAATGCGATCCTGATCGCCGAGTTCGCGATGCAGGGCATGGAGGTCGGCAAGACGGCGGCCGAGGCGGCGTTGCAAGCGGCACGTTTGCGCTTCCGCCCGATCGTGATGACGTCGCTCGCCTTCATCTTCGGCGTGCTGCCGCTGATGCTGGCGACGGGTGCCGGCGCCGCGGCGCGGCAATCGATGGGCACGGGCGTGGTCGGCGGCATGCTGGTCGCGACCTTCGTCGCGCCGATCTTCGTGCCGCTGTTCTTCGCGCTGCTGGCGCGCAAGGCGCGGCCGATCCACGGGCAGGGCCATGGGCCGCTGTCCAGCGTGGAGGACAAGGCATGAAGCGCGTGATGTGGAGTTTGCGGGCCGTGCCTTGCGCGGTGGCCTTGCTGCTGACGGCTTGCGCTGCCGGCGGGCCGCCGGAGCAACACCGCCCTGCGGTGGCGCTGCCGGCGCAGTTCCCGGGTGCCGCTGCGGATTCCGGCGCCGCCGCGGCGATCCCGTCGCAGTGGTGGACGCTGTTCGGCGACGCCGAACTGAACCGCCTGGTCGACGCTGCGCTCGCGCACAACAGCGACGTCGCACAGGCCGTGGCGCGGGTCGAACTGGCCGATGCGCAGCAGCGCGAGGTGAGCGGAGCGCTGCTGCCCGGCATCGACCTCGGCGCCAACGCGGCACGCAGCCGCAGCAGCGGCTTGACGAACTCCGCGCGCTCGCCAAGCGGCTTCGTCGGCAACAACTTCCGGCTCGCCGCATCCACCAGTTTCGAGCTCGACTTCTGGGGCAAGCTGCGCGGCGCCGACCGCTCCGCACGCGCTACGGCGCTGGCCAGCCGCTACGCGCGCGACACGGTGCGGCTGACCGTCACCGGCCTCACGGTGCAAAGCTGGATCGCGCTGCGTGCCATCGACGAACAACTGCGCCTGACGCGCGAAACGCTGAAGACGCGCGACGAGAGCCTGCGTGTGCTCGGTGTGCGCCTCAAAGGCGGCAGCGGCTCGGGGCTCGAAGTGGAACAGGCGCGCGGCCTGCGCGCCGATGCGGCTTTGCAGGCCATCGAACTCGAACGCCAGCGTGCGCTGGCCCAGTCACAACTGGCGCTGCTGACCGGCGAGCCGGGCCTGAGCCTCGCGGCGCCGGGTGAGGCGGTGCTGCCGGCGGCACCCGTGCCACCGGTCGGCCTGCCGTCGTCTCTGCTGGAACGCCGGCCTGACATTCAGCGTGCCGAGCAGGCGCTCGTGGCGGCCGATGCGAACGTGACGGTGGCGCGCGCGGCGATGTACCCGACGCTCTCCCTCACCGGTCTGCTGGGCGGTGAGAGCATGGAGTTGTCGACCTTGCTGAATGCGCCGGCCCGCATCTGGTCACTCGGCTTCGGTCTGTCATTGCCCTTGTTCGACGGTGGCCGCACCGCGGCGCGCACCGACCAGGCAAAGGCTCGCCAGCAAGAAGCCGTGGCAGCCTATCAAGGGGCGGTGGGATCAGCCTTCAAGGAGGCGGCCGATGCGATCGGCAACCTGCAAGCTGCCGCGCTGTCCGAGCCGGATCTGCGCGTGCGCGCCGAGGCCAGCACACGCGCCGCGAAGCTGGCGCAGATGCGTTTCGAGGCGGGCTACACCGGCTACCTGGATGTGCTGGACGCACAGCGTTCGGTGAACGCCGCGGCGCTCGACCAGGTGCGCAATCGGCAGGCCCGCTTGAACTACAGCGTGGACCTGTTCAAGGCCCTGGGCGGCGGTTGGACGGCCGAAGAAGCGGCGCGCTGATGACCGAGCGCGGGGAGCCGCGCTCGGTGGTCACTCAATTGGAAAACTTGTAGTCCGTCTTCGCCTTCGCGCGGATCTCTTCGCGGAACTTGCCCATCTTCGCCTGCGTCAGTCGCTCGACGATCTGCGGCTTCACTTCATCGATCGCCGGGAACTTCGCTTCGCGCGTGTCTTCGAGCTTGATGATGTGGTAGCCGAACTGCGACTTGACCGGCGTCTCGGTCATCTCGCCCTTCTTGAGTTTGGTCATCGCTTCGGAGAATTCGGGCACGTATGAGCTCGGGCTCGCGAAGTCCAGGTCGCCGCCGTTTTCGCCCGATCCCGGGTCCTTCGACTTGGCCTTGGCGAGGTCTTCGAACTTCGCGCCGCCCTTGATCTGCGCGATCAGGGCGATGGCCTCGTCTTCCTTCTCGACCAGGATGTGGCGGGCGCGGTACTCGGTGCCGCCCGACTGGCCCTTGAACTTGTCGTACTCGGCTTGCACCTCGGCATCGTTCACCGGGTTCTTGGCCGCGAAGTCGGCGAACAGCGCGCGGATCAGGATCGACTGGCGCGCCAGTTCCATCTGCAGCTTGTAGTCGGCCGTGGCGGTGACACCGCGCTTCTCGGCTTCCTGCATGAACATCTCGCGCAGCACGACTTCATCGCGCACCTGCTTTTCCAACTCAGGCGTGCGCTGCTGCTGGCCGCTCTTGGTGACCTGGGCGATCAGCGCATCGACCCGCGCCTTCGGCACGGCCTTGCCGTTGACGAGGGCCACGTTCTGCGCGAGCGCCGCCAAGGGCAGGGCCAGCGCCATCGACACAACCAACAGGGCAACTCGGGGAGCGTAAACAGACTTCTTCATGGGCTCGGGCCTTTCAAACGAATGCAGGTGGAGTGCTGTGCGCAGCGCGTGCGGGGGCAGCGGAGAGGGAAGGAAATCAGGGGTCGCCCGGGGCGCGGGCGTCGATCGCGAGGGCGTGGATGCCACGCGGAATCAGCGCGTCCAGGGCATCATATATGAGGCGATGTCGGCCCACGCGCGACACGCCGTTGAAGCGTTCGCTGACCACGCGCACGCTGAAATGGCGGCCTTCGCGGGCACCGGCATGGCCGGCGTGCTGGGCGCTGTCGTCCTGCACGGCGAGCGATGTGGGTTGCAGCGCGGTGGTCAACGCGGCTTCGATGTCCATGGCCGAAACGCTCATGATCTGGTTTGGCCCGACGTCTTGCTGTCGGCCACCTCGGGCTCGATGTGCCGGCTCAGGTAGATGCCCTGAGCGACCGTGAACACGAGCATCAAGCCGGTCGCGCCGAAGACCTTGAAGTCGGCCCAGGTCGAGGTCGAGTAGTTGAAGGCCACGTAGAGGTTCAACAGGCCCATCACCGCGAAGAAGGCGATCCAGGCGATGTTCAGGTTGCGCCACACGCGTGCCGGCAAGACCAGTTCAGCGCCGATGACGGCCTGCAGCAAGTTCTTGCGCAGGAAGGCCTGGCTGATCCACAGCGCCGAGCCCATCAGCCAGTAGAGCGCGCTCGGTTTCCACTTGATGAAGGTCTCGTTGTGGAACCAGATGGTCGCGCCGCCGAACACGATGACGAGGCCGAGGCTGACCCACAGCATCACGTGGATTTTCATGCGCGTGGCCAGCATCACGGCCACCTGGGCCAGCGTGGCGACCATCACCACCACCGTGGCCAGTAGCACCGGCGCTTCGCCCATGCCGACCACGCCGCCCGACACCAGGAAACCGAGGTGGTCGGTCGCGAATGCCGCGGCCCACTCCTTGTGCCCGTCGGCGTACCGGAAGGTGCCGAAGAACAGGATGATCGGTAGGAAGTCGAGCAGCAGTTTCATTTCGGCGCGAAGTGTATCGCGGCCGAGTTGATGCAGAAGCGCTCGCCGGTGGGCTCGGGCCCGTCTTCGAAGACATGGCCGAGGTGCGAGCCGCAGTTGTTGCAGCGCACCTCCACCCGCACCATGCCGTGCGTGGTGTCGCGGATGCGCTCGACGACTTCGCCGTTGATCGGCGCGTTGTAGCTCGGCCAGCCGCAGCCGGCGTCAAACTTGGTGGCCGAATCGAACAGCGGCGTGCCGCAGCCGACGCAGTTGTATTTGCCGTCCGTCCAGTGGTCCCAGTACTGGCCGCTGAAGGGCCGTTCGGTGGCGGCCTGGCGCGCCACCTGGTATTGCATGGGGTCGAGTTCGGCACGCCATTCGGCGTCCGTCTTCTTCACTTTGTAGTCGCTCATGATGAACAGGACACCTCGATCGATGACGCCCATTCGGGCGGGAACGCGGCATACGCCTCGTGCTCGACTTGTTCGTCGAACGGGCGCCGCAAAACTTGCATCAGGCGCTCGGTTTCGCCGAAGTCGCCGGCCTGTGCTGCCTGGATCGCGGCATCGGCCAGATGGTTGCGCAGCACGAATTTCGGGTTGACGAGGTTCATGCGCAACGCGCGCTCGGCGTCGATGCTGTGTTCGCGCCGCAGCCGCTCGGCGTAGCGCGCGGCCCAGGTATCGAAGGCTTCGCGATCGATGAAGAGGTCGCGCATGGTGGCGTTGTCGGCGCCTGGCGCGGTGTTGAACTGCGCCAGGCGGCGGAACGTGATTGTGAAGTCGGCGCGGTCCGCGGCCATGCGGCGCAGCAGGTCATCGACCAGTTCGCGGTCGCTGTCTTCGGCTTGCGCGAGGCCGAGCTTGGCCGACATGCGCGCCAGCAGCGCCTGCGGGAACGCGGCCTTGTAGGGTGCGAGCGCGGCGAGCGCCCGTTCGCTCGCTTCGTCGCCCGTGCCCATCAACGGCAGCAGCGCCTGCGCCAACGCGTGCAGGTTCCAGAACGCGACGTTCGGCTGGCGCGCGAAGGCGTAGCGGCCCTGTTCGTCGGAGTGGTTGCAGATGTGGCCGGGGTCGAAGGCGTCGAGAAAGCCGTAAGGGCCGTAGTCGATCGTCAGGCCGAGGATCGACATGTTGTCGGTGTTCATCACGCCATGGCAGAAGCCCACGGCCTGCCAGGCCGCGGCCATCTCGGCGGTGCGCAGCGCTACCGCTTCGAGCAGGCCCGCATACGGCTCGGCGACGTCGCGGCAGGCGGGGTAGTGGTGCTCGATCACGAAGTCGGCCAGGCGCTTCAGCGCGGCCGGTTGATCGTGGTGGCTGAAATGTTCGAAGTGTCCGAAGCGGATGAAGCTCGGCGCCACACGCGTGACCACGGCTGCGGTTTCGATCGTCTCGCGCCGCACCGGCAGGCTTGAGCCAGTGATGCATAGCGCGCGGGTTGTCGGCACGCCAAGTGCGGCCATGGCCTCCGAACACAGGTACTCGCGGATCGACGAGCGCAGCACCGCGCGCCCGTCGCCCATGCGCGAATACGGGGTGCGTCCGGCGCCCTTGAGTTGCAGCTCCATCGTGCCGTTGGGTGTGTCCATCTCGCCGAGCCAGAGGGCGCGGCCGTCGCCGAGCTGGCCGGCCCACACGCCGAACTGGTGGCCGCTGTAGACGCTGGCCAGCGTTTTCATTCCGGGCCAGAGCGCATTGCCGGTGAAGACCTGCAAGGCGTTCAACTCGGCAGCCTCGGCCCAATCGGAAGGCAGGCCGAGCAGCGCCGCACAGTCGTCGCTGGTGGCCACCCAATGCGGCGCGGGCAAGGCCTGCGCGGTCAGCTCGGTGTAGTGCTCGTGGCCGAGGGCCAGGAAGCGGTTCGGCCAGGTCATCGCGTTCATTCCGACGAGTGTAGCCAGCGTCCCCGCACGGGGAATTCCTAGGGGTAAACAACAGGAACAGTCCCTCGTGACTGGTTTCTATGATCCGGCGGCTGTGGCACAGTCGCGCCCGCGCTCAAATTGAACGGAGACTCCGATGACCCCGACCCGTCGCACCTCGATGCTCGCGATCGCAGTGGCGCTGAGCAGTGCCTCTGGCCTGGCCGTCGCGCAAGCCGGCGAGACCGTCAAGATCGCCTACATCGACCCGCTGTCGGGCTCCTTCGCCAACATCGGCCAGAACATCCTGAAGACGCACCAGTTGCTGTCGCAGCGCATCAGCGGCAAGGCCAACCCGGCGGGTGTGAAGTTCGAGATCGTGCCGCTCGACAACAAGGCCTCGCCGCAGGAAACCCTGAACTCGCTGAAGGCCGCGATCGACCAGGACATCCGCTACGTCGTGCAGGGCCAGGGCTCGGGTTCGGCGGCAGCGCTGATCGACGCGGTGGCCAAGCACAACGAGCGCAACCCGGGCAAGGAAATCCTCTTCCTGAACTACGCCGCGGTCGACCCGGATCTGACCAACAGCAAGTGCAACTACTGGCACTTCCGCTTCGACGCCGACACCTCAATGAAGATGGAAGCCTTCACGACCTACATGAAGGACGAGAAGAACATCAGTGCGGTCTACCTCATCAACCAGAACTACTCGCACGGCCAGCAGGTCTCGCGTTTCGCGAAGGAGATGCTGGCGCGCAAGCGGCCCGATGTGAAGATCGTCGGCGACGACCTGCACCCGCTCGGCCAGGTGAAAGATTTCGCGCCCTATGTGGCGAAGATCAAGGCGAGCGGTGCCGATTCGGTGATCACCGGCAACTGGGGGCAAGACCTCTCCCTGCTCATCAAGGCCGGCAAGGACGCGGGCCTGGATGTCACCTGGTACACCTACTACGCAGGCGCAGCCGGCACGCCCACCGCGATCGGCCCGGGCAGCGACGGCAAGATCAAGTTCGTCTACGTCGCCCACCCCAACATTCCGGGTGATCTCGCGAAGGCGCAGGAAGAATTCAAGGCCAAGTACAACGAAGACCTGTCGACGACGACCGTCTACAACCTCTACCAGATGCTCGCCGCGGCGATGGCCAAGGCGAAGTCGACCGACCCGGTGAAGGTGGCCGCCGCGATGGAAGGCCTCAGCCTCAAGAGCTTCAGTGGCGAGGTGCAGATGCGCGCCACCGACCACCAGCTTCAGCAGGCGCTCTACATCGCCAAGTGGCAGAAGGTCGATGCGAAGTACAAGTACAACGTCGAGAACACCGGCTACACCTGGGGCGAGGAAAGGAAGATCGAGGCCTACGTGGCGAGCACGCCCACCTCGTGCCAGATGAAGCGGCCTTGATGCCTTGAACCGCGACGGGAACAGCCGCCGCACCATGGACGCCTCCACCGTCGCGATCTCCCTGCTCAACGGCGTGAGCTATGGGCTGCTGCTGTTCATGCTCAGCTCGGGCCTGACCCTGATCTTCAGCATGATGGGCGTGCTGAACTTCGCCCACGCGAGCTTCTACATGCTGGGCGCCTACCTCGGCTACGCGGTGGCGCGCCACACCGGCTTCTGGTGGGGGTTGCTCGCCGCACCGCTGCTGGTGGGCGCGGTCGGCGCGGGCTTCGAGAAATTCTGTCTGCGCAAGGTGCACAAGTTCGGCCATGTGCCCGAGCTGCTGGTGACCTTCGGTCTCTCGTACGTGATGCTCGAAGCGGTGCAGCTGGTCTGGGGCCGCGGCGCGATGGACTTCGGCCCGCCGCCGGCCCTGCAAGGGCCGCTCTTCACCCTGATCGATTCGAGCCGTGACGGCCTCGGCGTGGTCGCGGGTCTCGCCGCACCGGCGTTCTGCAAGTCGGCCGTCGCCGAGATCACGCTGCGTTGCACGCAGTTCCCGGCGATGCGCGGTTTCATGATGGCGGTGGCGCTGTTGATGCTCGTGTCGGTGTGGCTGCTGCTGACGCGCACGCGCATCGGCCTCGTCATCCAGGCGGCGCTCACGCACCCGGACGCGGTCGAATCGCTCGGCCACAACGTGCCGCGGGTGTTCATGCTCGTGTTCGGCGGCGGCGCGGCATTGGCGGGCCTGGCCGGCGTGATCGGTGGCAGCGCCTTCGTCACCGAGCCAGGCATGGCGGCGGCAGTCGGCTCGATCATCTTCGTGGTGGTGGTGGTCGGCGGCCTGGGCTCGCTGGCGGGCGCGTTCCTGGCGTCGTTGCTGATCGGCGTGTTGCAGACGTTTGCGGTCGCCATCGACGCGTCATTGCTGAATGCCTTCCAGGCGCTCGGCCTCACGCTCACGCCGCAGAGCATCGGCTACCCGTTGTGGAAGGTGACACTCTCCGAGGCGACGCCGATCCTGCCGTACCTGCTGCAGGTGCTGATGCTGGTGCTGCGGCCCAAGGGCCTGCTCGGCACACGCGAGGGCTGAGGCTTGCCGCCGCTGCTCCGATTCAAGCCGCACGATTCTGGCCGCGTGCTGCTGTGGTCGGCGTATGCGCTGGTGCTCGCCTTGGCCCCGCTGCTGTTCAAGGGCAGCTTGTCGCTCACCCTGCTGTCCCAGATCGGCATTGCCATCATTGCCTGCCTGGCCTTCAACATCCTGTTCGGGCAGGGCGGCATGCTGAGCTTCGGCCACGCGGTCTACTCGGGCCTCGGTTCCTTCTTCGCGATCCATGCCTTGCGGCTCGTGTCCGAAGGCGCGTGGGCGCTGCCGGTGAGCCTGGTGCCGCTGGCGGGTGGGCTGGCCGGCATGGCCGTGGCGGTGCTGCTCGGTTATGTCACCACGCGCAAGGCCGGCAACACCTTCGCGATGATCACGCTGGGCATCGGCGAACTGGTCTGGGCGATGTCCCTGATGTTTCCCGGCTTCTTCGGCGGGGAGGGCGGAGTGACGGGCAACCGCGTCGTCGGCAAGCCGGTCTGGGGTGTGAGCTTCGGCCCGCAGGTGCAGCTCTACTACCTGATCGCGCTGTATGCCTTCGTCTGCACGGCGCTCATGTTCGCCTTCACGCGCACGCCGCTCGGCCGCATGCTGAACGCCGTGCGAGACAACCCCGAGCGGGTCGAGTTCATCGGCTACAGCACGCGGCGGGTGCGCTTCCTGGCATTCGTTGCCTCGGGCTTGTTCTCGGGCATCGCGGGCGGCCTGGCCGCGCTCAACTTCGAGATCGTGACGGCCGAAACCGTGGGTGCGGCACGTTCCGGCGCCTACCTGCTGTTCACCTTTCTCGGCGGCGCCACCTTCTTCTTCGGCCCGATCATCGGTGCGGTGTTGATGGTCGTCGCCACCGTGCTCTTGTCCGAGCTGACCAAGGCCTGGCTGCTCTACCTCGGCCTCACGTTCCTGTTCATGGTGATGCACGCACCCGGCGGCGTGGCGAGCCTGGTGATGATGAACCTGAGGGTGGCCGCCTACGGCAAGCTGCGCCCCCTGTGGACCTCGTACCTGGCGCTGGCGACCACCGCCGTCGTGCTGCTGTGCGGCAGTGCCGCGATGATCGAGATGCTCTACCACCTCCAGCTCGATGCCGCGCTCGGCAACGAACTGCGGTTCATGGGCGCGACCCTGAACGTGAAGGGGCTGGACAGCTGGTTCGGCGCGGCTTTCGTGACGCTTACGGGCGCAGGTTTGTTCGAGTTGTCGCGACGCCGCTTCGCGTTGGAATGGGGTGGCGTGCAGGCCGAGATTCAATTGCTGGTTCAGCAACGCGAGGGCCGGCTGTGAGCATCCCCCCGGCCGTCGAACTGCGCGCCCTGCGCAAGAACTTCGGCAAGACCGAAATCATCCGCGGCGCCGACCTGAAGGTGAACGCTGGCGAGCGCGTCGCGATCATCGGCCCGAACGGCGCGGGCAAGTCGACCCTGTTCAACCTGATCAGCGGGCGCCTGGCGCCGAGCGGTGGCGAGGTGTTGCTGCATGGCCAGCGCATCGATGGTTTGAAGCCCTTCGACATCAACCGCCGGGGCCTGGCGCGCAGCTTCCAGGTCAGCAACCTGTTCGTCGGTCTGTCGGCGTTCGAGAACATCCGCTGCGCGGTGTTGTGGTCGCTCGGCTACCGCTATGCCTTCTGGAAATTCCTGGCCGATTTGCGTGATGCGAACGAGCGCGCCGACGAGGTCTTGCGTTTGATCGGACTGGCGAAGCGGCGCGAGGTGCTGGCGGCGAACCTCACCTACGCGGAACAGCGCGCGCTGGAGATCGGCATCACCATCGCCGGGGGGGCAAGCGTGGTGCTGCTGGACGAGCCCACGGCCGGCATGAGCCGCAGCGAGACGACGCGCTTCATCCAGCTCATCCGTGAGGTCACGGTCGGCAAGACACTGCTGACCGTTGAGCACGACATGGGCGTGGTGTTCGGTCTCGCCGACCGCATTGCGGTGCTCGTGTACGGCGAGGTGATTGCCTTCGACACGCCGGACGCGGTGCGTGCCGATGCGCGGGTGCAAGAGGCTTATCTTGGCTCGCCGCTGGCAGCGCACTGAGCCCCGACTGCCATGCTGCAACTCAAGGAACTGAACGCCTGGTACGGCAAGAGCCACGTGCTGCATGGCGTGAACTTGCAGGTGCAGCCTGGCGAGATCGTAGCGCTGCTCGGGCGCAATGGCTCTGGGCGCTCGACCACCGTGAAGGCGGTGATGGGCCTGGTCGATGCCAAAGGTTCGGCCGCCTGGAACGGCCAGGCGCTGCTCGGCCGCAAGCCCTTCGAGATTGCGCACCTGGGCCTCGGTTACGTGCCGGAGAACCGCGACATCTTTCCGCGCCTCACGGTGCATCAGAACCTGCTGCTCGGCCAGCGCCGCGGCGTGACGAACCCGCGCTGGAGTTTCGACGACATGTACACGATGTTCCCGCGCCTGAAGGAGCGCCAGCACACCGCGGCGGGCGTGCTCTCAGGGGGCGAGCAGCAGATGCTCACCTTGTGCCGCACATTGATGGGCGACCCCGAACTCATCATGATCGACGAACCCACCGAAGGGCTGGCGCCGAAGATCGTCGAACTCGTGGCGCAATATCTCAAGGCCTTGAAAGAGCGCGGCGTGGCGGTGCTGCTGGTCGAGCAGAAGCTGACCATCGCGCTGGCGATCTCGCAGCGTTGTTATGTGATGGGCCACGGCACGATCGTGTTCGAGGGCACGCCCGCCGCGCTGAGCGCGGACGCCGACCTGCGGCGTGAGTGGCTCGAGGTTTGATGGTGCTGTATCGCTAGAATAGAACGACCGTTCGATTTTTGTATCCACCGACGAGGGCCGGACATGAGCGCCACTTTTGAGATCCGCGGCAGCGTTGCCGTCATCACGCTCGCCAACCCGCCCGTCAACGGCCTGGGTTTCGAAACGCGCGTGGCCTTTGTCGAGGCGCTTGAACGCGCGTCAGCCGATACGGCGGTGAAAGCCATCGTCATCACTGGCGCCGGCAAGGCTTTTTCTGGCGGTGCCGACATCCGCGAGTTCGGCTCGCCGAAAGCGATTGCCGAGCCGAACTTGTTGACCCTGATCCTCACGCTCGAAGCGAGCGGCAAACCTGTCGTCGCAGCCTTGCATTCGGTCTGCATGGGTGGCGGGCTCGAACTGGCGCTCGGTTGCCACTACCGCGTGGCCGCACCGGGCACCCTGGTCGCCTTGCCCGAGGTCAAGATCGGCCTGATTCCGGGCGCGGGTGGCACGCAGCGTTTGCCGCGCGTGCTCGGCGTCGAGAACGCGCTGAACATGATCGTCAGCGGCGAGCCGGTGAAGAGCGAACTGCTCGCGATGGCGCCGGGGCAGACGCTGTTCCAGAAGATCATCGAAGGCGATTTGCTGGCCGGCGCGGTCGCCTTTGCCAACGAAGTCGCGGATGTTCGGCCGCTGCCCTTGGTGCGCAACCTGAAGGTCGAGCACCCGAACGCCGACGCCTATCTGCAATTCGCGCGCAACACGGTCGGCGCGATGTCGCGCAACTTCCCGGCGCCGCTGAAGTGCGTCGAGGCCGTGGCCGCTTCCTTGAAGATGAAGTTCGACGACGGCATGCGCTTCGAGCGCGACACTTTCATCGCGCTGATGATGACGCCCGAGTGCCGCGCGCTGCGCCATGCCTTCGTGGCCGAACGCGCGACGACCAAGATTGCAGACGTGCCCGCCGATACGCCGCTGCGCGAGATCCGGAAGCTCGCCGTCATCGGCGCCGGCACGATGGGTGGCGGCATCGCGATGAACTTCCTGAACGCCGGCCTGCCGGTCGTGCTGCTCGAAGCCAAGCAGGAGGCGCTCGACCGCGGTGTCGCGACGATCCGCAAGAACTATGAAGCCCAGGTCAAGAAGGGCAAGTTGAAGCAGGACAAGCTCGATGCACGCCTTGCGCTCCTGAGCACCACGCTGAACTACGCCGACCTCGGCGATGCCGACATGGTGATCGAAGCGGTGTTCGAGGACCTGGCCGTGAAGGAAGCGGTCTTCAAACAACTCGACGCGGTGATGAAGCCTGGCGCCATCCTCGCCAGCAACACCTCGACGCTTGACGTCGACAGAATCGCTGCCTTCACCGCGCGCCCGCAGGACGTGATCGGCACCCACTTCTTCAGCCCCGCCAACGTGATGAAGCTGCTGGAAGTGGTGCGCGGCAAGGCGACCGCGAAGGACGTGCTCGCGACCGTGATGGCGCTGGGCAAGAAGATCAGGAAGACCTGTGTGGTCTCGGGTGTGTGCGACGGTTTCATCGGCAACCGCATGATCGAGCAGTACGCGCGTCAGGCCGGCTTTCTGCTCGAAGAGGGCTGCGCACCCGCGCAAGTCGACAAGGCGATGGAAAAGTTCGGCATGGCGATGGGCCCCTTCCGCATGGGCGACCTCGCGGGCAACGACGTGGGCTGGTACATCCGCAAGCGCCGCTACTTGGAGAAGCCGCACATGCGCTACAGCCGAACCGCCGATCTGCTGTGCGAACTCGGCCGCTACGGCCAGAAGACCGGCGCCGGCTGGTACGACTACCTGCCGGGCAAACGCGATGCGATCCCGTCGCCGCTGGTGGTCGAGATGATCGAGAAGCACCGCGCCGAACTGGGCGTGACGCCGCGCAAGATCGGCGATGACGAGATCGTGCACCGGCTCGTCTACTCGCTCGTCAACGAGGGCGCGAAGATCATCGACGAGGGCATCGCGATGCGGGCCAGCGACATCGACATGGTCTACCTTTCCGGCTACGGCTTCCCGCTGTTTCGCGGCGGGCCGATGTGCTACGCCGATACCGTGGGCCTGTACAACGTGGTCGCTTCGATGAAGCGCTTCGCGCAGAACCCGCTCGACGACGCCACCTTCTGGCAGCCTGCGCCACTGCTCGCGCGGCTGGCGGCCGACGGCAAGACTTTCTCCTGATCGCGAGACACACCATGAGCTCAGCCGTCATCGTCTCCACCGCCCGCACACCGCTCGCCAAGAGCTGGAAGGGCGCCTTCAACATGACCCATGGCGCCACGCTCGGCGGCCACGCGGTGCGCGCCGCGGTCGAACGCGCGGGCATCGAAGCCGCCGAGGTGGAAGACGTCATCATCGGCTGCGCCACGCCCGAAGGTGCGACCGGCGCCAACATCGCACGCCAGATTGCGCTGCGTGCCGGCCTGCCCATCGCCACCAGCGGCATCACCGTGAACCGCTACTGTTCGAGCGGCCTGCAGACCATCGCGCTGGCCGCGCAACGCATCATCGCGGGCGAGGGCGATGTGTATGTGGCGGGGGGCGTCGAGAGCATTTCCTGTGTGCAGAACGAAGCCAACAAGCACATGCTGGCCGACCCCTGGTTGGTGGAGCACAAACCCGAGATCTACTGGAACATGCTGCAGACCGCCGAGCAGGTGGCCAAGCGCTACGGCATCGCACGCGAGCGCATGGACCACTACGGCGCGGCGAGCCAGCAGAAGGCCTGCGCTGCACAGCAGGCCGGCAAGTTCAAGGACGAGATCGCGCCGATCACCGTGACGGCGGGTGTGGCCGACATGACGATGGGCCTGCGCAGCAAGCAGGTCACCGTGAGTGTCGATGAAGGCCTGCGCGCCGGCACGACCTACGAGGCGGTGGCCGGTATCAAGCCGGCGTTGCCGGGCGGCGTGATCGCGGCGGGCAATGCCAGCCAGTTCAGCGACGGCGCGGGCGCTTGTGTGGTGATGAGCGAAAGCCTGGCGGAGAAGCGCGGGCTGAAGCCGCTCGGCCGCTTTCTCGGCTTCGCGGTGGCCGGCTGCGAGCCCGATGAAATGGGCATCGGCCCGGTGTTCGCGGTGCCGAAGGTGCTGAAGCGCCTGGGCCTGACGGTCGCCGACATCGACCTGTGGGAATTGAACGAAGCTTTCGCGGTGCAGGTGCTCTACTGCGCCGACGCCTTGGGCATTCCGATGGACCGCCTGAACGTGAACGGCGGCGCCATCGCGGTCGGTCACCCGTACGGCGTGAGTGGCCAGCGCCTCACCGGCCATGCGCTGATCGAAGGCCGGCGGCGCGGTGCGAAGCGGGTGCTCGTCACCATGTGCATCGGCGGCGGCATGGGTGCGGCCGGTGTCTTCGAAGTTCTTTGAAAGTGATCTCCAGCATGTCGACATCCAGCACCGAAAAATTCATCTGGCCGCTCATTTTCTCGGGCCTGTTCATCGGCGGCTTGGGCTTCGCGGTGGCGCGCGGTGACGACACACTCGGCTGGGTCTTCAACCTCGTCGGCAGCCTGCTGATGGGGGTGGGCGCGGTGATGCTGTGGCTGCGCTCACGCGCACGCAGCAAGGCGTGAAACGCGCTGCCGCTACTTCAACGCACCGCTCGTCCAAGGACATCGCATGAACACCGTGAACCGCCAAGTGCAGCTCGCCTCGCGCCCAAAAGGCGAAGCGAATGCCGAGAACTTCCGCCTCGTCGAGACCGCCATGCCCACGCTCGCTGACGGCCAGGTGCGTGTGCAGCACCACTACCTCTCGCTCGATCCGTACATGCGCGGTCGCATGGACGAGTCGAAGAGTTATGCAGCGTCCCAGCCGCTCGGCGAGGTGATGATCGGCGGCACGGTGGGCGCAGTGGTCGAGTCGCGGCATCCGGGGTTCAACGTCGGCGACAAGGTGGTCGGCATGGGTGGCTGGCAGGAATACAGCGTCGTCGATGGCAATGCGCGTGGCGCGCTGCGCAAGGTCGATACCACGCACATCCCCCTCTCGGCCTACCTCGGCGCCGTTGGCATGCCGGGGGTCACGGCCTGGTACGGGCTCATGAAGATCTGCATGCCGAAGGCCGGTGAAACCGTGGTGGTCAGTGCCGCCAGCGGTGCGGTCGGCAGCGTGGTGGGGCAACTCGCCGAGGCGCGCGGCTGCCGCGCCGTCGGCATTGCGGGTGGGCCGGACAAGTGCCGCTACGTCGTCGAGGAACTGGGCTTCGATGCCTGCGTCGACTACAAGGCGCACGCCGATCCGAAGGCTTTCTACCTGGCCCTGAAAGAGGCCACGCCGGATGGCATCGACGGCCACTTCGAGAACGTCGGCGGCATGATCCTCGACGCTGTGCTTCGGCGCATGAACGCCTTCGGCCGCATCGCCCTCTGCGGGATGATCAGCGGCTACGACGGCGAGTCGATTCCATTGACGCACCCGCAACTCATTCTCGTGTCGCGGCTGAAGCTCGAAGGCTTTATCGTCAGCGAACACATGGAAGTGTGGCCCGAGGCCTTGAAGGAACTCGGCACGCTGGTGGCCCTCGGCAAGCTCAAGTACCGCGAGTCGGTGGCCCAGGGCATCGCGGCGGCGCCGGAAGCCTTTCTCGGTTTGCTGAAGGGCCGCAACTTCGGCAAGCAGCTTGTGAAGTTGGTCTGAGGCCATGAAGACCTTCAAGGGACGCACTGCCGTCATCACCGGTGCCGGTTCGGGCTTCGGCCTCGAAGCCTCGCGCATCGCCGCGCGCGAAGGCATGCATGTCGTGATGGCCGATGTACAGGCCGATGCGCTCGACCGCGCGGCCTCCGAGATTTCAGCTTTGGGGGCTCAGGTCTTGCCCTTCCGCCTCGACGTGTCGAAGGCCGCCGAGGTCGAAGCCCTGGGCCGTGCCACGCTCGAACGTTTCGGCGTACCGCACCTCGTGTTCAACAACGCTGGTGTCGGCGCGGGCGGCCTGATCTGGGAGACCTCGCTGGCCGATTGGGAATGGGTGCTCGGCGTGAACCTGATGGGCGTGGCGCATGGCATCCGCGTGTTCACGCCGATGATGCTGGCGGCTGCGGCACAAGACCCCGGCTACGAAGGCCACGTCGTCAACACCGCATCGATGGCCGGCTTGCAGAACATGCCGAACATGGGCGTCTACAACGTCAGCAAACACGCCGTGGTGTCGATGAGCGAGACGCTGCACCACGACCTCGCGCTGGTGACCGACCGCATCGCTGCTTCGGTGCTGTGCCCGTTCTTCATCCCCACCGGTATTGCCCACAGCCAGCGCAACCGGCCGGCCAAGGCGCCAGCGGAAGCGCGCGCAACACGCAGCCAGCGCGTTGCTGAAGCGATGGTCGACAAGGCCGTCAGCGCGGGCAAGGTGAGCGCCGCGCAGGTGGCGCAACTGGTGTTCGATGCGGTCGCGGCCCGGCGCTTCTACATCTACAGCCACCCGCAGGCGTTGGCCACCGTGCAGATGCGGCTGGAGGACGTGCTGCAGGCGCGCAACCCGACCGATCCGTTTGCCGGCAAGCCGGAGATCGGTGCGAGGCTGCGCGAGGCCCTGCGCGGCGGCGATTGACGAAGCTTCAGTAGCCCACGGTGAACCGCGCACGCACATGGCGCGGCGTTTCGATCTCGTCGACGATCGCGACCGCGAGGTCGGCCACGTGAATGCCGGCCGGCTTGTCGCCCGCCATCAATACCTCGTCGCCGCCGATGCGGAAATTGCCTTTGCGCTCGCCGGGTTCGAGGAAGACGGGCGGCGACAGGAAGGTCCATTCCAGCGTGGTTTCGGCGCGGATCAGGTTCAGCGCATCACGTGCGGCCAGCGCGCCTTGCTTCCATTCCGCTGGGAAGCTCGGGGTGTCGACCAGCTGCAAACCAGGCGCCACGTACAGGCTGCCCGCACCGCCCACAACCAGCAGGCGCTTCACCCCCGAGCGTTTCACGCCTTCGGTGATGGCCTTCGAGCCTTGCAGGAAGACGGCGTTCAGGTTCGGGTCGGTCCAGCCGGGGTTGTAGGCGCTGATCACGGCCTCGTGGCCCGCGACGGCCTGCGCCACTTGTGCGGCGTCCAGCGCGTCGGCTGCGACCACCGTAACGCCCGTGCGGGCCGTGAACTTGGCGGGATTGCGGGCCAGCGCCGTGACGCTGTGGCCGCGGCGCAGCAGTTCTTCCAACACCGCCGATCCGACGAATCCGGTGCCACCGATGAGTGCGATCTTCATGTTCATGTCCAGGTGAGTTGCGATGCCCGAACAATACGGGCTTCACAATGAGCGCGGAAGTCATCAACATCGAACAAGACTGTTTAGCTGAGATTCACAATGGACGATTTGAAGCGCATGGCGATCTTCGCCGCGGTGGTGCGGCAAGGCTCGATGAGCAGCGCTGCGCGCCAGCTCGGCATCAGCACCTCGGCGGTGAGCCAGCAACTGCGTTTGCTGGAGCAGGGCGGCGGCGTGACCTTGCTGCACCGCTCCACCCGCAAGCTGACGTTGACGGACGCCGGCGCGCGCTACGCCGAGCACTGCCATGCCATGGTCGCGGCCGCGGCCCAGGCGCGCGCGCAGCTGACGCTGGCGCACGACGCGCCGACCGGCGAGCTGCGCCTGTCGGCCCCGGTCGGCTTTGCGCGGCACGTGGCGCCGGCCCTGGCGCCCTTGCTCGCCGAGCACTCGGCCCTCAGCCTGAAGCTGCTCGTGGACGACGCGATGATCGACCTGATCGACGCGCGCATCGACCTGGCCCTGCGGGCCGGCCGCCTCGCCGATTCATCGTGGACGGCCCGGCGCCTGTGCGCGCTCGAATGGGTGCTGTGCGCTGCGCCTTCGTATCTGCAAGAGCGTGGCACGCCGTCATCACCTACGGAGTTGGTCGCGCATCAATGGGTGGCTTCGCCGCGGGCCGGTTCGGCCTTGCAATTCACCCTCACCGGCCCCCAGGCGCAAACACACGAGTTGCGCATCGAGCCCCGCATCACCAGCAACAGCCAGCTGAGCCTGCAACAGCTGTGCAGCGCAGGGCTGGGCATCGGGATGATGGTGCGGGCCGATGTCGAGCCCGAGTTGCGTGGCGGCAGCCTCGTGTCGCTGTTGCCTGATTGGCGCTTGCCGCCCATCGATGTGTGGGCCGTGACGGCGCAGCGCGATCGCCAGCCGGCCAAGGTGCGCCGCGCCATCGAGGCGCTGGCGGCACACTTCAGGTCGGCGGCGGGGGCAATGGTGGCGTGAGATTCGAGGCGCGCGGTGTCGTGTTCGCCGCCGAGCCCGGCGCCGGCCCGTCGCTGTCTCCCGGCGTGATCGATGGGTGCCACAGCACCTGCAGATCTTCGAGCGGCATACGCTGCTGCATCTTCTGCACCAGCCCGGCCAGCATCTCTCCGGCGCGATGCGGCGTGGGCTGGTCGATCGAGGTGATGGCGGGCGCGGGCAGCAGGTTGTCTTCGGGCACGCCGTCGTAGACGATCACGCTGATCTCGCGGCCGAGGCTCACGCCTGCGTCGAGCAGGGCACGCACGGCGCCGATGCCGGCGAGGTTGTTGTCGACGATCACCGCCGTGGGCGGGTTTGGCAGGGCGAGCAATTGCCGCATCGCTTCAAAGCCGCCGCGGCGCGACATGGGGCTCGGCACCACCCACGCCGCCTGCTGGGCCAGCCCGGCCTGGACCAGGCCGCGGCAGTAGCCGGCATAACGCTGGGCTGCGAAGTTCAGCAACTGCGGCGCCTGCACGTAGGCGATGTCGCGGTGGCCGAAACCGACCAGGCGCTGTACCGCGAGTTCGGTGCCCAGCGCGTTGTCGAAATCGAACCAGGCATATTCGTCGTTGCGTGTCGTGCGCCCGTAGGCGACAAAGGGGAAGCCGCTGGCGAGCAGGTAGTCGACCCGCGCGTCCTCGACCCGGGTGCGCGCGACGATCAGCGCATCGACACGCCGGCCCTGCACCATGCGGGCATAGGTGGCGAGTTCGTCCTTCTGGCGTGTCGTCACGATCAGCAGGTCGATGCCGAGTTCGCTGAAGCGTTCGGTCATGCCGGCCACCACTTCCAGGAAGCGCGGGTCGGCGAGTTCGCCCACATCGGGTGGATAGATGATGCCGACCGTCTCGGACTTCTGCAACGCCAGCCGGCGCGCCGCGAAGTTGGGTTTGTAGCCGTGTTCGGCCGCGGCGGCGATGACACGCAGGCGGGTTGCTTCGCTGACCTCGGCGTAGCCGTTCAGCGCCCGGCTCACCGTGGTGGGTGAGAGATCGAGAACGCGGGACAGCTGTTTCAGATCCATGGGTCGGGTGGGCGGGTGATCGAGAGCGGCGGGCGCGGCATTCTCGCAAACTTCCCCGTCACTCCCGATGTGCCCATCACGTCACGACGCTGGGCTCGTTCCGCCCGGTGTGCGCCGTGATGCCCGCGACCTGCTGGGCCACGGCAATCAGCGATGCCAGTGCGGCCTGGGTCTCGATGCTCTGGTGCGCGACCTCGGGCTCATATTTTTCGAGGTAGACACGCAGCGTGGCGCCTTCGGTGCCGGTGCCTGACAGGCGGAACACGACGCGCGAGCCGTTCTCGAAGATCAGGCGCACGCCTTGTTTGCTGGAGACCGAACCGTCGATCGGGTCGGTGTACGAGAAGTCGTCGGCGATCGCGACCTTCTGGCCTTCGAGCACCTGGCCGACAAGCGAGGGCAGCTTGGCGCGCAGCGCCGCCATCAAGGCATCGGCCTTGGCCGTATCGACCGCTTCGTAGTCGTGACGCGAGTAGTAGTTGCGCCCGTACTTGGCCCAGTGCGCACGCACCAACGACTCGACCGACTTGCCGGTCGCGGCCAGGATGTTGAGCCAGAACAGCACGGCCCACAGGCCGTCCTTCTCGCGCACATGATCCGAGCCGGTGCCGTAACTTTCTTCGCCGCAGAGCGTCACCTTGCCGGCATCGAGCAGGTTGCCGAAGAACTTCCAGCCGGTCGGGGTTTCGTAGCAGGGCACGCCGAGTGCCTTGGCGACACGATCAGCCGCTGTCGATGTCGGCATCGACCGTGCGATTCCGGCGATGCCCTTGCGGTAACGCGGTGCCACGGTCGCGTGCGCGGCCAGCAGGGCCAGGCTGTCGGAAGGAGCCACCGGGAACTTGCGGCCGACGATCATGTTGCGGTCGGCATCGCCATCCGATGCGGCGCCGAAGTCGGGTGCGTCGGCACTCGCCATGTGCTCGATCAGATCGTGCGCGTTCACCGGGTTCGGGTCGGGGTGGTGGCCGCCGAAGTCTTCGAGCGGCTCGCCGTTCACGACCGTGCCTTTCGGCGCACCGAGCGTGCCTTCGAGGATGGCCTTGGCATACGGCCCGCCGACCGCGCCCATTGCGTCGAAACGCATCGTGAAGCCGTTGGCGAAGACACGCCGGATCGCATCGAAATCGAAGCACTCGGCCATCAGGGCCGCGTAGTCAGCGACCGAATCGATCACCTCGACTGTCATGCCCTCGACCTGGCGCGTGCCCAGGTTCTCGATGTCGATGTTCGCGGCGTCGCTGCTGCGGTATTGCGTGATCGTCTGGCTGCGCGTGTAGATGCCTTCGGTGATCTTCTCGGGCGCCGGGCCGCCGTTGCCGACGTTGTACTTGATGCCGAAATCGCCGTCCGGCCCGCCCGGGTTGTGGCTCGCCGAGAGCACGATGCCACCGTACGCTCCGTGCTTGCGGATCACGCAGCTCACCGCCGGTGTCGAGAGGATGCCGCCCTGGCCGACCAGCACGCGGCCGAAGCCTTGCGCCGCGGCCATGCGGATGATGACCTGCACCGCCACGCGGTTGTGGAAGCGGCCGTCGCCACCGACGACGAGTGTCTGCCCGGAGGTGCCTTCGAGGCCATCGAACAGGGCCTGCACGAAGTTCTCGAGGTAACCCGGTTGCTGGAACACGGTGACCTTCTTGCGCAGGCCCGAGGTGCCGGGGCGCTGGCCTGCGAAGGGGGTGGTGGTGTGGGTGACGATGCTCATGAAGGATCCTCAGGAAGGCTGATTCAACGACCGCGGCAATCCAGCCACAGGGTCTGGTAGGGCGCCAGTGTCACCGACTGGCGCAGGTTGACCAATGTGCCACCGAGCAAGTCGGGCGCGCTCGCCGGCATGGCCGACAGCACGGCCGCATCGACGCTCTGCGCGAACTCGCTGAAGTTCGCCAGCACCAGCACGTGGCCGTCCGGCGCGGGGCGCATGTAGCCCAGCACGGCCGGGTTCTTGGACCAGAAGGCGATCAGGCGGCCACCGGCGAAGGCCTCGGTCGCGGCACGCACTTTCGTGAGCCGCTGCATGCCGGCGTACAGGCGCCCGGCCTCGGTGTTCGGGTCATGGCGCTGCGCGTGGCGTGTGAGGTCGCGCGGCGGGCGGTTCACCCAGCGGCTGTCGTCGGCCTTGCCATGGTCGTTGATGTAGTCGGGGTAGTTCAGCGTGCCGACCTCGTCGCCCAGGTAGATCAACGGCACGCCGCCGCTGGACAGCACCACGCTGTAGAGCAGCAGCAGCCGCGCCACCGCGTGCGGGTCATGCTGCTCCAGGCCGACCAGCGAGGCCGCGGTGCCGCTGATGCGGCAATCGCCGGTCGTCGGGTTGTCCTGGAAGGGCACACCGCGCGCAAAGCTGCCGGGGAAGCGGTTGACGTAGAACTTGTTCAGGAACTGGCGGTGGTTGAAACCGTTGATGTTGAACAGCAGTGCGTCCTCGTCGGCAAAGGTCCAGCCGATGTCGTCGTGGCTGCGCACGTAGTTCACCCAGGCGGTGCCTGCGGGCAGGTTGTGGCGGTGCTCGAGCGCGTGCTGCAGCAGGTTCACCTCGCGCGTGGCCAGCGTGTTCCACAGCAGGGCCATCTGCAGCGGGTTGTAGGAGATCTGGCACTCTTCCGGCGAGATGTACTTCAGCACATCGTCCGGGTGCACGATGGCTTCGGACTTGAACAAGAGCGCCGGTGCCGCGATGCGCGCCAATGCGTTGTAGGCGCGGATCAGCGTGTGCGCTTCGGGCAGGTTCTCGCACACCGTGCCCAGGCGCTTCCAGATGAAGGCGACCGCGTCCATGCGCAGGAACTCGACGCCGAGGTTGGCGATGAAAAGCATCTCGCCCGCCATCGCGCTGAACACATCCGGGTTGGCGTAATTCAGGTCCCACTGGTAGCTGTGGAAGGTGGTCCAGACCCAGCGGCCGTCGGGCAGTTGCGAGAAGGCACCCGGGTGTTCGTCCGGGAAGATTTCACGCACGTGCTTTTCATACGCATCGGGTTCGGCGCGGTCCTCGTAGATGAAGAAGTACTTCTGGAACTTCGGGTCGCGCGCCTTCGCGCCGACCGCCCAGGCGTGTTCGTCCGAGGTGTGGTTGAACACGAAGTCGAGCACCAGCGAGATGCCCGCTTCGCGCAGCGCCGCGGCCACGCGCCGCAGGTCGGCGATGCTGCCGAGCTTGGGGTTCACCTCGCGGTAGCTGCTGACCGCGTAGCCGCCGTCGCTGTGCGGATCGGGGCATTTGAAGGGCGGCATCAGGTGCAGGTAGGTCAGGCCGAGTTCCTGGAAGTAGGGGATCGAGGCTTCGATGCCGCGCAGGTTGCCGGCGAAGAGGTCGATGTAGCAGACGCCGCCCAGCATGCGTTGTGATTGGAACCAGGTCGGGTCGCCGTCGCGGCTGTCGTCCAGCGCCTTCAGCTCGGCACTGCGTTCGCGCCATTGGCCGTAGGCCATGGCCAGCAGGCCACCGAGGAAGAATTCGAAGTCGTCACGGTGGCCGTAGAGCTGAACGAGCTCCTTGCGCAAGGCCGGCAGGTGCTCGACCACACGGCGCGCGAACGGCCCGGCCGTGTTATCGCCCGCAATGTGGCGGGCGAGGCCGGAAGCCATACGCGCGAGTTGCGCGTCGGTGGCGGTGAAGGCATTGGAAAGCGTGGGGGTGGAGGCGGCGGAGTTCGGCACGGGGGTGGTTCCTGAGGTCACGACGTCGAAGCGACTGGCGAAGTATCTCGAAGCTGCCTGCGCCGGTGGCGAGGCCGGGGCGCAGCGCCGCTGGAGACGGGTCACCCTCAAGCCGATTGCAGTCTATTCAAATCGCTTTGGACCGAGGCTAGGGAAGACGTGTATGGTGCCTCGCCGAGCGAGCGCGTGGCCGCCCGCGGCATGGCGCTGCGGGGGCAGAAAGCGGCGCGGCCGCTTTCGTGATCAGCAGCCGAGCTTGAGTGCCTGCAACGGCCGGCCGGTGGCCGCATCGACCACCACCAGGTTGACTTGGCGCGGGTGCGCCGCATCGGCCGCGGTACTCGGGCTGAATTGCAGGGTGGTGGGCACGGTAGCGTCCGCGGCCCAGGCGGCGACCTGCTGGTACTCGCGCACCACGAAGTCGTGTTTGAGCGTCACGCCCTGGTTCTCGCCCGCCTTCACGGCGGTGACGTGGCCTTGTTCGGTGACGGCCCAGTAGGCGGCCAGGCGGAGCGGCGCCGAGCCCGCTTTCGCGGTGGATGCCAGCGGCTGAACGAGGGCGCTGAAACGTTCGCCGTCGCGGGTGAGCGTCAAGGCCACGGCGGCCGCTGGCGACCGGGCGGCCGTCGGCGGCGTCGACAGATCCGACCAATCCTTGCGGTCCGCCCCGTCGACCACGACCTGAGGCGTGTAGCTGAAACGCGCGCCGTTGCTCGCCTGTTGCGCGGCCTGACGCTGCGTGTAGGTGGCGCTCGCGAAACGGTCCTTCCAGCCCAGGCGATCCCAGTAGTCGACGTGGAAGGCGAGGGCGACGGTGCTGCTGTCGGCCTTCAGCTTCGACAGCCAACGGTCCGCCGGTGGGCAGGAGTTGCAGCCTTCTGAGGTGTAGAGCTCTACAACGGGCGTGACGGTGGCCGCACTGCGCGCCTGGCAACTTGCGGGCGCCTCGGCCCAAAGCGGCAGGGCGGTCAGGGTCAGCAGGGCGGGAACGAGTGTGCGGGCGAGGGGCGTCATGGAGTGCTCCGGTCGAGAGTGTGTTGCTTCGTCGCGGCCGGCCCGCCGATCTGACAGCGGGGTGCCGTCACCGACAATGCGATGTGAACAAACCTGACTTGATCGCCGCCGCCCCGCCCCTGAACCGCATCGCCGTCATCGGCGCCGGCCCCGCCGGGCTGATGGCCGCTGAGGTGCTGGCGCAAGGCGGCGCGGCGGTCGATGTGTACGACGCGATGCCTTCGGTCGGCCGCAAGTTCCTGCTCGCCGGCAAGGGTGGGCTGAACCTCACGCACAGCGAGGCGATCAGCCCATTTCTCGGCCGCTATGGCGCGCGCCGCCAGCGCATCGAGCCCTTGCTGAATGCCTTCGGCCCAGAGGCCTTGCGCGCCTGGGCGCACGGCCTCGGCATCGGCACGTTCGTCGGCAGTTCGGGGCGCGTGTTCCCCGCCGACATGAAAGCGGCGCCCTTGCTGCGCGCCTGGCTGCACCGCTTGCGCGAGGCCGGTGTGCGCTTCCACATGCGGCATCGCTGGCTCGGTTGGGCGCCGCAGCCGAGCAGCTTGCGTTTCATCGCACCGCAAGGGGAAGTCACCATCGAATCGCCCTGCACCGTGCTCGCACTCGGCGGCGGCAGCTGGGCGCGGCTCGGCTCGGATGGCGCCTGGGTGCCGTGGCTCGTGCAACGCGGCATCGATGTCGCGCCGCTGTTGCCATCGAACTGCGGCTTCGATGTGGCGCGTGCGGAAGGCCCCGGCTGGAGCGAGCACTTTCGCAGCCGCTTCGCCGGCCAGCCGCTGAAGACGGTGGCGCTGTCCGTGGTTGATGCGAACGGAACGGCGCTGCGCCAGCGTGGTGAATTCGTCATCACCGAACAAGGTGTCGAGGGCAGCCTCGTCTATGCGCTCTCAGCACCCGCGCGCGACTTGATCGTGCAACAAGGCCACGCGGTCGTGCAGCTCGATCTGCTGCCCGATCGCGACGCTGATTTCGTGCGCGCCGAGGTGGCCCGCCCGCGGGGCGCGCGTTCCTTGTCCACGCACCTGAAAAGCCGTCTCGGCATCGATGGCGTGAAGGCCGGCCTGCTGCATGAACTGTTGCCGCGCGAAGCCTTCGCCGACCCGACACGATTGGCCGAAGCCATCAAGGCCCTGCCGCTCAGGCTGGCCGCCGCGCGGCCGCTCGACGAAGCGATCAGCAGCGCTGGCGGCGTGCGCTTCGAAGCGCTCGACGAAGGCGTGATGGTGAAGGCTGCGGCGGGCGTGTTCTGCGCGGGCGAAATGCTCGATTGGGAAGCCCCGACCGGCGGTTATCTGCTCACCGCGTGCTGCGCCAGCGGACGCGCCGCCGGCCATGCCGCCTTGATGTATCAAAGCGCAGCAAGCCCTGTGGCACACTGCGCCGCTTCGTGATTCAGGCCCCCTCGTTTTGAACAAGATTCTTCTGCAGATCGCCGCCGAGCTGAAGGCCCGGCCGGCCCAGGTTCAGGCCGCCATCGACCTGCTCGACGGGGGCGCCACGGTGCCCTTCGTCGCCCGCTACCGCAAGGAAGCGACCGAGGGTCTTGACGACATCCAGCTGCGTGAACTCGAGGTGCGTCTCGCGTACCTGCGTGAACTCGAAGAGCGCCGCGCCGCGGTGCTCAAGAGCATCGAAGAACAAGGCAAGTTGACGCCGGTTTTGCGCGCCGCGATCGAAGCTGCGCCGACCAAGCAGGAACTCGAAGACCTCTACCTTCCGTACAAACAGAAGCGCCGCACCAAGGCCATGATCGCGCGTGAAGCCGGCATCGAGCCGCTGGCCGACAAGCTCTTCGCCGACCCGACGCTCGTGCCGCTCATCGAAGCGGCCGCCTTCATCAATGTCGACGGCGGTTTTGCCGATGCGCAGTCCGTGCTCGATGGCGTGCGCGACATCCTCTCCGAGCGCTGGGCCGAAGACGCGGTGCTCGTGCGCAAACTGCGCGAGTGGCTGTGGGACGAGGCGCTGTTCCAGAGCAAGCTGATGGACGGCAAGGACGGCACCCACCCGGATGCCGCCAAGTTCCGCGATTACCACGACTACGCCGAGCCGATCCGCACCGTGCCCTCGCACCGTGCGCTCGCCGTCTTCCGCGGTCGCACGCTGGAGTTTCTCGATGCGAAGCTCGTCATCGATGAAGAAGTCGTGCCCGGCCGCTTGACGCTTGCCGAAGGGCGCATCGCGGTGCACCTGGGCTGGAGTCACAACAAGCGCGCGGCTGACGACCTGATCCGCAAATCGATCGGCTGGACCTGGAAGGTCAAGCTGAGCCTGAGCCTGGAGCGCGACCTGTTCAGCCGCCTGCGTGAAGAGGCCGAGAAGGTGGCGATCAAGGTCTTCGCCGAGAACCTGCGCGACCTGCTGCTCGCAGCACCCGCCGGCCCGCGTGTCGTGCTCGGCCTCGACCCCGGCATCCGCACCGGTTGCAAGGTGGCGGTGGTGGATGCGACCGGCAAGGTGCTCGACACCCACACCGTCTACCCGCACGAACCGCGCAAGGATTGGGAAGGTTCGCTGCACATCCTCGGCAAACTCTGCGCGACGCACGGTGTGAACCTGATCGCGATCGGCAACGGCACCGCGAGCCGCGAGACGGACAAGCTGGCGGGCGACCTCATCAAGCGCCTTCAACAACTCGCGCCTGCGGACGACGCCAAAGCGGCGATCGAAAAGGTCGTCGTCAGCGAAGCCGGCGCCTCGGTCTATTCGGCGAGTGAATACGCGAGCAAGGAACTGCCCGAACTCGACGTGAGCCTGCGAGGTGCCGTCAGCATCGCGCGGCGTTTGCAGGATCCGCTTGCAGAGCTGGTGAAGATCGAACCCAAGAGCATCGGCGTCGGTCAGTACCAGCACGACGTGAACCAGAGCGAGCTGGCGAAGAGCCTGCACGCGGTGATCGAGGACTGCGTGAATTCGGTCGGTGTGGACCTCAACACAGCGTCAGCGCCCTTGCTGTCGCGCGTCTCGGGGCTGAGCTCGACCGTGGCATCCAGCATCGTGCGTTGGCGCGATGCGAACGGTGCGTTCAGGAACCGCCAGCAGTTGCTCGCGGTCACCGGGCTCGGCGCCAAGACCTTCGAGCAGAGTGCCGGCTTCCTGCGCATCCGCAACGGCGACAACCCGCTCGACCAGTCGGGTGTGCACCCGGAAACCTATGTCGTCGTCGAGCGCATGCTGGCCGCGGTGAAGAAGGCTGCTGCCGAGGTGATGGGCCGCAGCGATGTGATCCGCTCACTCAAACCCGAAGCCTTCGCGGATGACAAGTTCGGCGCGATCACGGTGAAGGACATCCTGGTCGAGCTGGAGAAACCCGGTCGCGACCCGCGCCCCGATTTCAAGGTGGCGCGGCTGGCCGATGGCATCGAGGACATCAAGGATCTCGTGGTCGGCATGACGCTCGAGGGCACGGTCAGCAACGTCGCGCAGTTCGGCGCCTTCGTCGATCTCGGTGTGCACCAGGACGGCCTGGTTCACGTGAGCCAGCTCGCCAACAAGTTCGTGAGCGATGCGCGCGAGGTCGTGAAGACGGGCGACATCGTCAAGGTCAAGGTGCTCGAAGTGGACCTGGCGCGCAAACGCATCGCACTGACGATGAAGCTGGATGCGAAAGTGCCGACGCGAGGCGAGGGCGGCGCGAATGCATTCCGGCCGGCGGAACGCGGCGAGCGGTCTTCGGGCGGTGGCCGCACCACCGTGGCCGCAGCTCCCTCGGCGATGGAAATGGCCTTCGCGAAGCTGCAGCGCCCGCGCTGAATCCAGACCGGCGTCGAAATCAGCGCCCGCAGGCGCTCGGCTACAGTCCGCAGCGCATGAATGCGCTGCACATCCACGCCGGTCCTCGCGCGCTGAAACACCTGCTTGAACGCGGCCTCGCACCCACCGACGTGCGCGTCATCCCCGCGGCGGCCGGCGGCCCCAAGGGCCTGGTGCTGAACCCGCTGGACCGCTACCTGTTCGGCGAGTGGCTCGCGGCAAGCGGCCAACCGGTGCACCTGCTCGGCGCATCGATCGGCGCCTGGCGCATGGCTTGCGCCTGCCTGGTCGATCCGGACGCCGCCTTCGCACAATTGGCCGAGGACTACATCCACCAAGACTATCCGCACGCACCCGGCAAGGCGCCCAAGCCGGCGGACGTGAGTGCGGTGTTCGGCGCCAAGCTGGCCGAGCGCTTCGGCGGGCGCGAGGCCGAGGTCTTGAACCATCGCCGCTACCGCCTGCATGTGTTCACCAGCCGTGGCCGCCATCTGCTGCGGCGCGACGCACCGCTGCGCACGCCGCTCGGTTACCTCGGCGCCTTTGCCACCAATGCCGTGAGCCGCCGTGCGATGGGCGCCTGGCTGGAGCGTGTGGTGTTTTCGGCGCCGGCCGAGCCGCTGCCGATCCCGCTGCACGACTACCGAAGCTGCAATGTCGCGTTGACCGCGGCGAACCTGCACCCGAGCCTGCTGGCGAGTTGTTCGATCCCGATGTGGCTGAACGCGGTGCACGACATCGCCGGCGCACCGCGCGGTGCCTACTGGGACGGCGGCATCACCGACTACCACCTGCACCTCGACTACGCGGCCCTGCCCGAAGGCCTGGTGCTGTATCCGCACTTTCAGCGTTCGGTGATTCCCGGCTGGCTCGACAAACCGCTGAAGCGCCGCCACCGCGCCACCCCCTTGCTCGACAACGTGGTCGTGCTGTCACCGAACCCGGCCTGGGTGGCGCGCCTGCCGCGGGGCAAGCTGCCCGACCGTGCGGACTTCAAGCACTTCGGTGACGACCATGCGGGCCGCGTGGCCGCCTGGTCACGCGCGGTGCGAGAGAGCGAACGCCTGCGCGATGACTTCGCGGCCTGGGTGAATGGGACGAAGGCGTTCGAGGTGCAGGCGCTCTGAAGCTTCTTCAGGTCCGGCCGTTGGCGGGTGCGGAGGTGCGAACCATCGGCGATTCGTCGGTCTTGTCGTTGCTGCGTGCGAGGCGCAGCTTCGTGCCCTCGACCACCACATGCGCACCGACAGCCAGTGCTTCGCTGCGCTGGAACGTGCGCGTGCTGCCGTCTTCCATGCGCACCTGCACGTCGAAGACGGTGACGCTGCGCGCGCGCTTTTCGATCTCGTGACCGGCCAGGCCACCGCCGACGGCGCCGAGCACCGTCATCGCAGTCTTGCCATTGCCGCCACCGACCTGGTGACCGACCACGCCGCCGAGCACACCGCCGGCCACAGCGCCGAGGCCCGTGCCTTCGCCCTTTTGCTGGACTGCGTGCACCGCCTCGACGGTGCCGCAGGCCGCGCACAGCACGGCCGGGCTGGTGTGGATCGGCGTGGCCGTGTGAGTCCCGGCCGAGGGCGCCTTGTTCGCGTGCTGCTCGGGTTTGGTGGCCACCGCGGCGTTCGCGGGCACGGCTTGAGCGGTCACCGCGCTGCCGGTGAGCGTGTCGGTGTGCGGGGCCGTGGCCCGCATGATGAGGGCGCCCGCCGCCGCGGCCGCGACCAGGCTGAGCAGGCCGCCGCCGATCCACAGGGCGCGCGGAACGCCGCGCGTCGGCGTGGTGGTGGGAACGGAGGTGTCGAGGGTGTGAGTAGCCATGTGCAGTCCAGAAGAAAAAAGTCGATTCACAACTAACGGGGGTTAACCCTGAATTGTTGACCAAGCCTGCAGCGCAGGTGTTTCTTGACGTTGCACACGTAACGCCGCCCGCGGTCACGGCGGCGCATGCCGGCCCAGGGCCTCACGCCGTGGTCGTCTCGCTGGCGACGGTCGGGATGTACGAGCGCACCTTCGCGGCGAAGGAAGCGATGTCGATCGGCTTGGCAATGTAGCCATCGCACCCGGCCGCTCGCATCCTCGCTTCGTCACCTCGCATGGCGTAGGACGTGAAGGCGACGACGACGATCTGCTGCGTCTTCGGGTCGGCCTTGAGCTGCTGAGTGAATGCCAGGCCGTCCATGATCGGCAACTGGATGTCCATCAGGATCAGGTCGGGCCGGGAAACCATGATCTGCGCCGCAGCCCCCACGGCCTCGGGTGCCGACTCGAGGGCAAACCCGGCGGCGCCCAGCAGGAACATCGTCAGTTCG
Source organism: Rhizobacter sp. (assembly GCA_025361845.1). GTDB lineage: Bacteria > Pseudomonadota > Gammaproteobacteria > Burkholderiales > Burkholderiaceae_C > JANYJL01. The sequence goes on from JANYJL010000353.1 coordinate 35,450, forward strand.
AGATTCATCGGGTTGTCGTCCACGATCAGAACGCGCGGTGGTTTCATCGCTCAGCCGGCCCGGGTTCGCTGGACGCGGTGCTCATGAGTCGCCAGATCGCAGGGCTCCGGCGAACCTGCGGGCTGATCCACCTCCGGCACGGCCGCGCGGGCGCAGGCTTCATCGGTTCCGTGTACCCGGTTGAGCAGCAGGTGGAACACGCTGCCCACGCCTTCCGTGCTGCGCACGCCAACACTGCCGTGCTGCGCCTCCACCAGGCGGCGCGTGAGCGCCAGGCCCAGGCCGGTGCCCTGGTGCTGCCGGGCGTGGCCGGCGTCGAGCTGCTGGTACTCGGTGAACAGGCGCGGCAGGTCGGATGCGGCGATGCCGATGCCCGTGTCTTCGACCTCGATCCGGAAGTGCGTGGCGCCCTGCGCACACGCACGCACCGTGACCCGGCCCCCTTCGGGTGTGAACTTGATGGCGTTCGACAGGTAGTTGTAGAGCACCTGCTTGAGCCTTCCGCCGTCGAGCATCAGTTCGCCGAGCAGCGGGTCGATGTCGGCCGCAATGCCGATGCGTTTGCGCCGTGCGTCGGCCCGCACGATCTCGTTCGTTTCCGCGACGAGCATGGCCAGGTTCAGCGGCTCGGGGAAGAACTCGAACTTGCCCGACTCGACTTTTGACAGGTCCAGCAGGTCGTTGATCAGGCGCAGCAGATGCCGCCCGCTGCTGCCGATGTAGCCCAGAAATTGTTGGTGTTTGGGCGACTCGATCGGCACGCCCCCCGAATGCAGCAAGTCGGCAAAGCCGATGACGGCGGTGAGCGGCGTGCGCAATTCGTGCGACATGTTGGCCAGGAACAGGCTCTTGAGGCGGCCCGTTTCCTGGATCTGGCGGTTTTCGCCTTCGAGACGCAAGGCATTGATGCGAGCAGTCTCGGCCCCATGGCGCTGCACTTGCAGCGCCCGCGCCATGCCCAGCCGTTCGATCGAATTCTCGACCGCCTGGGTCAGTGTTTCTGGGCGCATCCAGGCCTTGCCGACGTAGTCGTGGGCGCCGGCGCGCAGTGCGGCGCGGCTGAGGCCGCGTTCGATGGAGCCGGTGAGCACGACCACGGGAATCTTCGGCAAGCCATCCGCATCACGCGGCAACTGGTTCAACACCTCCAAATCGCCGGCATCCGGCAGGCCGAGGTCGAGCACCAGGCAATCCGGCAGTGGCAACTGCGAGCACAGACGCAGCGCAGCCGCCGCCGACGAGGCCTCGATGAACCGATAGGGGCGCGTGGCGCCCTGGAGCAGCGCGGCCTTGGCCTCGGCACGGTCGAGCGCGTTGTCGTCGACGATCAGCACGCACAGCGGCGTGGGGTCGGCGGCGTTCATGGGGCGGCCCCTGCGGATGAGGCCCTGCCGGCGACACCGGGCAGGACCACGCGGTGCAGCCAATAGTCGAAGATGCTCTCCAGCATGTGCAGGCATTCGCCGTGCTGCACGCCCTTGACGTGGTACGCGTTCGCCCCCGCGTCGTAGAAGGCGTCGCGGTCGCGCGGGTTGACGCTGGTGGTGCAGATCACCGCCGGCATCGCGGCCAGCAAGGGGTTGCTGCGCACCTGCCGCAAGAGCGCCAGCCCGTCCACACCCCGCAGGTTGTAGTCGAGCAGCATGAAGGCGAAATGGCCGATGGGGCTGAGGGCGAGCAGGCCCTCGGCGATATCGGCGTCCGCAGCGCGAACCAGGCGATTGATCACATGGGCGCGACCGGCCGCCTCGACCACGGTGTCGAAGTCGTCGTCGGAGTCCTCGACCACCAGCACCGGGCGCCGACCGGCATCGATCCGCTCATGCGACATGGGCGGCCCTTTCGGCAGGCCTGGCGTCGGGCAAGGTGAAATAGAAACTCGTTCCCGAGCCGGGTTGCGACTCGAACCAGATGCGGCCGCCGTGCTGCTCGACCATCTTGCGGGCGATCGTCAGGCCGGCACCGCTGCCGCCGCCGAAGGCATCGTGCGCGTGCAGGCGCCTGAAGATCTCGAACACGCGGACCTTGTGGCGCTCCTCGATGCCGATGCCGTTGTCGCGCACGTAGAAGAGGGTGTCGTTGCGCGCCTCTGACGGTGTCGATGCCGGCCGGGCCAGAGCGGCGTGCGCCTCGCGATCCTCATGGACGCCGATGTAGCCGATCTCGACCCATGCCGGCCGCTTGTCGTTGTACTTCGCTGCGTTCGAGATCAGGTTGGAGAATATTTCGCGCACCCGGGCCCGGTCGCCATGGGCGGCCGGCAGGTGCCGTGGCACACGCACCTCGACCTGGCTTTCGGCCAGGCGCGCGCCGAGCATCTCGATCGCCTCGATGAGCACCGGCCCGAGCTCGATGTCGGCGAAGTCGAGCGACAGGCGTCCGACCTGCGAATAGTGAAGCAGGGCATCGAGCAGGGTGTCCATGCGCACCGTCAGGCGCAGCAGCCACTCGAGGCGTTCGGTGTTGTCCTGCGTGCGGCCGGCGCGGGCGTCTTCCAGCAGGCGGTGGGCGTACTTGTTGATGCCGCGCAAGGGCTCCTTCAGGTCGTGCCCGGCGACGTAGGCGAAGGCGTCGAGCTCGGCATTGCTGCTCGCGAGTTCGACATTCGCTTCGGCCAGGCGCTCGGCGCGCTGCACGACCAGGTCCATCACCATGCGGCGCAGCTTCTGGGCGGCCTCGACCTCGACCCGCTTCCACGGTGTCGAGCGCCCGCGCACCTGCTCCTGCCAGAGGTCGAAGCTGCGTCGCGGTGTCAGCCGGGGGCCTTGCGGGCCCACGCTGGTCGGCTTTTCCTGCGGGTTGCCGGCCCAGTTGAAGGTCTGCAGCTGCTCACCGCGAAACCACAGGATGAGGGCGCTGTCGGCGTGCCGCGAAAGCGCCGTGGCCAGCACCCCGCTGGCCAAGGCGGCAAGCGCGCTCGCCGGCGGCCAGGCGGCACCGAGCGCATCGAAGGCCAGGGTCTGGAGACCGTCGCTGGCCTGGTCGACACGTTCCCGCAGCCACGCCGCCAAGGGCTTCAACTGGGCTTCGTCGGGGGTCTGGCCGGCGGTCGACCAACGCCCGCGCTGGTACACCGCCACGCCGTCGGCCTGGATGCCATCGAGCAGGCCGGGCGCGGGCTGGCTCGACACCGACAACTCACCGTCGCCGGCCGAGCGGGCCAGCACGGCGAGGTGCACCGCATCGAGATGGATCCGGTATTGCAGGTGTTCGCGCAACTCGGCCTGGATGATTTCGAGCGAGGTGATCTGCGCGAGGAACTCGGCCGCCGAGCGCAGCGGGTAGGGCAGCGCTTTCGGCGTGTAGTGGTGGCAGGCGATCAGCCCCCACAGCGCGCCGTTGCACAGGATCGGCATGGTCAGCGTGGCCGACACGCCCATGTTGTGCAGGTACTCGGTGTACATGACCGACGCACCGCGCAGCGCGCAATGCGTCATCTCCAGCGGGCGGCCGGTGTCCGGGTTGAGCAGGGGCACCATCTCGCACAACTCGCCCTGGGCGTCGGGCAAGGGGCGCACGCCGATCTTCTTGAAGATTTCGCGCGCGGGGCGGGGGATGTCGCCGGCCGGGTAGCGCAGCCCTTGCCACGAGGGCAGATCGGCGCGCCGCGCATCGGCCATCACCTCGCCGCTGTCGTCGGCATGGAACTGGTACACCATGGCCCGGTCCAGGCCGGTGATGCTGTGGGCCTCGCGCGCCACCACTTCGCAGAATTCGGCCAGCGACTGCGTTGCCTTGAGGCGGCCGATGGTCTTGCGCACCATCGAAAAGTAGTCGCCTGCCTCACCGGCGGCAGGTGAGCTGCGGCTGCTCGGTTCCATCTCGAGCAGCAGCACGCCGTCGACCGTGTGAATGCTCATGTCCATGGCCGTGCCCGACACTTCGGCGCCGTCAGTCGGGTGCGGCAGGCGGGATGTCAGGGCATGGCTGGGGTTGCGGTCGAGCACCTCCGTGCGGATCAGCGCCGCGATGCGCTCGGCGGCGGCGGTACCGACGATCTGTGCCAAGTGGCTGCCCAGCACCTGATCGACGGAGCGCCCGGTCCAGCGCTCGCAGTTGTCGCTGACCTGCAGGACCACGAGGTCGGCCAGGCGCAGCGCCAGCAGCAGGCCGTGGGCCTGGATGCAGCCCGGCGTCTGTACGGGTTCGTCGTCGCAATTCGCGAGCGACACACCGTGGCGCTTGATGCTGTAGGGAACGGGCAGTGGGACACCATCGGTCATTCTTCGGCCTTGCGGTGGGGAGTTCAGGGCCAGGCGAAATGGCTGCGACGTGCACTGGCCGGGCCTTCGAGCCAGAAGCCGACCTCGGCGCCCGGCGTCTGCACGTTCACCGGTTTGGGGATGTAGCCGTCGAACCCCGCGCTTTGCAGGGTGAGCGCGTCGCCTTTCGCGGCAAATGCGGTGAAGGCCACGATGACGATGTGCTGTGTTGCCGCATCGGCCTTCAAGCGCCGCGTCAGCTCGATGCCGTCCATGACCGGCATCTGGATGTCCATCAGGATCACGTCGGGCAAGAAGAGCGCGATCTGCACCAGCGCCCGGTGGGCATCGGCCGCTGATTCGACGACGTAGCCTGCCGCGCTCAGCGTGAAGCTGGCCAGCTCGATGAACATGGCGTTGTCATCGACCACCAGTACGCGTGTCGCTTTCATGCTTGGTTTTTGCCCCGGTCCAGGTCGAACATCACCCACGGACGTTCCGGCAATACCCCTGCAGCAACGTGCTGTGTTGAGTCTCTGCGAGCCGCACCGCGCTGTCTGTGCGTTGGCGAACATTGCGGTTCGAATTTCGCCGGCATCGCAAGCCCCGCCGGGAGCCTGGACAGAAATCTGGAAAGGGCTTGCATCCATTTCTGCGAAGCCTGCGTAGAAGCTGGCAGACACCGATTCGCTCTCGAACGGTGCCTGCCACCGGCCCCGGCTCTTCGGGGTTGCCACGCACATCTTTCAAGGATGAGACCATGACCATCAACCGCAAGAACCCCGGGCGTTTGCTGCCCATCGTGGCGGCCGTTTGCGCCGCCGCTGCTGGCGTCGCCACGCTGCCGGCCCAGGCCTCCAGCCACCGCGAAGCGCCGTTCATCACCACCGTGCCGAAGGTCGATGCCACCGACCTCTACATGTTCGCCAGCTACGAGCCCGGCCGCGAGGGCTACGTGACGATGATCGCCAACTACCAGCCGCTCCAGGCTCCGTACGGCGGCCCGAACTACTTTCAAATGGACCCGAATGCGTTGTACGAGATCCACATCGACAACAACGGCGACGCGAAGGAAGACATCAGCTTCCAGTTCCGCTTCAAGAACAAGCTGAACGGCGTGACGCTGCCTGTCGGTGGCAAGAACGTCGCGATCCCGCTGATCCAGGCCGGGACCGTGACCGATGTGAAATCGCCCAGCCTGAACGTGAGCGAGAGCTACACCGTCGACGTGGTGCGCGGTGACCGCCGCGGCGGCCAGCGCCGGTCGATCACGAATGCCGTCGGCGGCAGCGCGACCTTCGACAAGCCGGTCGACAACATCGGCACCAAGACGATTCCCGACTACGCGGGTTATGCGGCCAAGCACATCTACAGCGTCAACGTGCCGGGTTGCGACATGCCGGCCAAGCTGTTCGTTGGCCAACGCAAGGACCCGTTCGCCGTCAACCTGGGCACGATCTTCGACTTGGTAAATGCGCCGCTCGCCGTGCTTACCGACCCGTCGAAAATCAACGCAGCACCGAACACCATCGACGACGCAAGCGTCACCACGCTGGCGCTCGAAGTGCACAAGAGCTGCCTCACGGCGGCCGGCTCCACCGACCCGGTGATCGGCGCCTGGACCACCGCCAGCCTGCGCCAGGGCAGCCTGCTGGACCCGACCCCGAAGAGCGGTTTGCAGACCACCGCGATCACGGGCGGCGCCTGGACCCAGGTCTCGCGCCTGGGCATGCCGCTCGTCAATGAAGTGGTGATCGGGCTGAAGGACAAGGACAAGTTCAACGGCTCCAAGCCGAAGGACGACGGTCAGTTCATCGACTACGTGACGAACCCGACGCTGCCGGCCCTGCTCGAAATCGCGCTGGCGATTCCGAACACGGCGCCGACGAACTTCCCGCGCAACGACCTCGTCACGACCTTCCTCACCGGCATCAAGGGTGTGAACCAGCCGGTCAACGTGGTGGGCTCGGAAATGCTGCGCCTGAACACCGCCATCCCTGCCACGCCGGAAGCGCAGCAGAACCGTCTCGGCATCGTCGGCAACATCCTCGCCGGTGGCAACGACAGTGCGGGCTTCCCGAACGGCCGGCGCCCGAAGGACGACGTCGTCGACATCTCGCTCGTCGCGGTGATGGGCGGCCTGTGCATGGCGAACGGCACCACCAACGCGCTCGGCTTCGGTGCGGAGTGCAAACCTTCGGCGGTGCCGCTGGGCGCCACGGCGTTCAAGTTGCACGACGCGGTGGACCAGGCGGTGGTGCCCTTGCTGCCGAAGTTCCCTTACCTGTACACGCCCGCTCCTGGCGCCAAGTAAGCGGAGGCCGTGATGAACAAATCAACTGTTCTGCTCCTGTGCTCGGCAGCGCTGCTGCTGGCGGCCTGCGGCGGTGGCTCCGACAACCCGGTGGCCGAGATCCCGTCGGCGACCGACGCGGTGCCCGACAGCGCCAGTGCCTCGGCGGCCGGCATGGCGGCCTGGATGACCGACCTGGCCGTGGCGCCCTCGGACACGAAGGAGCCGCTGGACGTCACCAAGTTCACGCCGGTGTCGTCCGACAACACCGAGCCTGAAACCGTGAAGTGAAGCTCGTTCCGGCGGCCCGCTCCAGCGAGGGCGGGCCGCCGGCCCGAAGGTTTTTGAATCGCATCGATCCGGGGCGAACCACCATGTCCAGACTGCTCACCACGATCGTGCTCGCAGCGGCGCTGATGCAGGCGCAGGCTGCGGGTGCCACGCCCATCGTGCCGGCGAACGACGCCGAGGTCATCGAGACCCTGCCGGCCGTGGCCGGCAACCGCGCCGAAGAGCGCAAGATCAAACGCGAGCTGGCCGCGAACCCGCGCGACGCGAAGCTCGCCGCCGCGACGGCGCGCCATTACCTCGAACAAGCCCGCGAACTGGGCGACCCGCGTTTCGCCGGCCAGGCCCAGGCGGCCCTGCAAGCCTGGCCCGAGCCGGCTGCCGCACCGACCGAGGTGCTGCTGATGCAGGCCACGGTGCAGCAGTACCTGCATGAATTCGAACCCGCGGCGCACAAGCTCGAACTGCTGCTCAAGCGCGAGCCGCGCGAAGCGCAGGCTTGGCTGACGCTCGCGACGGTGCGGCGTGTGCAGGGGCGCTACGCTGATTCCGACGTGGCGTGTGCCGCGCTGGGCCGGCTTGGTGCCGCCTTGTACGCCACCGCCTGCCAGGCCGAGAACGATGGCCTGCGTGGCCAGGTCGACATCGCGCGTGTGGCACTGAAGGGCCTGCTCGCCACGCCGCGTTTGCCGATGGCAACACGCGGCTGGCTGTTCACGACGCTGGCCGAACTGGAGGCCCGCAGTGGCCAGCCGGATGATGCCGAAGCGGCCTATCGCAGCGCGCTCGAAGCGCAAGCCGACAGCTACGCCACGATGTCCTTCGCCGACTTCCTGATCGAGCGCGGGCGCGATGCCGATGCGCTCGATCAACTGAAAGGCCAGCGCCGCACCGACGCGATGCTGCTGCGCCTGGCGATTGCCGGCACGCGTGCGAACACGCCCGAAGCGGCGCGAGACGCGCGCGAAATGCGCGAGCGCATCGCGCTGGCCAACCTGCGGCCCGATGCCAAGGTTTTTCATGCACGCGAGCAAGCGATGTTCGCGTTGTGGGTGGACAAGCAGGTGCCGCGTGCGCTGGCCCTGGCGCGCAGCAACGTCACCCAGCAGCGCGAGCCGTTGGACCTGCTGGTGCTGGCGCAGGCCGCGCGCGCCGCCGGCCAGAGCGCGGCGCTGCGCGAGACCGAGACCTTGCTGAACGAGATCGGCCTGCGCGACCAGCGCATCGCCGCGTTGTTGTGACGCTTTTGTGATGCGCTTGTGAGAACGCCATGAAGAACGCCATCAAGCTGCTGCTGACCTTCTGCATCGCCGCGAGCGCGAGCCTGCCGGCAATCGCGCATAAAGCGAGTGATGCCTACCTGCAACTCAAGACGTCCGATAGCGGCCTGAGCCTGCGCCTGGACGTGGCGCTGCGCGATCTCGACGTGGCGCTGGACCTGGACACGAACGGCGACGGGCGCTTGACCTGGGGTGAAATCAAATCGGCGTGGCCCGGCATCGAGTCGTATGCGTTGGCGCGGTTGCAAGTCGGCGGCTGCCCGCTGCACGCGGTCGGCCAGGCGCTGGAGCGGCGCAGCGACGGCGCTTATGCCGTGCTCTCGCTGGCGTCGAATTGCCAACTCACGGCCGAGCCGGTAATCCGCTACAGCCTGATGCGCGAGGTGGATGCCACGCACCGTGGCCTTGCGAAGATCGAACTGGCAGGGCAGGCGCCGATCCTGCGCGTGCTCGACCCGGCGCATGCGGTGGCGATCGAAGAACAAGCGGCAGTGGAAGCGCCTGGGCCTGCGGCCATGGCGCAGCCGAACGGTCCGCAACCGGCTTCCCTGACACCGGCCGCGATGCAAGCCGCTGCGCCTGCGCCCGCGCAAGAGCCACCGCCGGCCATCGGCTCGTTCATCGGCGAAGGCATCCATCACATCCTCGGTGGCTATGACCACGTGCTGTTCCTGCTGTGCCTGTTGCTGCCTTCGGTGATGCGCCGCACGCCGAATGGATGGCAAGCGGTGCCGCGGCTGCGTGACGCGGTGCTGCCGCTGCTGGGCATCGTCACGGCCTTCACGCTGGCGCATTCGATCACCTTGGCGCTCGCGTCGCTCAAGCTCGTATCGATTCCGCCATCGATCATCGAACCCGCGATCGCCGTGACGATCGTGCTCGCTGCGGTCGACAACGTGTGGCCGATCTTCTACGGCCGCCGCGGTGTGGTGACCTTCCTGTTCGGCCTGATCCACGGCTTCGGTTTCGCCAGCGTACTGGGCGAGTTGAACCTCGACGCCTCGCAGTTCGCCTGGGCCTTGCTGCAATTCAATCTCGGCCTGGAGTTGGGCCAATTGATGATCGTGGTGTTCGCGACCGGCCTGCTGTTCCTGGCGCGTCACCAGCGCGCCTACCCGGTGTGGGTGATCCGCGGCGGCTCGGCGGCGGCGATCGTCGTCGCCACGCTGTGGTTCATCGAGCGCACCGCGAACGTGAGCCTGCTGCCGATGGGTGGGGTTTGAGGGGCTCCGCTACAATCGATGGTCTAACCTGAAAGAGCGAGAAAGGCATGTCGGTTATGACACCGCGAACTACCTCCGGCGAAACCTTGGTTTAGCTGGCCGCGGCTCATCACGTCTTCATCTTTTCGTTGACCTCAAAGCGCGGCTCATCCCGCGCTTTTTTGTTTCTGGAGTTTCCCCATGATCACGATCCAATTGCCCGACGGTTCCAAACGCGAGTTCGACGGCCCGGTGACGGTTGAACAGGTCGCTGCGTCGATCGGCCCCGGCCTGGCCAAGGCGGCGCTTGCCGGTCGTGTGGGGCAGGGCGATGCAGCGCGTGTGGTCGATACGAGTTTTCGCATCGAAGGCGACACGCGGCTCGCGATCATCACGGACAAGGACGCGGCAGGCCTGGAGGTGATCCGCCATTCGACGGCGCACTTGCTGGCCTACGCGGTGAAGGAACTCTTCCCCGATGCGCAGGTGACGATCGGCCCGGTGATCGAGAACGGCTTTTTCTACGACTTCTCGTACAAGCGCCCGTTCACGCCCGAGGACCTGGTGGCGATCGAAACCAAGATGAGCGAACTCGCGAAAAAGGACGAGAAGGTCGAACGCCGCGTGCTGCCGCGCGATGAAGCCGTGGCGTATTTCAAGAGCATCGGCGAAGCCTACAAGGCCGAGATCATCGCCAGCATTCCTGCGGGCGAAGACGTGTCGCTGTATCGCGAAGGGAAGTTCGAAGACCTCTGCCGCGGCCCGCACGTGCCGAGCACGGGCAAGCTCAAGCACTTCAAGCTGATGAAGCTGGCCGGCGCCTACTGGCGCGGTGACCACCGCAACGAGATGCTGCAACGCGTCTATGGCACGGCCTGGGCGACGAAGGACGAGCTGCAGCAGTACCTGCACATGCTCGAAGAAGCGGAGAAGCGCGACCACCGCAAGCTCGGCCGCGAGCTCGACCTGTTCCACATCGACGAACACGCGCCGGGCCTGGTGTTCTGGCACCCGAAGGGCTGGACGGTCTGGCAGGGCGTGGAGCAGTACATGCGGCAGGTCTACCGCGACAACGGCTACCTCGAAGTGAAGGGCCCGCAACTGCTCGACCAAGGCCTGTGGGAGAAGACGGGCCACTGGGACAAGTACCGCGAGAACATGTTCACGACGGAATCGGAGAAGCGCGACTACGCGTTGAAGCCGATGAACTGCCCGGGCCACATCCTGATCTACAAGCAGGGCATCAAGAGCTACCGCGACCTGCCGCTGCGTTATGGCGAGTTCGGCCAATGCCACCGCAACGAACCCACGGGCTCGTTGCACGGGATCATGCGGGTGCGCGGTTTCACGCAGGACGACGGCCACATCTTCTGCACCGAAGACCAGATCCTCGACGAGTGCGTGGCCTACACGACCCTGCTCCAGAAGGTCTATGCCGACTTCGGCTTCAAGAACATCCTCTACAAGGTGGCGACGCGGCCCGAAAAACGCATCGGCGCCGACGCGGTCTGGGACAAGGCCGAGTACGCGCTGATGGAAAGCCTGCGCCGCTCGGGCTGCGAGTTCGTGATCTCGCCGGGCGACGGCGCCTTCTACGGCCCGAAGATCGAATACACGCTGAAGGACGCGCTCGGCCGCGAATGGCAGTGCGGCACGATGCAGGTCGATTTTTCGATGCCCGAGCGCCTCGGCGCCGAATTCGTGAACGAAGCGGGCGAGCGCCATGCGCCGGTGATGCTGCACCGGGCGATCGTCGGCAGCCTCGAGCGTTTCATCGGCATCCTGATCGAGGAACACGCCGGCGCGCTGCCCGCCTGGTTGGCGCCGCAGCAGGTGAGCGTGCTCAACATCACCGACTCGAACGCCGACTACGCCCGTGAAGTCGTCAAAACGCTGCAAAAACAAGGACTTAGAGTAGTCCCTGATTTGCGGAACGAGAAAATAAACTATAAAATCCGCGAGCATTCAATGCAAAAGGTTCCGTACATCCTCGTCGCAGGCGACAAGGAAAAGGCAAACGGGACCGTTGCGGTGCGCGCCCGAGGCAACCACGACCTCGGTGTGATGCCCCTAGCCGACTTCTCCGCGAAGATCGCCAGTGACATCGCCCAGCGAGTTTGAGCAGCAGGGCGCGCTTCGATTGTTTTCGGATTCTTCCTGCCTTGGAGTCCGCTGAAGGGTCTAGACCATCGCTACTTTTGCTGACCGCCGTACTCCCAATGCCGAGCGCAAACACCGCTTGAACCGGGAAATCATGGCCCTGGAAGTTCGCCTGAACGGCGTCGAGAACGAGCCCCTGGGCATCGTGAGCACCATCGAAGCGCTGCGCATGGCGGGCGAACTGGATGTCGATCTCGTCGAAATCGCCGCCCAAGCCGATCCTCCGGTGTGCCGCCTGATGGACTACGGCAAGTTCAAGTACCAGGAGCAAAAGCGCGCGGCGGAGGCCAAGTCCAAGCAGAAGGTCATCGAAGTCAAGGAAGTGAAGTTCCGCCCGGGCACTGACGAGGGCGACTACAACATCAAGATGCGCAACCTGCGCCGCTTCATCGAAGAAGACGGCGACAAGGGCAAGGTCACGCTGCGGTATCGCGGTCGTGAAATCACCCACCAGGACATCGGCATGCGGCTGCTGGAGCGCATACGCGATGAACTGGCGGATGTGTCGGTGGTAGAGAACATGCCCAAGCTCGAGGGGCGCCAGATGATCATGGTGCTGGCGCCGAAGCGGAAAAGTTAGTCGATAGATTTGAAG
>JANYJL010000366.1 GCA_025361845.1 Rhizobacter sp.
AGCCCGAGTTCAACGGCTGGCGCCATGGCCTGGGGCCCTGGACGCCGAAGTACGAAGACGGCTTGTTGTACGGCCGCGGTGGCGCGGACGACGGGTATGCGGTCTATGCGGCAATCACCGCCATCGAAGCGCTGGACAGGCAAGGCATCCCGCGCCCACGCTGCGTCGGCATCATCGAAAGCTGCGAGGAAAGCGGCTCCTTCGATCTGCCGGCCTACATCGACGCACTCAACACGCGCCTGGGCACGGTGAGCCTCGTGGTCTGCCTGGACAGCGGCGCCGGCAACTACGAACAACTCTGGCTCACGACCAGCCTGCGCGGCATGGTCAGCGGCACCTTGAAGGTGGAAATCCTCACCGAAGGTGTGCACTCGGGCGATGCGAGCGGTGTGGTGCCGTCGAGCTTTCGCATCCTGCGTCATCTGCTCGATCGGCTCGAAGACGCGGCCACCGGGCAATTGCTGCCGCAGAGCTTTCACTGCGAGATTCCGGCGCAGCGCATCGAGCAGGCGCGCGCCGCGGCGCAGATCCTGGGTGAGCAGGTGTGGAAGCGTTTTCCCTGGGCCTGCGGAGCCGATGGCGGTGCCACGCTGCCGGTGACGGCCGACCCGGTGGAAGCGATCCTGAACCGCACCTGGCGGCCCACGCTGAGCGTCACCGGTGTCGATGGTTTCCCCGACATGAAGAGTGCCGGCAACGTGCTGCGCCCCTACACCGCCTTCAAGCTCAGCCTGCGCGTGCCGCCCTTGGTGGATGCGAACGAGGCGGCGGCGAAGTTGCAGCGCCTGCTCGAAGACAACGCGCCCTACAACGCGAAGGTGACGTTTGCCGCGGATGGCCGTGCCGGCGCGGTGGGCGCCACCGGCTGGAACGCGCCGAACCTGGCACCCTGGCTCGACGAGGCGCTGAACGCCGCGTCGCAGGCGCACTACGGCGCGCCCTGCGGCTACATCGGCGAAGGCGGCACGATCCCGCTGATGAGCCTGTTGCAACAGAGCTTCCCGCAGGCGCAGATGATGGTCTGCGGCGTGCTCGGCCCGAAGAGCAATGCGCACGGGCCGAACGAGTTCCTGAACGTGCCTTATGGCAAGCGGCTCACCGCGGCGGTGGCGCAGGTGATGGCGGCGTGTGCCTGAAGTTCAGGCGGGGTCGCTGAGGTCGAGCATCGCGCGGCCGAGTGCCTCGGCCACCTCGATGCCGTCGACGCCGGCGGACATGATGCCGCCCGCGTACCCCGCACCTTCGCCGGCCGGGTAGAGGCCGCGCACGTTCAGGCTCTGGAAGTCGCGCCCGCGGGTGATGCGCAGGGGCGACGATGTGCGCGTTTCGACACCCGTCAACATCGCATCCGGCATCGAGAAGCCCTTGATCTGGCGTTCGAAGGCAGGCAGCGCTTCGCGGATCGCATCGATCGCGTAGCCGGGCAGGCTTTCGTTGCTGCGCGCGCCGAGATCGGTCAGCGTCACACCCGGTTTGTACGAGGGCAGCACGCTGCCGAAAGCACTGGAGCGCTGGCCGCGGATGAAGTCGCCGACGAGCTGGCCGGGCGCCTGATAACCGCCGCCACCCAACTCGAACGCGCGTGATTCCCAGGCGCGCTGGAAGGCGATGCCGTCGAGCGGGTTCACCGGGCCGGGCGCGTTCTTGTCGATCACGTAATCCTGCGGCGTCAGGCCGACGACGATGCCGGCATTCGCGTTGCGCTCGTTGCGCGAGTACTGGCTCATGCCGTTCGTGACGACACGGTTCGGCTCCGAGGTCGCCGCCACCACTGTGCCGCCCGGGCACATGCAAAAGCTGTAGACCGCGCGGCCATTCTTCGCATGGTGAACGAGTTTGTAGTCGGCCGCGCCGAGGATGGGATGCCCTGCGCTCGGGCCGAAACGCGCGGCGTCGATCAGGCTCTGCGGGTGCTCGATGCGAAAGCCGATCGAGAAGGGTTTGGCTTCCATGTGGACGCCGCGTTGATGCAGCATCGCAAACGTGTCGCGCGCGCTGTGGCCGAGCGCGAGCACGACGTGATCGGCATCGACCTGCTCGCCGCTCGCGAGCGTCAGTCCGCGGATGTGGCCGGCCTCGATCCGCACATCGCTGACGCGTTGGCCGAAGCGCACCTCGCCGCCCAGCGCTTCGATCTCCGCGCGCATCTTCTCGACCACGCCGACAAGGCGGAAGGTGCCGATGTGCGGCTTGCTGACGTAGAGGATCTCGTCCGGCGCCCCGGACTTCACGAACTCGGCGAGCACCTTGCGCGTGAGGTGGCGCGGATCGCTGATCTGGCTCCAGAGCTTGCCGTCGGAAAAGGTGCCGGCACCACCCTCGCCGAACTGCACGTTCGATTCGGCGTCGAGCAGACCCTTGCGCCACAGGCCCCAGGTGTCCTGCGTGCGTTCGCGCACCGCCTTGCCGCGTTCCAGCACGAGCGGACGCAGGCCCATCTGCGCGAGCACGAGCGCCGCGAAGATGCCGCAAGGGCCGAAGCCGATGACGACCGGGCGCGGGCGCTGCGCCGCGTGGAAATCGGCCGGCGCATGGCCGACGAAGTGGTAGCCGGTGTCGGGCGTGGCGCGGATGCGCGGGTCGGTGGCGTGGGCTTGCAGCAGTGCCGCTTCGTCGTCCACTTCGCAGTCGAGTGTGTAGGTCAGCACGACGGCGCTCTTCTTTCGCGCGTCGTAGCCGCGCTTGAAGATGGCGAAGGATTTCAGCGCGGGCGACGGCACGCCGAGGCGTGCCACGATCGCAGCGCGCAGGGCCTCTTCGGGGTGCTTGAGCGGCAGGCGCAGCTCGGTGATGCGCAGCATCTGGATCAGTAAAAACCTTCGACGCGCGTCGTGCCCATCAAGGGCTCCAACAGGCGCGCGAGCGGCCGCAGGCTGTTGTAGCGGTCGGCCACCTTGTGGGCGTAGCGGAAGAAGCGCGGCAGATCGCTCGTGTATTTCGCCTTGCCATCGCGGTGTTTCAGGCGGCAGAAGATGCCCAGCACCTTCAGATGCCGTTGCAGGCCCATCCACTCCAGCTCGCGCCAAAAGTCGCCGAAGTCGGTCGGCACCGGCAGCTTCGCCTTGCGCGCCGCTTCCCAGTAGCGCACGGCCCAGTCGATCTCCTGTTCTTCGTCCCAGGAGATGAAGGCATCGCGCAGCAGCGAGGCGACGTCGTAGCTGATCGGGCCGCGCACCGCGTCCTGAAAATCCAGGATGCCGGGGTTCGGAACGGCCACCATCAGGTTGCGCGGCATGTAGTCGCGGTGCACGGCGACGGTCGGCTGGGCGAGCGCGCTGGCGACGAGCGCGTTGCAGGCGGCGTCCCAGGTGGCGCGTTCTTCGGCGCTCCAGCTCACGCCGTGTTCGCGCTCGACGCACCAGTCGGGGAAGAGTTGCAGCTCGCGGCGCAGCAGCGCGTCGTCGTAGGCGGGCAGGGCGCTCGCGTCGGCACGCGCCTGCCACTGCACGAGCGCGGCGATGGCGTCGCGCATCAGGGTGTCGGCGACCTTCATCTCGCCGCGGGCCACGGCCTCATTCATCGCATCGAGGTACAGGGTCGAGCCCAGGTCGCTGAGCAGCAGAAAGCCGTGGGGCGCATCGGCTTCCAGCACACGCGGTGCGTTCAGTTCGGCGCCTGCGAGCAGGGCCGCGACGCTGATGAAGGGCTGCACGTCTTCCAGGGGCGGCGGGGCGTCCATCACGATAAAGCTGGTGCCGGCCCCATCGATGCGGAAGTAGCGCCGGAAGCTCGCGTCGCTGGAGGCGCTGCGCAAGGTGTCGGGCTTCAGGCCATGGCGTGGCGCCACGCTGTTCAGCCAGTGCGTGAAGGCGTGCTGGCGCGGGGCGTCGGGCCAGTCGATGGCGGGGGCAGGAATGGGATGGTTCAAGGTGCGCTCTGGCGTCGTGCCCGGTGGGCCTCGTGGATAATCGATTCTACAAACCCACCTTGCCGCGTTCATGCGCTGGCGGCGCACCCTGTCTCCTCACCCCGCATCTCACGGCACTCTCCTGGCACCGGCCCTGCTGGTCATCGCCGTGATCGCTGCCGATGGGGCGCGGGCGCAGACGGTGGTGGCGGCGCCCGCCGTCGCAGCATCTGCATCGACACCGAAGGTGCCGTCGATCATCCTGCAGGCGCGTGAACTGCGCGGCCGCCCGGACCTGGAAACCGTCGCCGAAGGTGAGGCCGAATTCCAGCGCGGCGACATGAACATCCGCGCCGATCAACTGAGCTACGAGCAGGCCGACGACCTGGCGCTGGCACGCGGCCATGTGCGCGTGGCACGCGACGGCAATGTGTTTTCGGGGCCTGAGTTGCAGCTCAAGGTGCAGCGCTTCGAGGGCTACTTTCTCAACCCGACCTATTTCTTCAGCCGCGCTGGCGCGGGCGGCACGGCGGAGCGCATCGACTTCATCGACGCGCAGCGTTCGGTAGCCACACGCGCCACCTACAGCAGTTGCCCGGCCGATGGCTCGGGCGGCCCGGCCTGGCTGCTCAGCAGCAGCCGGGTGCGGCTCGACTTCGACGCCAACGAAGGCATTGCCGAACAGGCCGTGCTGCGCTTCTACGGCGTACCGATCCTGGCCGCGCCGGTGCTGAGCTTTCCGCTCACGGATGCGCGCAAGTCGGGCTGGTTGCCGCCGAGCATCAACCTCGACAGCAAGAGCGGTTTGCAGGTCTCGGTGCCCTACTACTGGAACATCGCGCCGAACCGCGACGCGACGCTCACGCCGGTGGTCAGCGTGCGGCGTGGCTTCGGCCTGGAATCCGAGTTCCGCTACCTGGAGCCGAAGTACAGCGGCGTCGTCAACCTCGACCTGCTGCCCAACGACCGCAGCAACGGGCGCTCGCGCTACGCCTTCGGGCTGCAGCACGAGGCCGCCCTGCCCGCCGACACGACGCTGCAACTGCGCAGCCTGCGGGTCTCGGACAACGACTACTGGAAGGACTTCCCGCGCTCCGTCACGAGCCTCACGCCGCGACTGCTGGCGAGTGACCTGAAGCTCGACCACGACGGCGGCGATTGGAAGACGTACGCGCGCGTGCTGAAGTGGCAGGTGCTGCAAACGACCGAGGCCGAGTCGCGCATCGTCGCCCCCTACGACCGTGCGCCGCAGATCGGGGCGCGCCTGGTGAAGGCGCTGGGTGCCGGCCTCGAACTGGGCTTCGAGTCCGAGTTGAACCGCTTCGAGAACCCGCCCGATGGCGTGACGGCACCGCGACCCACCGGCGCGCGGCTGCACGCGCTGGGCGCTTTGAGCTGGCCCTACGCGACACCGGGCTGGGCGCTCACGCCCAAGCTGTCCTTCAACGCCGCGAGTTACGCGCTCGACGATCCGGTGGCCGGCTACCGCCAGCATGCCGCGCGCGTGGTGCCCACGATCAGCGTCGACAGCGCCTGGGTGCTGGAGCGCGACAGCCGCTGGTTCGGCCGCGACACACGCCAGACGCTCGAACCGCGTTTCCTCTACGTGCACACGCCCTTCCGCGACCAGAGCCAGTTGCCCAACTTCGATTCGGCCGCGAAGGACTTCAACTTCGAATCGATCTACACCGAGAACGCTTTCTCGGGTGTCGACCGCGTGTCCGACTCGAACCAGCTCACCGCCGGTGTCACGACGCGCCTGATCGACGGAACCACCGGCGCCGAGGCACTGCGCCTGGGCCTGGTCCAGCGCTACCTGTTCCAAGACCAGAACGTGACGCTCACGAATGCGGCCGACGACAAGCCGCTGACGCAGCGCTTCTCGGACGTGCTGCTGCTCGGCTCCACCTCGCTGGTGCCGCGCTGGACCCTCGACGCGGCCTTGCAGTACCGGCCCGAAATCAGCCGCACGGTGCGCTCGGTCATCTCGGCGCGCTACTCGCCGGGACCGTACCGCACCATCGGCGCCACCTACCGGCTGGCACGCGGCCTGAGCGAGCAGGTCGAGACGGCCTGGCAGTGGCCGATCTACGGCGTCACGGCCGACCAGAAGCCGAGTGTCAGCACGTCGGGCACGGACACCTGCCGCGGCAGCCTCTACAGCGTCGGCCGCATCAACTACAGCACGCGTGACAGCCGCATCACCGATTCGGTGCTCGGCCTGGAGTACGACGCTGGCTGCTGGATCGGCCGTGTTGTCGCCGAACGGCTGTCCACCGGGCGCAGCGAAGCGACCACGCGGCTGCTGCTGCAACTGGAGCTGGTGGGCCTGTCCCGGCTCGGAACCAACCCCTTGCAGGTCTTGAAGGACAATATCCCCGGTTACCGGCTGCTGCGCGAAGACCGCAGCGCACCGGGGCCCGCGACCACGCCATGACCGATTTGAATTCTTCCGCGCCTCATTCCTTCCCCCATCGCCTTGCCGCCGCCGCCGCCGCCGTGCTGGCGCTCGTGCTGGCCGCACCCGCCACGCAGGCCCAGTCAGGCGGCGCAGCCACGCAAGCGCAGACCGGTGACTACATCGTCGCCGTGGTCAACCAGGAGCTGGTGACGGCGGGCGAGCTGGCCTCGCGCCTGGCCCGCGTGAGCGAAGACGCAGCGCGCAGCAAGCAGGCATTGCCGCCCGCAGACCTGCTGCGCAAGCAGGTGCTCGACCTGCTGATCGACGAGCGAGTGCAGGTGACCTATGCGCGCGAGAACGGCTCGCGCCTGGACGAAGCCGAACTCGACCGTGCCGTCACCAACGTGGCGGTGCAGAACCAGCTCACGCTGCCGCAACTGCGCGACAAGCTGCGCCAGGACGGTATGGACTACACCCGCTTTCGCAGCACGGTGCGCGACCAGTTGATAACCGAGCGGGTGCGCGAGCGCGAAGTGCTCGGGCGCATCCGCGTCACGGACGCCGAGATCGACGCCTTCCTCGACAAGCGCCGCGCTGAAACCGGCGCTGCGGCCGGCTACAACATCGCCCAGATTCTGGTCACCGTGCCCGACGGAGCCAATGTGGCCACGCTGGCCACGCGACGCGCGCGCGCCGAAGCGGCGCTGAAACGTGTCCAGGCCGGCGAGCCGTTCGAGGACGTGGCGCGCGAACTGTCGGAAGACGGCAAGCGCGCGGAAGGCGGCGTGATCGGTCTGCGCCCGGCCGACCGCCTGCCGGACCTCTTCATGGCTGCGGTGCGACCGCTCAAGCCCGGCGACGTGGCGCCCGCCCTGGTGCGCTCGGGCGCAGGGTTTCACGTTCTGAAACTCATCGACAAGCAGGAGGCCGGTGTCTTCACGTCAACGCAGACGCATGCCCGGCACATCCTGCTGCGGCCGTCTGCCCAGCTGCCGCAAGAGCTGGCGCTGCGCCGGCTGGCCGACTTCAAGCGCCAGATCGAAAGCGGCGCCCGGACGTTCGAACAACTGGCGCGCGAAAATTCCGAGGACGGCAGCGCTCCGCAAGGCGGCGACCTGGGCTGGGTCTCGACTGGCGCCTTCGTGCCCGAGTTCGAGGAGGCCATGAACGCCCTGCCGGTCTCGGGCCTCTCCGAACCCATCGTCTCGCGCTTCGGCGTACACCTGATCCAGGTCGTCGATCGGCGCCAGGTCACGCTCGACGCGAAGCAGCAGCGCGAGCAGGCGCGCAACGTGCTGCGCGAACAGAAGTACGACGAGGCCTTTGCCGACTGGATCCGCGAGCTGCGCGCGCGTGCCTACATCGAGATGCGCGAGCCGCCGCAGTGAGACATCTGGCGCGCAAGCGCTTCGGCCAGCACTTCCTGGCGGACCGCGTGGTGATCGACGCCATACTCGACGCGATTGCTCCGCAGCCCGGCGAGGTGCTCGTCGAGATCGGCCCGGGCCTGGGCGCGATGACTTTCCCGTTGGCTGAACGTTGCGATCGCCTGACCGTGATCGAAGTCGACCGTGATCTCGCGGCGCGCTTGCGCAAGCGGCCCGAGCTGAACGTCATCGAGTCGGATGTGCTGCGAGTGGACTTCGCGACCCTCGCGCAAGAACTCGCGGGCCAGGCCGGCGGCAAGCTGCGTGTCATCGGCAACCTGCCCTACAACATCTCGACGCCGATCCTGTTCCACCTGCTCGACGCGGTGGACCACGTCGTCGACCAGCACTTCATGCTGCAAAAGGAAGTGGTCGTGCGCATGGCCGCCCGGCCGGGCGGCAAGGACTACGGGCGGCTTTCAGTGATGCTGCAATGGCGCTATGCCATCGAATCGGTGCTCGACGTGCCGCCCGAGGCTTTCGAGCCGCCACCGCGGGTGGATTCAGCGGTGGTGCGCATGCTGCCGCTGCCAGCGCCCGAGGGCGTGAACGCGACCCTGCTCGGCGAGCTCGTCACGGTCGCGTTTTCGCAGCGCCGCAAGATCCTGCGCAACACGCTCGGGCGATGGCTGGACGAGCATGGCTACAGCGGTGCCTTCGACAGCCAGCGGCGCGCCGAGGAAGTGCCGGTGGCCGAGTACCTCGCGCTCGCCGCCGCCTGCGGCGCGATCACGAAGCCGGAATGAAAACGGCGGCCCGCAGGCCGCCGTTTGTCGAAGAGATCAACCGCAGCGGTTCAAGCCGCCGTCAACCACATCGCGGTATCGAACGCGCTGCTCATCAGCGGCATGTTCATGCCGAAGCTCGCGTTCGCCGCGGTCTTCGCTGCCGGCTTGGCCGGCTTTTCAGTGATGCTCTGGGCCCCATCTGTCGCCCGCTCCCATGACCCTTGTTCTTGGGAGCGGGCTACTGAAAAGAATAGAAGCACCTGAAGGGTATCTTTCGTTCCCCCCAGAAGTCGGCG
>JANYJL010000014.1 GCA_025361845.1 Rhizobacter sp.
GACAGCAATGCCATCGAGGTCCACATCCACCACCTGCGCCGCAAGCTGCGGCCGGACCTGATCGAAACGGTGCGCGGCGTCGGTTACGCGATGGCGCGCACGCCCTGAGCTTGCCGGCTGCCATGATGGCGCCATGACACGCACCCGCTCCTTGCAGGGCCGACTGCTCGCGCTGGTGCTCGGCGCCGTGGCCCTGGTGTGGTTGGCGGCGACGACGGCGATCTGGTTCGATGCGCGGCACGAACTGGACGATCTGCTCGACAACCACCTGTCCCAGGCCGCCGCCCTGCTCGTCGCGCAGCAGGCGCATGGCGCGGACGGCGACGACCGGGAATTCGACGCCGCCCCGGCGCCGGGGCGCTACGCCACACGTGTGGCCTTCCAGGTCTGGCACGAGGGCCGGTTGGCGCTGCGCTCGGCCGGCGCATCGACCGAGCCCTTGTCGCAGCACACCAGCGGCTTCGAAACACGCCTCGTCGACGGCACCGCCTGGCGCGTCTACGCCGCCCGCGGCAACGAACACGACGTGCAGGTCTACGTGGCCGAACAGCTCGGCTCGCGCAGCGCGATCCTGTGGGCCTTGCTGCGCAGCATGCTGTGGCCGATGGCGGTGGCGCTGCCGCTGCTGGCGATGCTCGGCTGGTGGGCGGTGCGGCGCGGCCTGGCGCCGCTGCAAGGCCTCAGCGCCGGGTTGGCGCAACGTGCACCGCAAGCGCTCGACCCGGTGCAACTCGAAGACACACCCACCGAAATGCAGCCGCTGCTGCAGGCGCTGAACGGCCTTTTCGCGCGCATCGCCACGCTCATGGAAACGGAGCGCCGCTTCACCGCCGATGCCGCGCACGAGCTGCGCACGCCGATCACCGCGATCCGCGCGCAGGCACAGGTCGCGCTCGGCGCGGAGGGCAGTGACGAGCGCCGCCACGCCCTGCTGGCCACGCTGGAGGGCTGCGACCGCGCGACGCGGATGGTCGAACAATTGTTGACGCTCGCGCGGCTCGAAGCGGCGCCCGAGGCGGCGAGCACGCGCACGGACCTGAGCAAACTCGCGCGGCGCATCGTCGCCGACCTGGGCGGCAGTGCGCTGGACAAGCAGCAATCGATCGCGCTCGACGCGCCCGAGGGCTGCATATTGCGCGCCGACGAGACCCTGGTCGGCATCCTGCTGCGCAACCTGGTGGACAACGCGATCCGCTACAGCCCGGCGCGTGCGCGGATCCGCGTCCACCTCGGCACCTCGGCAGCGCAAACGACGCTGCGGGTGGAGGACAGCGGCCCGGGCCTGAGCGACGAACAGCGCGGCCGGCTCGGCGAACGCTTCTTCCGCGTGCTCGGCAACGAGCAGCCGGGCAGCGGCCTGGGTTGGTCAATCGCTCAGCGCATCGCCACCGCGCAGGGCGCCACGCTCAGCGCCTCACGCTCCGACGTTTTGGGGGGGCTGGCGGTGACGGTGACGTGGCCGCAGGGCTCGCCACCGCACTGAGTGCGCGGCCTTCGAACCAGCGCCGCGCGTACAGGCCGAGACCGGTGGCCACGCTCGCGAAGCGGTCGCCCCGCACCGCACGAGCAGCCGGGAAGGCCGCCCCGATCTGCTGTGCCAGCAGGCGCAGGCCGGTCGAGCCGCCGGTGAAATAAAGCGCATCGACCTGGTCGGCGCGCAGGCCGGCCTGCCGCACCGTCACGCGGGCGGCATCGACGATGCGTGCGAGGTCGGCTTCGATCGCCTGCACCGCCTCGCGTTCGTCGAGCATCACGGCGAGCGCACGTTCCACATGGCTCAGGTCGATGCGGGTGGTGCCGCCTTCGGCGACCGCGATCTTGGCGCCCTCGGCGCGCGCTGCCAGCTCGTGCCCAAGGCGTTCGGTGACAACCGTCAGCAGCCGTTCGTGGTGGCGCGCGTCGGCGTAGAAGTCGCGCATGCTGCGCAGTTCGGCCACCCGCTGCGGGCTGTAGACGGTGTTGATGAGGTGCCAGGTGGCGAGGTCGAAGTACACGCCGCTCGGCACCTCGCGCGGGGCAGCGCCGCGGATGCTGGGGCCGAAGGAACCGAGGCCGAACTCGGGCAGGATCGCGGCGAGCTCGACGCGGCGGTCGAAGTCGGTGCCAGCAATGTGCACACCGTGGTTGGCGAGGATGTCGTCCTTGCGTTCGAGCCGCTTCGCGCGTTCGGGGCCGACACGCACGACCGAGAAGTCGGATGTGCCGCCGCCGATGTCGGCCACCAGCACGATCTGTTCGTGCAACGCACTGCTTTCGAAGTCGAGCGCCGCAGCGATCGGCTCGTACTGAAAATGGATCTCGCTGAAGCCGACCTGGCGCGCCGCCGTCTGCAACGCGGCCTGGGCCTGCGCGTCGCGTGCCGGATCATCGTCGACGAAAAAGACCGGGCGGCCGAGCACCGCATGCTCGATGCGCTGGCCAGCCTGCGCCTCGGCCATCGTCTTCAGGTATTTGAGGTAACCCGCCACGATGTCGAGGTACTTCACGCCGCGGCCGCCGCCCACGTCGGTGGTCTGGTCGATCAGGCTGCTGCCGAGGATGCTTTTCATCGAGCGCATCAGCCGCCCGTCGATGCCGTCCACATAGGCCGCCACCGCGGCGCGGCCGAAGGCGCGCGGCGGCCCGTCGCGCTCCGGGCCTTCGACCATGTAGAAGACCGCCGTCGGCATCGTGGTGTGGCCGGGCTCCAGTTCCACGAGGCGCATGGCGGCATCGCCCTGGGGAATGGCGATGGCCGAATTGGAGGTGCCGAAATCGATGGCGCAGAACATGGGGGCAGCGCGTGGGAGCTGCGCTCGATGGGGGAAAGGGCCGCGATTCTACTGATGTCGTCGATGGGGTCATGCCGATACTCGGATAGCGGCACGGCCGGGCATGCGCCCACAATTCAAGCCACTGCAATTTCGCTGCAAGGAGCAAGGCATGAAGACACCGATGAAACCGCTGTGGGCCGTGGCCGGAATGGGCCTGATGACGGCCGCGATGCTGGCCGGCACCGGCCCGGCCCGCGCCGCCGACATGACCCCGAGCCCGCCGGCGGCCGCCGCCACCGACCCGCTGGCCACGGCGCGCGCGCGCATTGCCGAGAAGAAGTGGCCGGCGGCGATCGACGAACTCAAGCGTGTCAACGCGACCGGCAGCGCCGACTGGAACAACCTGATGGGCTACAGCCTGCGCAAAGGCAAGACGCCCGACCTGGCCGGCGCCGGGCAGTTCTACGAAACCGCGTTGCGCATCGACCCGAAACACCGCGGCGCGCTCGAATACTCGGGCGAGCTATTCCTGATGACGGGCGACTTGCCGAAGGCCGAACAGCGCCTGGCTACGCTGGAAAAGGTGTGCGCGATGAAGTGCGAGGAATACGGCGACCTGAAGCAGGCCGTGGCCCGGTTCAAGGCGGCAGGCAACCGCTACGTGGCCGAGCCCTGACGCGCGGCGAGTGATGCGGGCGCGGGCGCTCAGCGCGCGCTGCCATCGGCACGTGTCGGCGTCGCATTCGAGTCGGGCTGGGCCGTGCCCGTGTTCGCGTCATCAGCATGCTCGTGCCCGAAGTCCGACACACCCGACTCCACCGCCGCCAACAGCAGCGCGCTGAGCACCGCCGCGGCCACAGTGCCCCAGGTGAGTGCTTTGAACGTCGTCGTGTTCATGGTGTGACTCCGGTACGGCGAGGGGCCGGTTGCGAGTGGCTGCTGAAGTGACGCCACGCGAGCCCGGCCCTCGAATCAACAATAGACGATCGATGCCGGAATGACATCCATCTGTCGGGGGGCACGGCTGCCGAATCCGGCCGAAGATCGCGGTGCTCTGCGCCTGCGACGAGCAATTGCCGCGCCAGCGCCCATGCACAATCTGCGGGCATGAAACCCGCCCCGATGAACCGCCGGCTGATGCTGAAACGCCTGAGCCGAGGTGCCGCGGCGCTTGCGCTCACACGCTTGTTCGCGAACCCCGTCGGTGGCGTCGCGGCCGAGGCACCCGTGGGCACCTACCCGTTCACCCTGGGCGTGGCCAGTGGCATGCCGCGGCCCGACTCGGTGGTGCTGTGGACACGCCTCGCACCGCAGCCGCACGCCCCCGGCGGTGGCCTGCCCGACCTGCCGCTGAAACTGCGCTGGGAAATGGCCGATGACGACAACTTCTCGACCCGCCTGCGCTCCGGCACCGTGACCGTGCACCCCGAGCACGCGCACAGCGCACATGTGCAGGTGGACGGCCTGCCACCCGGCACGCCGTTCTACTACCGCTTCATGACGGGCGACGCCGTCAGCCCGATCGGCCGCACCCGCACCGCGCCGGCCGCAGACGCCGACGTGGCCTCGCTGCGCATCGCGCTGGCGTCTTGCCAGCACTACGAGCAGGGCGCCTTCGTCGCGCACCGCGAGATTGCAGCGCGCGAACTGGACTTCGTGCTCTTCGTCGGCGACTACATCTACGAGAGCAGCAACCGCCGCTATCAGGTGCGCGCCCACGAAGGCCCGCCACCGATGACGCTGGCCGAGTACCGCGCCCGCCACGCCACCTACAAGCTCGACGCCGACCTGCGCGCCGCGCACGCCGCGCACCCTTGGGTGCTGACCTGGGACGACCACGAGGTCGAGAACGACTACGCCGGCGACCGCGATCCGCTGGAGCTGCCGCCGGCCGTTTTCCTGCAACGCCGGGCGGCCGCCTACCAGGCCTACTTCGAGCACATGCCGGTGGCGCCCTACATGGCGCCGCAGGGCGCGGCCATGCGCATTCAGGACCGCTACACCTGGGGCTGCCTGGCCGAGATCTGGACCCTGGACAACCGCCAGTACCGTGACGTTCAAGCGTGTGGCGACGGCGTCGGCGGCACCGTGGTGGCGCCGTGCGACGAACTGAACATCGAGTCGCGCAGCATGTTCGGCGCCGAGCAGGAGCGCTGGCTCGCGCAAGGCCTGGCCACCAGCACACGGCGCTGGAAGCTGCTCGGCCAGGGCACGCAGATCAGCCCGAGCGGCATCGACACGGCCCTGGTGCGGCGTGTGCACACCGATGGCTGGGACGGTTACCCGAAGGCGCGCGAACGCCTGCTGCGCGCCATCGCCGAGCCGCGGGTGAACAATGTGCTGTGCCTGGGCGGCGACGTGCACCGCCATGTGGCCGCGCAATTGCGCCTGCGCGCCAACGACGAGCGCTCGCCCATCGTCGCCAGCGAGTTCGTGTGCAGTTCGATCACGAGTCGCGGCCTCTCGGAAGCCATGACCGCGCTGATCCGCTCCAGCAACCCCGACATGCTGCACGCCCGCAGCGACGAGCGTGGCTACGCCCTGATCGAGTTGACCGCCAAGGCAGCCGAGTGCGACTTCCGCGCCACGCCGTTCCCGGCAGATGCGCGGGCGCGCCTGAACACGCAGGCGCGCTTCGTCGTCGAGCAGGGCAAGGCGGGCGTCATCAGCGCCTGAACACGCGCCGCGCAGTGACGCACATTTTGTTGCGAACTGCACGCAAACAAGGCCTCACATCGGGGCATCGACCGAGCACGCAGCAACTCACACTGCGATCATCAAGCCAGGTCGCGTGGGGGTCATCATGAGCAAATGGTCGGGTCGTTCTTGGTGGTCGTCACTCGGCCTGGGCAAGCGCGCGGCCGATGACGCTGACGACTTTGGCGACATGGGCACCGCCTTCGGGCTGGATGCGAGTATGGCCGGCGATCTGGACGGCCCCATGGAAAACGGACGCCTCGAAACCGAAGCGCCCGTGAGCCCCACCGACCGCCAGCACCGGCGGTCGAGGTACTGATCTACCGAATCACTTCGGCAGCAACACGCTGTCGATCACGTGGATCACGCCGTTGTCTGCCACGATGTCGGTGGCGGTGACGTTCGAGTCATTCACCTTCACGCCACCCATGGTGCTGACCATCAGGTCGGTGCCCTGCACCGTGCGCACGCTGCCCGGCTTCACGTCCGCGGCCATCACCTTGCCGGCAACCACGTGGTATGTCAGCACGGCGGTGAGCTTGGCCTTGTCAGCCAGCAGCGCATCCAGCGTTGCTTTCGGAATCTTCGCGAAGGCCGCA
Source organism: Rhizobacter sp. (assembly GCA_025361845.1). Taxonomy (GTDB): domain Bacteria; phylum Pseudomonadota; class Gammaproteobacteria; order Burkholderiales; family Burkholderiaceae_C; genus JANYJL01. The sequence goes on from JANYJL010000014.1 coordinate 6,050, forward strand.
TCGGTCGGCGCGAACACGGTGAACGGGCCCTTGCCCTTGAGCGTATCGACCAGGCCGGCGGCTTGCAGCGCGGCGGCCAGGGTCTTGAAATTGCCCGCGCCGACGGCGGTGTCGACGATGTCCTTGGCCTGCGCGCCCAGCGCGGCGAACGAGAGGGCGGTGATGGCAAACAGTTTTTTCATGAGGAACTCCAGAGTTGAAAAGCAGAGCGAAAAAAAGCGGGGCAGGCGTCGTTCAAGGCGCCGGCAGGATGACCTTGTCGATCACGTGAACCACGCCGTTCGAGGCGGCCACGTCGGTGGCGATGATGTTGGCGGTGCGCCCGCGCTGGTCGGTGATGACGAAAGCTGAACTGACCGTGAAGGTTTCACCTTCGACCGTCTTGATCGGCATGTTCACCGGCACCTGGGCCTTCAGGACCTTGCCCGAGACCACGTGGTAGGTCAGCACCTTGGTCAGCAGCGGCTTGTCGGCCAGCAGCGCGGCCTTGCTGATGCCGAGTTCGGTGAGCAAAGCGGCGAAGGCGTCGTTGGTCGGTGCGAACACGGTGAACGGGCCGGGGCCGGACAAGGTGGTGGCCAGGTCCGCCGCCACCACCGCCTCGACCAGGATGCTGAGATTCGCCTGCGTCTTGGCAATGCCGACGATGTTCGGGGTGGGGTCGTCGCTACCGCCGCAAGCTGCGACGAGTGCCACGGTCGAAAGCGCTGCCAGGCGCTTGAGCCAATTTATCATTTTGCGTCTCCAAAAAAAGCTGTTGATGAAGGGGCAGGCGGAATGTGAACTACTAAGTTCACGAAGTCAACTGTGTGGTTTTTATTAATACCGATTGGTCTTAACTCGACCAGCTCGTCCATTTCGGGGCGCGCGAGGCTAGAATCTGGCGATGGCCAAGGTGTCGTTTCGAGAGCACGTGTTGCAGGCGCGAGAAGACGCGATCGTCGCGTCGGCGAATCGCTTGCTGGCGGAAAAGGGTTTCGACGTGATGACGGTCGATGAGGTCGCGGCCGATGTCGGCATCGCCAAAGCGAGCCTGTACAAACACTTCACCTCGAAGGAAGAACTGGCCGCCGCCGCCATGATTCGGGTGCTGGACCGCGCGCTGGCCTTCATCGTCACGCTCGACACGACCACCCGGGCCGGCGCCATCGATCAGCTCAAGGCGGTGGCATGCTGGACCATGCAGGTGCAACTGGCCGGCGAGATGCCGTCGTTGCCGGCGCAGAACTCGGCGCTGCGCGCGGCGCTGATGACGAACAAGCTCTATCTCGACCGGCTGATGGAGGTGAGCGACAAGCTCGGCGCCTGGATCACCGCGGCCCAGAAAGCCGGCCACCTGAACCGCAAGCTGCCGCCCGAGGTGGCGCTCTACACGCTATTCGCACGCGCCTGCGACCCGGTGCTCGGACTGCTGAAGGCGAGCGGCCAGCACAGCGACGAAGACATCATCGAGATGCTGCTGTCGACTTGCTTCGATGGCTTGAGCGGCCCGGGCGGGCGCTGAACCACCGGCCTCGTCAGACCTCGAAAACGCGCATCGCGTCGTAGCCCTCGGCCTCGCCCTTGCGCGCATGGCCGCGGGCGTTGCAGACCACGCGGGTTTCGCCGTGCGCGTGCACCACGCGGTAGTCGTGCCGGCAATGCAGGTGCCCGTGGATCCACAGGTCGGCGCGTGGAATCAACGCGTCGTCGGCATTGCAGAAGCTCGCCGTGCCCGGCACCCCGCCATAGCGCGGGTCGGCGCTTTGCAGGCTCGGCGCGAAGTGGGTGACGACGACGGTCGCGTCCCACTCGCCATGGCTGCGCGAGAGTTCCGACTGCAGCCAGGTGCGGCAGGCCAGCGCCTCGTCGCGCACGGCCACCGCGTCGAAGGGCGTGCCGCCGCGGGTGGCGCGCATCACGCGCATGTAGTAGCTCGCCGCGCGCATCGCCTTGTCGCGCCCGGACGGGCCGAACAGGTCGAAGTCGCACCAGCGCGTGGTGCCGACGAAGCGGACGCGCTTGCCGGCCGCATTGGTCAGCACGCGGCTTTCGCATTCGAGCATCGTGAAGCCGAGCTGCGCGCAACGCTCGCGCAGCATCGGCCAGGCCTGCGGAATCTCGCGCCCGTCGAACTCGTGGTTGCCGGCGATGAAGAGCACCGGCACGGGCCAGCCGCGAAAGCGCTCGAAAGCCGACCAACTGCTGTCGATGTCGCCCGCCAGCACCAGCAGTTCGGCGCCAGGTGCGGGCTCGGGGTCGAAGGCTTCGGTTTCGAGGTGGAGGTCGGACAGCAGTTGCAGTCGCATCTTGAGTTAAAGGTCAGCGCAGAGGAACGCGCAGGCCGGCGCCGGGCCGCCCCCAAGCGGCCAGCGCACCCCCTTGGGGGGTGGCTGCGGTATGCCGCAGCCGGGGGCTCAAGTCACGCCGTGGCATTGTTTGTACTTCTTGCCGCTGCCGCACGGGCACGGATCGTTGCGGCCGACCTTGGGTGCGTCGCGCTTGACGGTCTCGACCTTGTAGCGCTGCTCGCTGGTCAGGTCGTGCAGGTCGGCGACGGTCGCCACCAACTCTTCCATCGCTTCATCGAGTGTCGCCAGCGGATGTTCGCGGTCGAGGGTGGCGACGACCTCGCGCTCTTCGTCGGTCTCGGCCGGCAGGTGGCGGTACAGGCGCGCGAGCGCGGCCATCACCGCATCGTCGGGCATTTCCATCAGGTCGGGGAAGCAGGTGCAGGCGTGCTGGAAGCCCGCCGCCCAGGGCATGAGCGACTGCGAGACCGGGCTCAGGCCGGCAAGCGGATCGACCTCGCCTTCAGGCACCGGCGTGCGCGGGTGTTCGTCGTCGAATTCGAGCACCAGCGGGTCGAACCAGCCATCGTCCACCAGCGCCCGGTTCAGCGCCGCGTGCCGGCGCAAGATGAGCGCGGTGGTGCGCTGCTGCCAAGCCGTGTCCACGTACTCCGACAGCGGTGTGGCATCGAAATCGAACACATGCGCGAGCCAGGTGGCCGGCTCCAGCAGCACCGGCTGCACGAGCACGCCGCAGAGGTAGCCATCGAGCATCACCGCGTCCAGCGGCTCCAGCGGTTCGGGCGTGGCGGCGAGCAGTTCGTCGAGCTCGGCGAACTCGGCGTCGGTCAGGTCGTGCGCGACCGGGCGGGCGATGTTGGGGGTGGACGAGGGAGCGGGCATGGGGGCTTTCGGTCGAAGAATGCGCGATTGTCCTCCGCGCGGCCCCAGTGACTCAGACCGAGAAGCGTCCCACCAGCCGGTAGCGTGCCCCGGGGTGATAGAGCCGCGCGATCGAGGCCACGGCCCCTTGCGACACGGTGCGGCGCGACACCATCAGCAGCGCACTGCCAACCGCCACGTCCAGCCGACGCGCTTGTTCCGCGTCGGCCAGCACGGCTTCGACCACCTGCTCGGCTTCGGTCAGCGGCGCATGTTCGAACAACACATGCGAAGGCGTGACCCGGGTGTAGTCCTGCGCCAGCAGGTCGGGCGCCAGGGCCGGGTTGACATGCCGGTCTTCGAGCTGGATGGGCACGCCGTTTTCGCAGTGAACCAGCTCGATGCGCACCACCGCCGCGCCCTTGCGCAGGCGCATCGCCGCGGCAACATCGGCGTCGGCGCGCACCGGCGCGACGCTGCACACACGCGTGCTGTGCACGTGGCCGCGCTCGGCGATCTCCTCGTGGATGTCGCGCACCTGGAGCAGGTTGGAAATCGGGTGCAGCTCGGCCACGTAGGAGCCCGAACCCTGGCGGCGCTCGATCAGGCCTTCGTCTTCGAGTTCACGCAGCGCGCGGTGCACCGTCATGCGAGCGCAGGCAAATTCCAGCACCAGTTCGCGTTCGGAGGGCAGCTTCGTCCCGGGTTGCCAGCCGCCTTCGGCGATGCACCGTTTCAGCGAGGCCTTCACAGCTTCATAGGGCAAGGTCCGGGGGCGCTTTCGGGTACGTTCAGTCACGGCGTTCATCGAACCATTCTAGCCAGCCGAATCTGTCGGCATGGTAAAGTTGTCTAGACCACTTTGTCGAACCCGACAACACGCGCCATGACCACGACGACCCACACGCTGACTCCGGGCAGCCTCACACCCGCCCTGCTCGAACTCGCCGCGGCCGGCGGCTTGCGCGTGCGCATCGCCGAATCGGCCCGCGCCGGCATCGAAGCGAGCGTCGCCACGGTGCGCACCCTGGTCTCGCGCGAAGCGCCGGTCTACGGCATCAACACCGGCTTCGGCAAGCTGGCGCAGACACGCATCGACAACTCCCAGCTCGCGCAGTTGCAAAAGAACCTGGTGCTCTCGCACAGCGCCGGCATCGGCAAGCCCTTCGAAGCGCCGATCGTGCGGCTGATGCTGCTGCTGAAGGCAGCGAGCCTGGCGCATGGTGTGTCGGGCGTGCGCCCACAGATCATCGATGCGCTGCTCGCCTTGCTGGCCGCCGACGTGCTGCCGGTCGTGCCCGAGAAGGGCTCGGTCGGCGCCTCGGGCGATCTGGCGCCGCTCGCGCACATGGCGGGTGTGTTGATCGGCGTGGGCGAAGCCTTTGTCGACGGCAGGCGTTTGCCCGCCGCGCAGGCTCTCACGCACGCCGGCCTCACGCCGCTCGAACTCGGCCCGAAAGAAGGCCTCGCGCTGCTGAACGGCACGCAGGCTTCGACCGCGCTCGCGATCCACGCGGCGCAGCGCCTGAACCGCTTGTTCGACACCGCGGTCGGTGTCGGCGCGATGACGGTCGATGCCGCCAAAGGCTCGGACACGCCCTTCGACGACCGCATCCACGCGGTGCGCGGCCAGCGCGGCCAACGCGAGGTGGCGACGCGCTACCGCGAGTGGCTGGCCGGCAGCGCGCTGCGCCAGTCGCACCTCGATTGCGAAAAGGTGCAAGACCCGTACTGCCTGCGTTGCCAGCCGCAGGTGATGGGCGCCTGCCTCGACCAGATGCGCCACGCCTGGGACATTTTGCTGATCGAAGCGAACGGCGTCTCCGACAACCCGCTGGTGTTCGCCGACACGCTCGAAGCCCTCTCGGGCGGCAACTTCCACGCCGAGCCGGTGGCTTTCGCGGCCGACAACCTGGCGCTTGCCATCGCCGAGGTTGGCGCACTCGCCGAGCGCCGCACCGCCATGCTGATGGACCCGGGCCTGTCGAACCTGCCCGCCTTCCTGATCGAGAACGGCGGCTTGAATTCAGGCTTCATGATCGCGCAGGTGACCTCGGCCGCGCTCGCCTCCGAGAACAAGTCGCTGGCACACCCGGCGAGTGTCGATTCACTGCCCACCTCGGCCAACCAGGAAGACCATGTGTCGATGGCGACCTACGCCGCGCGGCGTCTGCACGCCATGCTGGACAACAGCGCCGGCATCGTCGCGATCGAATGGCTGGCGGCGGCGCAGGCGCTCGACTTTCAGCGCCCGCTGCGTTCGTCGAATGCGATCGAGGCCCTGCACGCGCGCCTGCGCGCCCGCGTGCCGTTCCTCGATGTGGACCGCCTGATGGCGCCCGACATCGAAGCCGCGACCGAGCTGGTGGAACGCGGGCCGGTGCCGGCCTGAACCCTGCTCGATCTTCGCGCGGTTCAGCCGCCCACCGCGTTCCTGCGCGGCGCGTGGACCCAGACCACTTTCACGCCGTGCAGCGCTGCTGCGCGTTCGATCGCGGCCATGCGCGCAAGGTCGATGTCGTCAGCGCGCAGCGCTTGCGGGGACGGGGCCGGCAGGGCAGCACAACCGGTCAGGGCGATCAGGGCCAGGGCGGCCAGGATTCTGTGGGTCATGGGTGCACTCCCAAGCGGTGGGTTGGTCACAACAGTAGGTGGCTGCCGGGTTGGCGTCAAGGCGCGTCGCCGGCGAGCGCGTACCGCAACGACCCTCAGGCCAAGTACGGGCTGACGCGCAAGGACGGTTGAGGCGGCCACCGCGTGACCGTGAGCACGCCGGGCGGCAAGGCGGTCGCCAGCGTGCAACTCAGCTCGGCTGGGGCTTCGATGCGGGTCAGGCTCGCTCGCGCAATGGCCAGCCCGGCCGGGTGATTCAAGGCCACCGCGATGTCACACCCGCGGTCGGCCTCGGCCCCGGGCACGACCTCGATCGAATCGGGCGCGAGGCTCATGCCCAAACCATTGAGTTTCATGAAGGCTTCTTTCGCAGTCCAGTGAGCGAAGAAGCGGCCGGCCCGCAGCGCGGGCGGCGTCGCGGCGAGTTGGCGCTGCTCCGCCGCGGTCATCGTGGTCGGGACCAGGGCCTGCCAGCCGGTGCCGTCGAAGCGCTCCAGGTCGATGCCCACCCAGCTGTCCGTGGACAAAGCCAACGCAGCCCAGTCGCCGGAGTGCGACAGGCTGAAATCGACCGCACCGCAGGCATTGCTCACCCAGGGCCGGCCGTGGGAGCCATGCGCCAACTGGATCTCGCTCGGCGCCATGCCGCAATACCGGCCGAGCAACTCGCGCAGCGCCGTGTGGCGCTGGATGAAGCGGCGGCGGTGTTCCGCAAAGACAAAGCGTGCAGCCACTCGTCTTTCTTCTGCAGACAGCGGCGACGCCCGAAGCGACGAATCACATTCATGCGGCGAGAGATGGCACAGAACGACCTCGACACGCGGCCCGCCCACCGGCGGCGGCTGCCGGCCCGACGACAGACCGGGCAAGCCGAGCTGGTGACGATCGTGCGGCACCCGGCGCCCTCAGCTCCCGGCAAGTGGCTGGCGCGTGCGCCAGCTGCCCAGGGCATCGGCACGCACCGGCTGGAGGCTCGCAACGCTGCCGCTGTGCAAACGCCAGTAGAGCAACAGGCCCAGCGTGGCCAGGGCAGCGAACCACATGTGCGAACCCAGCAAGCCTTGCAGCGGCCCGGTGAACACATGCTGGGGCGCGAGCCACACATTGGCCATCGCGACGAAGCCGAAACCGAGTGCGACCCATGCTGCACGCGGTGCATTCGCCTGGCTCGCCGTCACGCCCAGCAGCAAGGCGAAGATCGCGATGAAACAACCGTAGTGGTGCTCCCAGCCCACCGGCGATGCGATCGTCAGCGCCGCGAGCATGGTGGCGAAGTCGAGATCCCGGCGCACCGTGGCCGCACGCGCCGGCGGCAGCCACAGCGCGCCGCCGAGCACCGGCAAAGCACCGAGCAAGGTGCCCCAGCGCACCACCGGGTGGTAGGTCGGAAAGGCGCCCGGCACCCAGTTGACCGGTTCACCCGTCGAGAGCAGGCGGTTCAGCACGCCGTTGAGCGTCTGGTTGCCCCAGAACACCTCGCCGGTCTGCGACAGGCCGCGCAGGAAGGCGATGTATTCCAGATGCAGGTCGAGCCCGTACGACGCCAGCGCCGCGGCGGTGCCGAGGCCGAAGACGGTCAGCAGCCCGGCGCAGAACCGCCCCTCGCGGCGCAACGCGCCCCACGCACGCACTGCGGCTTGAGCAGGCAGCACAGACCAGAACCGCTTCTTCAACTGGATCGACATCGGCCGCGTGAGCGACTACTGGAGCGCGCTGCAACGGGTGCTGCGCGGCGAAGTGGCGCAGATGGACATGCCCGGCCGCGAGGTGCAGACGGGTGTGTGGGTCGGCCTGAACACACGCATCGCCTGGGGCGACGTGAACATCGAGGGCGAGGTCTACATCGGCTCCGGCGTCGAGATCGAACCCGGCGTGACCATTCAAGGCCCGACCTGGATCGGCTCGGGCAGCCACCTGCGCGAAGGCTCGACCGTCGTGCGCAGCGTGCTCTTCGAGTACACGCGCATCGCGCAAGCGCAGAACTTCCACGAGATGATCGTCGCGCCGCAGTACTGCGTGGACCGTGCGGGCACGACCTTCTACATCGGCGACGAGAGCTGCCCGCTGCGTTGGGGCGATGCGCGCGGTTGAGGCCGACGGCCCGGCGCGTCAGTAAGCGATGCGGTAGCGGTGGCCCTTGGTGGACAGCACTGCTTCTTTCAAACGGATCTCTTCGAGCATGACCTCGGGCGCGACCTTGTCGCCTTCACGCAGCACCTGGCCATTGACGATCAGCATGCGGCTCTCCGCGTTCTGCGAGTAGCTCGCGCCGCCGACCACCAGGGTCGGCAGGCCGCGCTGGATGTCGTCGGGCAACTCGCTCGCCGTGGGCAAACGCGATGCGGCCAGCGCTGCCGCTGGCCCGTTGACGGCTGACGCGGCAGCGGCGACGGCACGTGGCGTTGCGGATGCCGCTGGCTTCGCTGGCGACACGGGCTTGCGGACGGCCGCCACCGCGGCCTGAGTGGGCACGGTCGGCGGCGCCACGGCAGGCGGTGGGGCCGGCAAGGCCGCTGCGGGCACGAGTGGCTGCGGCGCTTCGGCCAGGGGCGGCGGTGCCGGTGTGACGGGCAGCGGCGCGGCGGCGGCACGGGCCGCATCGGCAGCGTCCGGCGCTGCGTCGTGCCCCATCCATTGCCAAGCCAGCACCACCACCAACACGGCGGCGAGCGTGAGGCTCACACCCACCCACAGGCGCGAGGGCGGCGCCGCCTTCGCCTCGGCCGAGCCCAGCGGCACCGGCTGCGCATGCACGCCGGGCACGGCGCCGCGTTCGCGTTCCGAATCGGCGCGGCGCAGGGCGTCGAGGATGTAGGACATCGGCTTACTTCTCCGTCTTGGCGCGTGGCGCAGTGATCGGCGCAGTGGTGAGTGCGATCGAGGCCGGCGCTGCGGCCGGCACCACCGCACGCGCCTTGTCGGCCGCCGCGGAGGCCAGCGCCGTCGCGTGGCGCGGGCCGGCGTCCATCGCCCAGCTGATCGCCCCGAACAGCGCCGCGCCCATCACGAGCCCGAGGCCCCAGACCAGCGCCTTCGGCAGCGCCATGCGCGCCCACCAGCCGGCCAGGCCGCGGCCCGAAGGCTTGTCGAACACCTCGGCCGCCGCCTTGTCGACGATCTCCACATCGACGCGCGATTTGCCGGCCGAGTACGCACCGAGCAGCGCCCGATCGCACAGCAGGTTGATGCGCCGCGGTACGCCGCGCGACCATTCGTGGATGCGCAGGCGCGCCGGCCGGTCGAAGGGCAGCGGCGAGTTCATGCCGGCCACGGCCATGCGGTGGCGGATGTACTGCGCGGTCTCGTTCTCCGACAGCGCGCCGAGGTGGAAACGGGCGATCACGCGCTGCGCCAATTGCTCGAGCTCGGGCCGCGCGAGCATCTCCCGCAGCTCCGGCTGGCCGATCAGGATGATCTGCAAGAGCTTGCGTTCGCTGGTCTCCAGGTTCGTCAGCAGGCGCAACTGCTCCAGCACATCGGCCGAGAGGTTCTGCGCCTCGTCGATGATGAGCACGTTGTTCTGCCCGACCGCGTGGGTGCGCAGCAGGTACTCGTTGATCGGGTCGAGCAGGTCCTTCACCGTCGCCGTGCCCGGCTCGCGCGCGGGCCCCGGGATGTGGAACTCGTCGCACACCGACTTCAGCAACTCCGTCACCGTGAGCTTGGGGTTGAAGATGTAGGCAACGTTGCAGCGCTTGGGCACCTGCTCCAGGAAGCAGCGGCACACCGTGGTCTTGCCCGCGCCGATCTCGCCGGTCAGCAGCACGAAGCCGCCGCCACCGGCCAGGCCGTAGAGCAGGTGGGCGAGCGCCTCCCGATGGCGCTCGCTCATGAAGAGGTAACGGGGGTCGGGCGCGATCGAAAACGGCTCTTGTTTCAGGCCGAAGAATTGCGCGTACATGGGGTGGAGAATAGCGCGGTGGACATCTGCACCCTCACCTCGGGCACGGCGCCGCTGCTGATCTCGTTCCCGCACTCGGGCACGCACATCCCGGATGCGCTGGCCGCGCGGATGACCGAGGCCGCGCTGCAACGCGCCGATGTGGACTGGCATCTGCCCCAGCTCTACGCCGCCTTCGCCCGCGCGCTCGGCGCGAGCACGCTGATCGCGCACCACGCGCGCCATGTGATCGACCTGAACCGCCCGCCCGAGGACACGAGCCTGTATCCGGGACAGGACGTGACCGGCCTGCTGCCACTCGACACCTTCCGCAAGGAGCCGCTGTACCGGCCCGGCCAGGCGCCCGATGCGGCCGAGACGAACGAACGCCGCGAGCGGTACTGGCGGCCGTACCACGATGCCTTGCGGACCGAGCTGGAAAGGCTCCGCGCGCTGCACGGCGCCGTCGTGCTCTGGGACGCGCATTCCATCGCCAGCGTGATGCCGCGGTTCTTCGCCGGCAAGCTGCCCGACCTGAACCTGGGCACCGACGAGGGCCGCGCCTGCGCGCCGGGTGTGCAGTCCGCAGTCGAGGCGGTGATGGCTTCGCAGACCCGCTACACCCACATCAGCAACGCGCGCTTCAAGGGCGGCCACATCACGCGCCACTACGGCCAGCCCGAGGTGGGCATCCACGCCTTGCAGATGGAGATGTGCCAGAGCACCTACATGATCGAGGCCGCGCCCTTCGGCTACCGCGCCGACCGCGCGGCGCAGGTGCAGCCGCTACTGCAAGCGATGCTGAAGGCCGCCATCGAGGCCGCCGTGGATGCGTGCGCGTAGCGGGCTTGCGCCGATCGCATAGGCCAGCTCGGCCGGGTGGTCGATGTTCCACAGGCACAGGTCGGCACGCTTGCCGATCTCGACCGTGCCATGTGTCGCCAACAAACCCAGCGCGCGCGCGGCGTGGCGCGTGACGCCGAGCAGGGCTTCGGCCGGCGTCATCCGGAACAGCGTGCAGGCCATGTTGAGCATCAGCGGCAGATGCGTCGTCGGGCTGGTGCCGGGGTTGCAATCGGTGGCCACGGCCATCGGCACACCATGGCGGCGGAACAGCGCGATCGGTGGCACGTGCGTGTCGCGCAGAAAGTAGTAGGCGCCGGGCAGCATCACCGCCACCGTGCCGGCACGCGCCATCGCCGCCACGCCGGCTTCATCCACGAACTCCAGGTGATCGGCCGAGAGCGCGCCGAACTCGGCCGCCAGCGCCGCGCCGCCTTGGTTGGACAACTGCTCGGCATGCAGTTTCACGGGCAGGCCATGCGCTTGCGCGGCCTCGAACACCCGCCGCGTTTGCGCGGACGTGAAGCCGATGTTTTCGCAGAAGGCATCGACCGCATCGGCCAGCTTCAGGCGCGCCGCTTCCGGAATGATGTGCTGCACGACATGGTCGATGTAGTCGTCCGCACGGCCGGTGAATTCGGGTGGCAGCGCGTGCGCGGCGAGCAGGGTCGTCACCACGTTCACGGGCTGGTGCTGGCCGAGCTCACGTGCCACCTGCAGACACTTCAACTCGGCCTTCAGCGAGAGGCCGTAGCCCGACTTGATCTCGACAGTCGTGACTCCGTGCTGCATCAGGCTCGCCAGCCGCCGAGTCGACTGCGCGAGCAGGTCGCCCGCGTTCGCCTCCCGTGTGCGCTGCACGGTCGACAGGATGCCGCCGCCGGCGCGCGCAATGTCTTCATAGCTCGCGCCTTCGAGCCGCAGCTCGAACTCGCGTGCGCGGTCGCCGGCAAACACGAGGTGGGTGTGGCAATCGATCAGGCCGGGTGTGAGCAGGGCGCCTTCGGCGTCCAGCTCCTGCGCGCCGCGCGCGTTCGGGTCGAGCTGAGCCATCGTGCCCAGGCCGGCGATCTGGCCGTGCGCGACGGCGAGAAAGGCCGGCGGCGAAACCGCGCAGGCATCGTCCGCGCAGGTCACGACACGCGCATTGCGGATCAGCAGGTCGATCGTCGGCGTCATCGTGTCGCTCTTCCAGATATCGCGGTGTACAGGCCCAGCCCCAGGTAGACCGCAGCGGTGACATGCCGCCCCCACACGGAGCCGGCACCGAGGGCCGGTGCCGCCGCGGCGGCGACCAGAACATAGACCGTGTCGGTGCTCGCCGCAATCAACACGAAGCCAGCCCCGAACGCGGCGCTCTGCAACAGGGCGGAAGCCGCCGGGTCCATGAACTGCGGCAAGAAGGCAGCGAAGAACAAGGCCGTCTTCGGGTTGAGCAGCGCCACGACAAAACCTTCGCGCAGGATGCGGCCGGCTTCGGGCGGCGCGAACCCCGCATCGACGGGCGCAGGTGCGAGGGGATGCAACGCGCGCCAGCCCAGGTAAAGCAGATAGGCCGCGCCCACGAGCTTCACGACCGTGAAGGCGACCGACGACACCGCCAACAACGCGGCCAGCCCCAGCGAGGCGCCCATCGCATTGCCCAGGTTGCCGAGCCCCACGCCCGCCACCGACAGCAGCCCGGCCCGCCGCCCCTGCGCCACCGTGCGCGTGACGATGTAGACCACGCCCGGCCCCGGCGTGGCCGCGAGCACCAGGCTGGCGAGGGCGAAGGCCCAGGGGCCGAGGCTTGGTGTCATCGGCCTGGTTTCACGCTCTGGCAGGGGCCAGCGGCTGGGTCGCCCTCGACCGCAACCAGCGAAGCTGTGTACCCAGGCCCACGACAAACAGCAGCAGGAGCGCACCGGCGATCGACTTCAACTCGGGCGCCTCGGCGTTCGGCAACAGCGGCTGGCCGGGGGGCAGGCGCGTCAAGGATTCGGTGAAGCCGGGAATCATGTGGAAGAGCATGGTGGCCGAGTAGCAGGCAGCCTGCGCCTGACGCGACCAGCGCCCCAGCACACCCGAGAATTCAGCGGCCGCGCCGGCAGCGAGCGCGAGCAGGGTGAGGATCGACAGCGCATGAGGCGGGCCGAAGCCTCCGTGCTGGAAGATACCCAGGCCCGTCGCAGCGGTGAGCAGGGTCGTCAGCAGATAGGTGCGGCCGAGCGAACTCCGCGCCGAGATTTCCTTGTCGCGGGCGAGCACCCAGAACCCGCTGACCACCGCGACCAGGCTGATGGCGGTGTGGACCATTCCCAGCGTTGTCAAACCCAGCATCGTGATCTCCTTGAAGGTGCAGGCCGTGACTCGATGCCATTGACGATCGACTTCGCCGAGCGTCTCACAGACGCAGCCCATTCCGTGAGGCTTCGATGAGCCTGGCCAGGCGCAGAACGGGGCGGGGGATTCGAAGAATCTCTGCATGCGAACCTGCCCAGCGCCGGATGTGCGCGAGCTCGACTCCGGATCTGGCTGAGGTACACACGATAGCCGGAGCCATGGTCAACGCGCAATTCCGACACCCTGTCGCAAGCGGCCGACCGACCGACCGACCGAAGCAAAAACTGTCGATCTGGCTTGCAAGCGATGGCATAAAGCAAGCAGGATCGCGCGGATGTGCCGCGCAAGGAAAGGAAGTGGTGATGGCCAAACTCGTGTTCGGAATGAACCAGTCCCTGGACGGCTACGTCGATCACACGGCGTTTGCGCCGGGCCCCACGCTCTTCCGCCACTTCGTCGAGGAGGCTCAGCGGCAGGCGGGCAGTGTGTACGGTCGCCAGATGTACGAGGTCATGCGCTACTGGGACGACGATCAACCTGAATGGGGTGCCGAGGAACGCGCCTTCGCAGCCGCGTGGCGGAAGCAGCCAAAATGGGTCGTCTCGCGCTCCTTGAAGTCGGTCGGCCCCAACGCCAGCCTTGTCGGGAATGATCTTGAGGGCGCGATCCGCGAGCTGAAGGCCGAGCGCGACGGGGAGATCGAAGTTGCCGGCCCGAACTTGGCGCAAAGCCTCACCGAACTCGGCCTGATCGATGAGTATCGAATCTACCTGCACCCCGTCGTGGTCGGTCGCGGCAAGCCCTATTTCGCCGGACCCCGGCCGCGCCTACGCCTTGTGGCCAATGAGCGGATGAGCGAGGACGTGATCAGGCTGACCTACGTCCCTGGGTGACGTGACAGCCATTCGTGGCACGCGCAAAGTTCCGAGCCTTCATTTGTCGGACAGACTCGAGCAACTTGAGGCCCAGCACTTTGCCGGACGACGGGCCTTTGGTGGATTGACGTGTGGGCATCTGGATGAGGTGATTCAGGCCTTCGCCAGCAACTGCCCGCGCGCCTTCACGAAGGCCTCGCAGGCCGCGCCCTCGTACTCGTGCCGCCCCTCGCTCACGCGGCACACACCCGCAGCCCACACATCCCGCACGCCGTTGCCTCCATGGCTCGCAAATACGTGGCTGGCGAGCGTCTGCGCCGGGCTCAGACCGGCGAGCGCCTGGTCAGCGCGCAGCACGAGGAAATCAGCCTTCTGCCCTTCGATGAGCCCAGCCACCGCACGCGCACTGGCCCGCGCGCCGCCAGCCACCGCACCAAGCCACAGGCCATCGGCCAGTTGCTCGTGCGCCGGGCTCGCGAGCACATTGCGCTGGCGCTGCGCGAGGCGCTGGGTGTATTCGAGCAGCCGCAGTTCTTCGGTGGCCGAGAGGCTCGCGTGGCTGTCCGAGCCGATGCCCCAGGAGGAGGCGCCCGCGCCCAGGCACGTGGCCGCGTCGAAGATGCCGTCGCCGAGGTTCGCTTCCGTCGTCGGGCACAGCCCCAGCGTCGCGCCCGAGGCGGCGATGGCGCGGCCTTCGCCGGCATCGATGTGGGTGGCGTGCACCAGGCACCAGCGTGCATCCACACGCGCATTGGCCATCAGCCACTGCACCGGCCGCTGGCCGCTCCAGGTGATGCAGTCGGCCAGCTCCTGCTCCTGCTCGGCGATGTGGATGTGGATGGGCGCGGCAGCGTCCAGCCACTCCAGGCCCGACAGTGCCGCGCGCAAGGCACTGGGCGCAACGGCGCGCAGCGAGTGCGGCGCGATGCCGATGCGTGCGCCCTGGCCGCGCACGCGCTGCACGATGTCGAGAATGCCGTCGACGTTGTTGAGGAAGCGCCGCTGCTCGGGCCGCGCCGGCGCGGCACCAAAGCCGCTGTGCTGGTAGAGCACCGGCAGCAGCGTGAGGCCGATGCCGGCCAGGCGCGCGGCGGACATCAGGCGCAGCGACATCTCGGCCGGGTTGGCGTAGGGCTTGCCGCTCACGTCGTGGTGCAGGTAGTGGAACTCGCAGACCGAGGTGTAGCCGGCCTTCAGCATCTCGATGTAGAGCTGGGTGGCGATGTCTTCGAGCTGCACTGGCGAGACGGCGAGCGCCACGCGGTACATCTGCTCGCGCCAGCTCCAGAAGCTGCTGGCACCATCACCGCGCAGTTCGGTCAGGCCGGCAAACACGCGCTGGAAGGCATGCGAGTGCAGGTTCGGCATGCCCGGCACCACCGGGCCGGCGGCCCGCGCGATGCCGTCGGGCCGCGGCGCACCACGCCGCACTTCGCCGAGCACGCCGTCGCTGTTCCAGGCCAGCAGCACGTCGGCCGCCCAGCCGTCGGGCAGCAGGGCGTGGGGGGCGAAGAGCGCGCGACTGGGGTGGATGGGAAGGTCTGAACTCATGGGGCGGCATCGTGACACAGGCGGATGAACAGCAGGCTCGCCTTGGGTGCGGCCCGCTGCGGTTCGACGTGAATCGCGACGCGGCCTTCGCGCCACAGCAAGCCTTGCAACGGGGCAAGCGTCGGCGCGTCGGGCAGGTCGCTGCGCCAGTCGCCGGCCACGCACAGCAGCAGCGCGACGCCATCGGCATGCAGCATGGTCGATGCGCCGTGCGCGCTCACAACGCTGCGCAGCCGACCACGGCGCGTCATCACATTGAAATCGCTGCTCGGGCCGTCGATGGGTTCGGCCGACAAGGGCAGGTCGCCGGAGAAGTGAAACGGTTCGCCGGGAATCGCGAGGCGATGGTCGAGTGCCCCGTCGTCACTGCGCAAATGCAAGCCCGCGCCAGCCAACAACACGATGCAGCGGCCGATGCCGGCGAACACCGAGAACGGCGCGGCGCGCTCGACCTCGGCCACGCTGAAGCGCCAGTCGAAGTTCGTGGAGTCCGCGCCGGGCGGGCCCACGGCGATTTCGCGCGTGAGCCCGGCACCGTTCTTCCATGGCTGCGCGCGGACGCTGCGCAGGTCGAAGCGTTCGACTTGCAAGGTCAGGTGCGTTGTGAATCACGCAACATCGGCAGGTTCAGCCCCTGCACGCGCGCGGTCTGTTGCGCCAGCTCGTAGCCCGCATCAGCATGGCGCATCACACCGCTGCCGCAGTCGTTGACGAGCACACGCGCGAGGCGCTTGGCGGCCGCGTCGGTGCCATCGGCCACGATCACCATGCCCGCGTGCTGCGAGTAGCCCATGCCGACCCCGCCGCCATGGTGCAGCGACACCCAGGTTGCGCCGCCCGCACAGTTCAGCAGCGCGTTGAGCAAGGGCCAATCCGATACCGCATCGGTGCCGTCCTTCATCGATTCGGTCTCGCGGTTCGGGCTCGCCACCGAGCCGGTGTCGAGGTGGTCGCGGCCGATCACGATCGGCGCCTTCAGCTCGCCGCTGCGCACCATCTCGTTGAAGGCGAGGCCGGCCAGATGCCGCTCACCCAGCCCGAGCCAGCAGATGCGCGCGGGCAGGCCCTGGAAGGCAATGCGCTCGGCGGCCATGTCGAGCCAGCGGTGCACGTGGCGGTTGGCCGGGAAAAGCTGCTTGATCTTCGCGTCGGTCTTGCGGATGTCTTCCGGGTCGCCCGACAAGGCCACCCAGCGGAACGGGCCCTTGCCTTCGCAGAACAGCGGGCGGATGTAGGCGGGCACGAAGCCGGGAAAGTCGAACGCGCTCGCCACGCCTTCGTCGAGTGCCACTTGGCGGATGTTGTTGCCGTAGTCGACGGTTGCAATGCCCATGGCATGAAAGTCCAGCATCGCGCGCACGTGCACGGCACACGACTTGGCGGCGGCGTCCTTCAGGCGCGCGTGCTGGGCCGGGTCGCGCTGCGCGTCCTGCCACTGCGCGACGCTCCAGCCCGCGGGCAGGTAGCCGTGGATCAGGTCGTGCGCCGAGGTCTGGTCGGTCACGAGGTCGGGTTTGTCACCGCCCGCTCGTGCGCGCCGCACGAGTTCGGGCAGCAGTTCGGCCGCGTTGCCGAGCAGGCCGATCGACACCGCCTCGCGCCGCGCAACGTGGTGGCGCACGAGGGCGAGTGCGTCGTCGAGGTCCTTCGCCTGCTTGTCGAGGTAGCGCGTGCGCAGGCGGAAGTCGATGCTCGATTGCTGGCACTCGATGATGAGCGAGACCGCACCTGCGAAGGTCGCTGCCAGCGGCTGCGCGCCACCCATGCCGCCGAGGCCGGCCGTCAAGATCCAGCGGCCGACCATGTCACCACCGAAATGCTGGCGGCCGGCTTCGGCGAAGGTCTCGTAGGTGCCTTGCACGATGCCCTGGGTGCCGATGTAGATCCAGCTGCCAGCAGTCATTTGGCCGTACATGAAGAGGCCCTGGCGGTCGAGCTCGTGGAAGTGCTCCCAGGTCGCCCACTTCGGCACGAGGTTCGAGTTCGCCAGCAGCACGCGCGGTGCGTCCGGGTGCGTCTTGAACACACCGACTGGTTTGCCCGACTGGATCAACAGCGACTCGTCCTCGTTCAAATCCTTCAGGCATTCGAGGATGCGGTCGAAACAGGCCCAATCCCGCGCCGCGCGGCCGATGCCGCCGTAGACGACCAGCTCCTCCGGCCGCTCCGCCACCTCGGGGTCGAGGTTGTTCTGCAACATGCGGAAGGCCGCCTCGGTGAGCCAGGATTTGCACGTGAGCGTGTTGCCACGCGGCGCGCGCACGACGCGGCCGGGCGCGCTGCGGTTCAGGTCGACGGTAGAGTTCATGACGCGGTCCTCGAACAGGTGAGGACCGCATTCTAACCAAAGTGGTCTAGACCACTTTGGCTGACCCCGTTCGATGCGCGCCGACTACTTCGGCGCCGCCGCCGCCACGCTCGTCAGCGCCGTCATGTTGACGAGCCGCCGCACCGTTGCGCTTGGCGTGAGGATGTGCGCCGGTGCTGCCGCGCCCAACAGGATCGGCCCGACCGTGATGCCATGGCCGCTGGTCATCTTCAGTACGTTGAACAGGATGTTGGCAGCATCCAGGTTCGGCAGGATCAGCAAGTTGGCCGAGCCGCTGAGCGTGCTGTCGGACAGGAAGTTCGCCCGGATCTCTTCGCTCAAGGCCGCGTCACCCTGCATCTCGCCGTCGGCCTCGACGCCGGGCATGCGCGCACCGAAGAGGTCACGCGCCAGGCGCATCTTGCGGGCCGACGGCCGGTCGCTGGAGCCGTACATCGAATGCGACAGGAAGGCGACTTTCGGCGTCAGGCCGAACTGCATCACCGCCTCGGCCGACATCGCGGCGATCTCGGCGAGGGTGGCCGCATCGGGATCGTCGTTGACGAAGGTGTCGGCGATGAAGAGCGTGTGCTTGTCGAGCATCAGCGCATTCATGGCCGCGAAGTGGTGGGCGTCGCGGCGCAGGCCGATGACATCGCGCACATGGCCCAGGTGCTGCTCGTAACGGCCAACCAGGCCACAGAGCATGCCGTCGGCATGGCCGAGTTGCACGCTGAGCGCAGCGATCAGCGTGTTCGAACGCCGCACCGCCGACTTGGCCATTTCGGGCGTGATGCCGTCACGGCCCTTCAGGCGGTGGTAGGTCTCCCAATACTGGCGGAAACGCGGGTCGTCTTCGGGGTTGATCAGCTGGAAGTCGGTGCCCATCTTCAGGCGCAGGCCGGCGCGTTCGATGCGCTGCGCGATCACGGCCGGGCGGCCGATGAGCGTGGGTTCGACCAGCCCCTCTTCGAGCGCGATCTGCACCGCGCGCAGCGTGCGTTCGTCTTCACCTTCGGCGTAGACGATGCGCTTGGGCTGGCTGCGGGCGGCCATGAACACCGGGCGCATGAACATGCCGGTGTGCGTCATGAACTGCAGCAGCGAGGTGCGGTAGGCCTCCAGGTCGGCGATCGGGCGCGTGGCGACACCCGACTCGGCGGCGGCCTTGGCAACGGCCGGCGCAATGCGCAGGATCAGGCGCGAATCGAAGGGCTTCGGGATCAGATAGTCAGGCCCGAAACGCATCTCTTCGCCAGGGTAGGCGGCGGCCACTTCGGCGGAGATTTCCGCCTTGGCCAGGCCTGCGATTTCATACACGCAGGCGATCTTCATTTCCTCGGTGATGCGCTGCGCGCCGCAGTCGAGCGCGCCGCGGAAGATGTAGGGGAAACACAGGACGTTGTTGACCTGGTTCGCGTAATCGGAGCGGCCGGTGGCGATGATGCAATCGGGCCGCACTTCCTTCGCGAGCTCGGGGCGGATCTCGGGCTCGGGGTTGGCGAGTGCCAGGATCAGCGGGCGCGGCGCCATCACCTTGACCATGTCCTGCGTCACCGCGCCGGCGGCCGAGCAGCCGAGCAGCACGTCGGCACCGACCATCACGTCGGCGAGTGTGCGCGCCGTGGTGCGCTGCACGTAGCGGCGCTTCGATTCATCGAGTGTGTCTTCACGCTGGTGGTGCAGCACGCCCTTGCTGTCGCAGACGAAGATGTTCTCGCGCGTGGCGCCCATGCGCACGATCAGGTCGAGGCAGGCGATCGCCGCCGCACCGGCGCCGCTGACGGCGATCTTCACGTCGGCGAGTTTCTTGCCCGTCAGCTCCATGCCGTTCATCACGGCCGCGGCCGAGATGATGGCGGTGCCGTGCTGGTCGTCGTGGAAGACGGGGATCTTCAAGCGCTCCTTGAGCTTGCGCTCGATGTAGAAACACTCCGGCGCCTTGATGTCTTCGAGGTTGATGCCGCCGAGTGTGGGCTCGAGCGCCGCGATGATGTCGACCAGCTTGTCGGGGTCGAGTTCGTTGAGTTCGATGTCGAACACATCGATGCCGGCGAACTTCTTGAACAGGCAACCCTTGCCTTCCATCACCGGCTTGGAGGCGAGCGGGCCGATGTTGCCCAGGCCCAGCACCGCGGTGCCATTGGTGACCACGCCGACGAGGTTGCCGCGCGAGGTGTACTCGGCCGCCAGCTCGGGCTTCGCTTCGATGGCGAGGCACGCATAGGCCACGCCGGGGGAGTAGGCCAGGGACAGGTCGCGGCCGTTCGACAGCGGCTTGGTCGGCGTGACGCTGATCTTGCCGCGCACCGGGCTGCGGTGGTATTCGAGCGCGGCTTCGCGCAGTGCGGCTTCGGCCGGGGTGAGGTCTTTGTTTCCCATGGTGGCTCCGGGTGGTGGGCAGGCAGCGCCGCTTCGATGGCGCAGCTCGGTCTGCAAGGGTAGACCTGTGGCCCGGCGCGCGCGTGGTGAAAACTACCTAGACAGGGCACCCGGCGCCGGCGTACCGACGCCACCCGCCAAGCGGGCGCGCGGCCGCTTGGGAGCGGCCCGGCGCTGGCCGCCTAGTGCGCGTTCTTGAGCGCCAGCGCGCGTTCGTAGAGCGCGTTGCGCGGTGCGCCGGTCAGCTGCGCGGCGAGCGCAACGGCCTGTTTCAAGGGCAGCTCGGCCAGCAGCAGTTGCAGGGTGGCGTCGTGGCCGGCCGATTCGGCATCCGGTGCCGGGCCGGCCAGGGCGTGCAGGACCAGCACGAACTCGCCGCGGCTGCGGTTGGCATCGGCGGCGAGCCAAGCGGGCAACGCATCGGCGGGCAAGGTGAAGACGGTTTCGAACTGCTTGGTCAGCTCGCGGCAGACGGTCACGCTGCGCGCGCCGCAGGCTTGTGCGAGGGCGCTTGCGAGGGCGTCGATGCGGTGCGGCGCTTCGAACAGCACCTGCGTCTGCGTGCTGTCGGCCACCGCCTTCAACGCGATCGAACGTTCGCCACTGCGGGCCGGCAGGAAGCCGATGAAGGCGAAGGGCGCGCCCGAAGCATCGCCCGCCACGCTGAGCGCCGCCAGTGCGCTGCTCGGGCCGGGGATCGGCACGCAGCGGTAGCCCGCTGCCTGGGCCGCTGCAACGAGCGCGGCGCCAGGGTCGCTCACGGCCGGCGTGCCGGCGTCGCTGACATAAGCCACACGCTCGCCACGCGCCAGCCGCGCCAGCACCGCACCGGCGGCCTCGCGCTCGTTGTGCTGGTGCACGGCGAGCAGAGGTTTGTCGAGGCCCAATTGGCGCAGCAGCGGCGCGCTGTGGCGTGTGTCTTCGCAGGCGATCGCGTCCACCAGGCCGAGCACGTGGATGGCGCGCAGCGTCAAGTCGGCCAGGTTGCCGATCGGCGTGGCCACGACATACAAGGCGCCTGCGGGATACTGCTGCCCGCCGGCCGCACTGGCGGCGGCTTGCTGCATCAACGAGGCGTCAAAGGTGGTCATGCCATGGTCACGGAAGTCACGAAGGGTCTGACGACGAAGGCGCTGGGGGATGCGGGCGAGGCGCTCGCGCTGGCGCACCTCGTGCGCCACGGGCTGACACTGGTGCAGCGCAATTATCGGGTCGCGGCCGGCCCGCATGCGCGCGGCGGCGAGGTCGACCTGATCCTGCGTGAACGCGATGGCACCCTCGTGTTCGCCGAAGTGCGGGTGCGCCGCAGGGCCAGCCACGGTGGCGCGGCGGCGAGCGTCACCACCACCAAGCAGCGGCGCATCGTCTATGCGGCGCAGCACTTCCTGCGCAAGTTCACGCAGTTGCCGCCCTGCCGATTCGACGTGGTGGCCATCGACGGCAGCGAGATCGAGTGGCTGAAGGGAGCGTTCGACGCGGCCTGACGGCGGGCGATGAACGCGCCACCGGCCGCGGAACCAGAGGCTCGAACCCGTGTCATATGATCCATGCCCATGCTCGAACAACGAATCCAACAGCAGTTCTTCGACAGCGCGGACCTGAAATACGCCGCCGCTGAAGTTTTGGCCAAGCCGATTGCCGATGCCGTGAGCGCCATCGTCGGCTGCATCACCGCGGGCGGCAAGGTGTTGGCCTGCGGCAATGGCGGCTCGGCCAGCGACGCGCAGCACTTCGCGGCCGAGTTCGTCGGCCGCTTCGAGCGCGAGCGGCCGGGCCTCGCGGCGATCTCGCTGTCCACCGACACCTCGATCCTCACCGCCATCGGCAACGACTACCACTTCGACGCGATCTACTCGAAGCAGGTGCAGGCGCTCGGCGCGCCGGGCGATGTGCTGCTGGCCATCACCACCAGCGGCAACTCGGCCAATGTGCTGGCAGCGGTGCAAGCGGCCCATGCCAAGGAAATGACCGTGATCGCGCTCACCGGCCGCCAAGGCGGCAAGATGAACGCGCTGCTCTCCGAAACCGACGTGCACATCTGCGTTCCCCACGAACGCACCGCACGCATCCAGGAAGTGCACATCCTCGCGCTGCATTGCATTTGCGACGCGGTGGATCTGCAACTGCTGGGCGAACAGGAAAACACATGACGACTCCGACTCCCCACACACTTCAACGCCGCCTGGGCGCCATCGCACTCGCGCTGGCCGCGGCCGGCACGCTCAATGGCTGTGCGCTGCTGGTCGGCGGCGCCATGGTCGGCGGCACGATGATGATGGCCGACCGGCGCACCTCGGGCGCGCAGGTCGAAGACCAGGGCATCGAGATGAAGTCGGCCAGCCGCGTGCGTGAAGTGATCGGCAGCGCCGGCCACGTCAACGTGACGAGCTACAACCGCCAACTGCTGCTGACCGGCGAGGTGCCTGCCGAAGCCGACAAGGCGGCGATCGAGGCGGCCATCGCCCGCACCGAGAACCTGCGCACGGTCGTCAACGACCTGGCGGTGATGGCGCCCAGCTCGATCGGTGGCCGCTCGAACGACACGCTCATCACCAGCAAGGTGAAAGCGAGCCTGGTCGATGCGAAGGACATCATCTCGTCCGCCTTCAAGGTGGTCACCGAACGCAGCGTGGTCTACCTGATGGGCCGCGTGACCGAGCGTGAAGCCAACCGCGCCACCGACGTGGCACGCGGCGTGCCCGGCGTCGAGAAGGTCGTGCGTGTGTTCGAGGTCGTCAGCGAAGCCGAACTCGCGGGCCAGGTGCCGGCGAAGTAAATCAGCTCAGGCGCGGCCGGCCATCATGGCCTGCCAGCGTCGCTGCATCTCGGCCGGGCTCACGTCGTCGACCCGGCTGGCGATGGACCAGCAGTAGCCGAACGGGTCGGCCAGCAAGGCCGTGCGGTGGCCGTGGAATTCGGGCTTCAAGGCACGCAGCACGGTGGCACCCGCGCAGCCTGGGTGGCGCATGTGGCGAGCGTCATCCGCACCCTGGCCACGAACCGCGGCCGGCAGATCACGCTGACGATGGGCTCGGCCGACCCGGACAGCGAACTGGCGAAGGCCTTTCGCAACCAGGTCATCCTGAAGAGCCGGGAGGTGGGGCGGCGCCTGATCGCGCTGGCGGTTCAGACGGGCGAGATGCGCGCCCCCGCCGACATCGAGGCCGTGCTCGACATGGTCTACGGGCCGCTGTTCTTCCGCCTGCTGGCCGGCCACCTGCCGCTGTCGCCGGCGTTCGCGGCCCAGCTCATCGACACCTTGTTTGACGGTCTCGCAGATTCAGTTCAACGCAAGCGCTGAATCAGGCTCGACGTGTCCCAGCGCTGGCCGCCTCGGGCCTGGATGTCGGCATAGAACTGGTCGACGATGGCGGTGACGGGCAGGCGGGCGCCGTTGCGGCGCGCTTCGGCGAGCACGAGGCCGAGATCCTTGCGCATCCAGTCGACCGCGAAGCCGAAGTCGAATTTGCCTTCGACCATGGTCGGCCCGCGGTTTGCCATCTGCCAGCTCTGCGCCGCGCCCTGGCCGATGACACCGAGCACGGCGTTCATGTCGAGGCCGGCCTTTTCGCCGAAGGCGATCGCCTCGGCCAGGCCCTGCACGAGGCCGGCAATCGCGATCTGGTTGACCATCTTCGCGAGCTGGCCGGCGCCGCTGTCGCCGAGCAGGGTCACTGCTTTCGAGAACGCGAGCGCGACCGGGCGCATGGCCTCGAATGCCGCCGCATCACCGCCGCACATCACCGTCAGCACGCCGTTGACGGCGCCAGCCTGGCCACCCGAGACCGGCGCGTCGATGAACTGCAAGCCGCGTTCGCGTGCGATGGCAGCCAGCTCACGCGCCACTTCGGCCGAGGCCGTGGTGTGGTCGGCGAAGACGGCGCCGGGTTTCATGCCGGCGAAGGCGCCGGCATCACCAAGAACCACCGAGCGCAGATCGGCATCGTTGCCGACGCAGGCGAACACGATGTCGGCGCCAGCCGCGGTTTCACGAGGCGTGGGCGCGCTCGTGCCGCCGTACTCGGCCACCCACGACACGGCCTTGGCCGCACTGCGGTTGTAGACGCACACGCGGTGCCCGGCGCGCACGAGGTGGCCCGCCATCGGGTAGCCCATCACGCCGAGGCCGAGGAAGGCGACGGTTTTCGGAGCGGTGGGTTCGTAGGTTTTGCCGAGGCTCATCATGAGTTCCAAAAGAAGAATTGAGAACGGCCTCGACTGAGGCCGTTTCGAACCAGCGCAGCGCCGGATTAAAGAATAGTCAGGTGTTCCGTGCCGGCGGACAGATCGCTGCTGCGCGCACGCTGGCTGTTGAGCTTGATCTGCAAGCGCAGGTCGTTCACCGAATCGGCATTGCGCAGCGCGTCTTCGAAGGTGACGAGCTGGTTCTCGTACAGATCGAACAGGCTCTGGTCGAAGGTCTGCATGCCGAGTTCACGCGAGCGTTTCATGATCTCCTTGATCTCGGCGACTTCGCCCTTGAAGATCAGGTCGGCGATCAATGGCGTGTTCAGCAGCACTTCGACCGCGGCAACACGGCCCTTGCCTTCCTGGCGCGGCAGCAGGCGTTGCGACACGAGGCTGCGCAGGTTGAGCGACAGGTCCATGAGCAACTGACCGCGCCGCTCTTCGGGGAAGAAGTTGATGATCCGGTCGAGCGCCTGGTTGGCGCTGTTGGCATGCAAGGTGGCCATGCACAGGTGGCCGGTTTCGGCGAACGCCACGGCATGTTCCATCGTCTCGCGGTCGCGGATTTCGCCCATCAGGATGACGTCCGGCGCCTGGCGCAGGGTGTTCTTCAGCGCCTGCTCCCAGCCGTCGGTATCGATGCCGAC
Source organism: Rhizobacter sp. (assembly GCA_025361845.1). GTDB lineage: Bacteria > Pseudomonadota > Gammaproteobacteria > Burkholderiales > Burkholderiaceae_C > JANYJL01. Next base: position 30,811 of record JANYJL010000014.1, read on the forward strand.
TTCACGCTGCGTGATGATGCAGTTCTTGTGCGGGTGCACGAATTCGACCGGGTCTTCGATCGTGATGATGTGGCCGAAGGTGTTTTCGTTGCGGTGGTCCACCATCGCGGCGAGCGAGGTGCTCTTGCCCGAGCCGGTGGCGCCAACGAAGATCACCAGGCCACGCTTGGCCAGCGCCACGTCTTTCAGCACCTGCGGCAGGTTCATGCTGTCAATCGTGGGCAGTACCTGCGGGATCGTCCGGAGCACCAGGCCCACGTTGCCCTGCTGCACGAAGGCATTCACGCGGAAGCGCCCGATGCCCTGCGGCGAGATCGCGAAGTTGCACTCCTTGGTGCGCTCGAACTCGGCGGCCTGCTTGTCGTTCATCACCGAGCGCGTCAGCGCCAACGTGTGCTGGCCGGTCAAGGGTTGCGGCGAAACCTTGGTGACCTTGCCGTCGACCTTGATGGCGGGCGGAAAGTCGGCCGTGAGGAAGAGGTCCGAGCCATTGCGCGAGATCATCAGGCGCAAGAGGTCGTTGACGAATTTCGAAGCCTGGTCGCGTTCCATGTCGGATCCTTGAACATCTACCCGGGAAAGTTTTCGGGAAACTTGGCTTTGGCGCGTGCCTCGGCCGGCGCGACGATGTTGCGGCGAACCAGGTCGGCCAGGTTCTGGTCAAGCGTCTGCATGCCCATGCCGTTGCCGGTCTGGATCGACGAATACATCTGCGCGACCTTGTTCTCGCGGATCAGGTTGCGGATGGCCGCGGTGCCCAGCATGATTTCGTGCGCCGCGACGCGGCCGCTGCCGTCCTTCATCTTGCACAGCGTCTGCGAGATCACGCCGATGAGCGATTCGGACAACATCGCGCGGACCATTTCCTTCTCGGCCGCGGGGAACACGTCGACGATGCGGTCGACGGTCTTGGCGGCACTCGAGGTGTGCAAGGTGCCGAACACGAGGTGGCCCGTTTCAGCGGCCGTCAGCGCCAGGCGAATGGTTTCCAGGTCGCGCATTTCGCCGACGAGGATCGCATCCGGGTCTTCGCGCAGCGCCGAGCGCAGCGCGTTCGAAAAGCTCAGCGTGTGCGGGCCGACCTCGCGCTGGTTGATCAGGCACTTCTTGGATTCGTGCACGAACTCGATCGGGTCTTCGACCGTGAGCACGTGGCCAAACTCGTTTTCGTTCAAGTGGTTGACCATCGCCGCCAGCGTGGTCGATTTGCCGGAGCCGGTGGGGCCGGTGCACAGCACCATGCCGCGCGGCTTGAGCGAGAGCTCGGCGAAGATCTTCGGCGTGTTGAGCTGCTCCAGCGTCAGGATCTTCGACGGAATGGTCCGGAACACTGCGCCCGAACCGCGGTTCTGGTTGAAGGCGTTGACCCGAAAACGCGCCAGGCCCTGGATCTCGAACGAGAAGTCGCACTCCAGCGTTTCTTCGTATGCCTTGCGCTGCGAGTCGTTCATGATGTCGTACACCATGTCGTGGACCTGCTTGTGTTCGAGCGGGTCGACGTTGATGCGGCGCACATCGCCATGCACGCGGATCATCGGCGGCAGGCCGGCCGAGAGGTGCAAGTCCGACGCCTTGTTCTTGACCGAAAACGCCAGCAGTTGGGTGATGTCCATGGGTCCTGGGGTGGTTGGCGCAGGTGCGCGTCGAGGGCGGGGCCAAGGCCAATACCTGTGCCTGTACGGATCCCGACAACAAGGCGATTAGGCTCGGCAGATTATGGCGATGATCGCAGACAACTTACAACAAGTGCACCGGCGCCTGGCCCGCGCTTGCGAGGCTGCGGCGCGCCCCGTGGAAAGCGTCACGCTGCTGGTGGTGAGCAAGACCTTCGGCCCGGTTGCGGTGCGCGAGGCGTTCGCGGCTGGCGAGCGCCGCTTCGGCGAGAACTACGTGCAGGAAGGTGTCGACAAGATCGCGGCGCTGGCCGATCTGCGCCCCCAACTCGAATGGCATCTGATCGGGCCCCTGCAGAGCAACAAGACACGGCTCGTGGCCGAGCAGTTCGACTGGGTTCATACGGTCGACCGCTTGAAGCTCGCGCAGCGCCTGAACGACCAGCGCCCGGCCACGGCAGCGCCTTTGCAGGTCTGCCTGCAAGTCAACATCAGCGGCGAGGCCAGCAAGAGCGGGCTGGCGCCGGGCGAGGTGGCGGCGGTGGCGCAGGCGATCGCGGCGCTGCCGCGTTTGCGGCTGCGCGGTTTGATGGCGATCCCGGAACCCGCGCCGACCTTCGAGGCGCAACGCGCGCCGCACCGTGCGCTGCGCGAACTGCAGTTCGCCTTGAACGCGCAGGGCCTGGCGCTGGACACCTTGTCGATCGGCATGAGCGCCGATCTCGAAGCCGCCGTGGCGGAGGGTGCGACCCTGGTGCGTGTGGGCTCGGCGATCTTCGGCGCGCGCCCGGCGGGGGTTACGCCGGCCGGCTGAAGCAAGGTTCGATCAGCGCGGGGCGCCGGTCTGGTGAAACGGCCGCACGGCGGCATGCAGCACCAAGGCGGCCGCGCCCACGGCCACGGCGTCGCGGCCGAAGCGCGCAGAAGTCACCTGCGGGGCGGTCAAACCGGCCTCCTGCGCGTAGCGGTAGAGGCTGCGCTGCGCGGCCCCCAGGAACACCGAGCCCAGCTCACAGGTCGGCCCGCCCAGCACAAAACGCGCGGGGTTGAAGCTCATCCACAGGTTTTGCAGCAGCGCACCCAGGCAGTCGCCGGCGCGCTCGACGGCTTGCACCGCCGCGGCATGGCCTGAAGCCAGCAGCG
>JANYJL010000066.1 GCA_025361845.1 Rhizobacter sp.
GTTCAGCACCTTGGCCACCGGGGCCAGGCAGTTGGTCGTGCACGAGGCGTTGCTGATGATCGCTTCGCCCTTGTAGGTCTTGTCGTTGACGCCGTAGACGAACATCGGCGTGTCGTCCTTCGACGGCGCCGAGAGGATCACCTTCTTCGCGCCGGCCTTCAGGTGCGCATCGGCGGTTTCCTTCGTGAGGAACAGGCCGGTCGATTCGACGACGACATCGGCGCCGACCTCGTTCCACTTCAGCTCGGCCGGGTTCTTCACCGCCGTGAGGCGAATCTTCTTGCCGTTGACGATGAGCGTGTTGCCATCGACCGAGACCTCGCCCTTGAAGCGCCCGTGCACCGAGTCGTAGCTCAGCATGTAGGCCAGGTAGTCGGGTTCGAGCAGGTCGTTGATGGCAACGACTTCGATGTCCTTGAAGTTCTGGATCGCCGCGCGGAACACCATGCGCCCGATGCGGCCGAAGCCGTTGATGCCGATCTTGATGGTCATGATTCGAATCTCCTGGGTTGGGTTGCGGGTGACGGGTTACGGGCGGCAGCCGAGCTGGCCCTTCTTGGTGTTCTCGAAGTAGCCGAGCGTGCCGGGGCAGCTGAGCTTGCCGGCCGGCGCGGCGGTGCCGACCTTGGCGGTGCAGGTGTAGGCGCCGGTCTTCTTGACGACGCTCTTCTTGTCGAGCTTCCAGCCTTCGGGGCAGGTGGGTGCGGCAGCTGCGCCGGCGGGCGCGGCCGCTACGGGTGCAACGACCTTCAGCATCGCGGTGTGGTCGCCCCCGTTGCACTTGAGCATCGGCAGCTTGGTGCGCGGCAGCACGTTGACGGTGTAGTCGCCGGCCTTGGCATACGTGTGGGTGGCGACCAGGGGCACGTCCTTGGCCTGGTTGAGCTTGAAGTTCTCGGCCGCGCCGTCACCGAACTCGACCCGCACGTTGCAGTTCACGGCGTTGTCCTTCAGCTCGAAGCTGGCGGTCAGCGTGGACTTTTCACCGGCCTTGATCTCGGCCGGCTCCATCTTGGCGCTGGTCAGCGTTTGCGATTGGGCGACGAGGGCGGTGCAGGCCAGCAGTGCGGCGAGGAGAACTTTTTTCATGTCGTTGATTTCCGGTGGTTGTTGAGTTGTCATGGTGCTCGCCGGCACCTTATCCCTTGAGGCCCTGGAGGGCTTTCAGAACGGTCGCGGCGACATTGTCCGCCGTGAACCCGAAATGTTTGAACAGCAGCGGCGCGGGGGCCGACTCGCCGTAGGTGTCGATGCCGACGACGGCCGCGCAACCGTACTTCCACCAGCCATCGCTCACGCCCATCTCGACCGCGATTCGCGGCAGCTTGGCCGGCAGCACGCTGGTCTTGTAGGCCACGCTCTGGCGATCGAACACGCTCGTCGAAGGCATCGAGACGACACGCACCGCAACGCCTTGTTGTGCGAGTTGCGCCTGCGCGTGCAAGGCGAGCTGCACCTCGGAGCCGGTGGCGATGATCACGGCCTGGGCCTTCTTCTTCAGCCCCACCTCGCTCGGCTCGGCGAGCACGTAGGCGCCCTTGGCGATGGCGTCGAGCGAGGCCTTGGGCGCATACGCGATGTTCTGGCGCGAGAGCAGCAGCGCACTCGGGCGGCTGCGGTTCTCGATCGAGCAGGCCCAGGCGACGGCCGTTTCGGCGGTGTCGCCCGGCCGCCAGACATCGAGGCCGGGAATCAAGCGCAGCGAAGCCGCGTGTTCGATGCTCTGGTGCGTGGGGCCGTCTTCACCGAGGCCGATGCTGTCGTGCGTGAAGACGTGGATCACGCGCAGCTTCATCAGCGCGGCCATGCGGATCGCGTTGCGGCTGTAGTCGCTGAAGGTGAGGAAGGTGCCGCCGTAGGGAATGAAGCCACCATGCAGGCCGATGCCGTTCATGATGGCCGCCATGCCGAACTCGCGCACGCCGTAGTTGATGTGGCGACCGCCGTTCGCGCTGCCATCGGCGGCCATGCGCAGGGCCGGCGTCGAACTCGTGTTCGTGAGGTTGGAGCCGGTCAGGTCGGCGCTGCCACCGAGCAGTTCGGGCAGCGCCTTCGTGAAGGCTTCGAGCGCGATCTGGCTGGCCTTGCGGCTGGCCACGGTTTCGGCCTTCGTGTGTGCGGCCACGGCCGCATCGACGGCAGCCTGCGCCCAGCTCGACGGCAAGTCGCCACGCATGCGGCGCAGGAACTCGGCCGCAAGTTCGGGGAAGGCAGCCTTGTAGATCGCGAAGCGGGCGTCCCATTCGGATTCGAAACCGTGGCCGCTGGCCTTGCAGTCCCAGGCGGAATAAGCCTCTTCGGGAATCACGAAGGGCTCATGGGTCCAGCCGAGTGCCATGCGGGTGAGCTTGATCTCTTCCGCACCGAGCGCTTCGCCGTGGGCCTTGGCAGTACCACCGCGGTTCGGCGAGCCTTTGCCGATGGTCGTCTTGCAGCAGATCAGGGTGGGCTTGTCGGACTTCTTCGCGCTGGCGATGGCCGCATCGACCGCGTCCACGTCGTGCCCATCGACAGCACGGATGACGTTCCAGCCATAGGCCTCGAAACGCTTGGGCGTGTCGTCGATGAACCAGGGTGCGACCTGGCCGTCGATGCTGATGCCGTTGTCGTCGTAGAGCGCGATCAGCTTGTTCAAACGCCAGGCGCCGGCGAGCGCGCAGGCCTCGTGGCTGATGCCTTCCATCAGGCAGCCGTCGCCGAGGAACACGTAGGTGTGGTGGTCGACGACCGCATGGTGCGTGTTCCCATCCACGCGGTTGAATTCTTTCGCGAGCAGCTTCTCTGCGAGCGCCATGCCAACCGCATTGGTGACACCCTGGCCGAGCGGGCCGGTGGTGGTTTCGATGCCGGGCGTGACACCGACTTCGGGGTGGCCGGGCGTCTTGCTGTGCAGCTGGCGGAAGTTGCGCAGCTCGCTCATCGGCAGGTCGTAGCCGGTCAGGTGCAGCAGCGCGTAGAGCAGCATCGAGCCGTGGCCGTTCGACAGCACGAAACGGTCGCGGTCGGCCCAGTGCGGGTTGGCCGGGTTGTGGCGCAGGTGGCGGCGCCAGAGCGCGACGGCGATGTCGGCCATGCCCATCGGCGCGCCGGGGTGGCCGGAGTTGGCTTGCTGCACGGCGTCCATCGCCAGGGCGCGGATGGCATTGGCCATCAATGAGGTGGAAGGGGTGAGGATGGCGGCCATGCGGTTCCAGGAGTAGAGCGTTGCGAGTCGGCGCCCGTGCGTCGAGACGACCTAGAGGCGAACGCGCATTTTAGGGGCCGCGCCGCCGGGCCGGAACGCGCCGATAAACTGCCGCGATGAAAGCCATCATCCTGGCCGCCGGCCGCGGCGAACGCATGCGGCCGCTGACCGACACCACGCCCAAGCCGCTGCTGGCCGTACACGGCAAACCACTGATCGAGTGGCACCTCGAAGCGCTCGCGCGTGGCGGCGTGCGCGAGGTGGTGGTCAACACCGCGTGGCTGGAGCAGCGCATCGTCGATGCACTGGGCGATGGCGCACGCTTCGGCCTGTCGATCGTCTACTCACGCGAGGGCCGCGACCACGGTGGCGCGCTCGAAACGGCGGGTGGCTTGAAGAAGGCGCTGCCGCTGTTGAGCGAGGGCGCCGACGGTGCCTTCTGGTATCTGGCCGGCGACGTGTACGCGCCCGGCTTCCGCTTCGAGGCCGCAGGCGTTGCGCGCTTCCTGCGCAGCGATGAAATCGCTCATTTGTGGATGGTGCCGAACCCACCGCAGCACCCGGGCGGCGACTTCGGTATCAGCGCCGGCCGCGCCACGGCGGGTGCCGACGGCGCTCGATGCACGTGGTCGGGCATTGGCCTGTTTCGTGGCGCCTTCGTCACCGAACTGATGGCGCGGCTGACGGTCGGCGAGCCCGCGCGGCTGCGCCCCTACCTCGATGCCGCGATCGCCCAGGGCCGGCTCGGTGCCGAGCTGTACGAAGGCCTGTGGACCGACGTCGGCACGCCCGAACGGCTGCGCGAATTGAACGCCACACCGATCTGAGTGGCTCAGTCCGCCAGGCTCGCCGTCACCGCGTCGATGCGCGCCAGCACTTCCGGCGTGAGCTTCGGCGTCAAGGCCAGCGCGCCGAGGTTGTCGCGCAACTGGCTGATCTTCGAGGCCCCAAGGATCACGGTGCTGACCCGCGGGTTGCGGTTCACCCACGCAATCGCGAGTTGCGCCACGCTGCCGCCGAGTTCACGCGCGATCGGCTCCAGCTTCGCCACCGCATCGTTGCGCGCGCCATCGAGCAGGCCCTTGTGCAGGAACTCCATGCCTTGCAGCGCGCCACGGCTGCCGGCCGGCACACCGCCACGGTACTTGCCGGTCAAGAGACCGGAGGCGAGCGGGCTCCAGGTCGTGAGGCCGAGGCCGGTGTCTTCGTAGAGCCGCGCGTAGTCCTCCTCCACGCGCTTGCGGTGAAACAGGTGGTACTGCGGCTGCTCCATCACCGGCTTGTGCAGGTGGTGCTTGTCGGCGATGTCCCAGGCGGCGCGGATCTCGGCCGCCGACCATTCGCTCGTGCCCCAGTAGAGCGCCTTGCCGCGCGTGATCATGTCGCTCATCGCCCAGACGGTTTCTTCAATCGGCGTGTGCGGGTCGGGTCGGTGGCAGTAGACGAGGTCGATGAAATCCAGGCCCATGCGTTGCAGTGAACCGTCGATCGCGTTCAGCAGGTACTTGCGGTTCAGCGTGTCCTTGCGATTGGTGGCATGGCCTTCACGATCCAGGCCCCAATAGAACTTGGTCGACACGATGTAGTTCAGGCGCGGCCACTTCAGCGCCTTGATGGCCTCGCCCATCACCACCTCGCTCTGCCCGCCGGCATAGGCCTCGGCGTTGTCGAAGAAGTTCACGCCGGCGTCCATCGCCGCGGCGAGCATCTCCTTCGCGGCGCCGGTGTCCACCTGCGTGTGGTACGTGACCCAGGAGCCGAGCGAGAGTTCGCTGACCTGCAGGCCGCTGCGGCCGAGGCGCCGGTATTTCATGGTCTGTCTCCTGTGCGGATGTCAACGGAGGCGGCAGGGTAGCCCGTTTGCCCTGTCCGCGCTGCGGCAGCGCTAAAGTGGGGTCATGAGCTCATCCATCCATGCCGCGCGCCGCCGTCGGCTCGCCCAGGCGATGCGCGAAGCCGGCGGCGGCCTGGCGGTGGTGCCGACCGCGCCCGAGCGCACGCGCAACAGCGACGTCGACCACCCCTATCGGTACGACAGCCACTTCCACTACCTGTGCGGCTTCGACGAACCGGGCGCGTGGCTGCTCATCGACGCCAGCGGCCACAGCACCCTGCTGTGCCGCGAGAAAAACCTCGAGCTCGAAATCTGGGAGGGCGTGCGGCTCGGCCCGGCTGCGGCGCCGGCTGCGCTCGGTGTCGACGAGGCCTTTGCGATCGATGCACTCGACAAGCTGCTGCCCGATCGGCTGGCGAATGCGAGTGCGGTGTGGTTCCCGTTCGGCGTCCACCCTGAGTTGCAGGCGCGGGTCGATGGCTGGCTGGGCGCCGTTCGAAAGCGCGAACGCAGTGGCATCGAGTGCCCCGGCGCGCAGCGCAACCTGAGCCCGCTGCTGGGCGAGATGCGGCTCGTGAAAGACGCGGGCGAGATCGCAACGATGCGCCGCGCCGCCGAGATCTCGGCCGGTGCGCACGCGCGGGCGATGCGCTTTTGCGCCGAGCGGCTGCGCGCCGAGCCGCGAAGCGGCATCCGCGAGTACGAGATCGAGGCCGAACTGCTGCACGAATTCCGCCGCCATGGCGCGCAGGCGCCGGCCTACCCGAGCATCGTCGCGGCCGGGGCGAACGCCTGCGTGCTGCACTACGCCGCGGCGGGCGCCGAACTGCGCAGCGGCGAGCTGTGCCTGATCGACGCGGGCTGCGAATTCGACGGCTACGCCAGCGACATCACGCGCACCTTCCCGGCGAGCGGCCGCTTCAGCACGGCGCAGCGTGAGCTGTACGACATCGTGCATGCTGCGCAGGAAGCCGCGGTGGCCGCCACCCACCCCGGCGCGCGCCAGCGCGATGCACATTGGGCGGCGGTGCGCGTGCTGGCGCAGGGCATGCTGGCGACCGGTCTGCTCGACCGCAACACGGTGGGCGATGCGGATGCGGTGATCGAATCCGGCGCGTATCGCCAGTTCTACATGCACGGTACCGGCCACTGGCTCGGGCGCGACGTGCACGACGTGGGCGAGTACGCCTCGCTCGGCGAAGCGCCGGTCGACCAGCTCGACGGCCAGGGCGGACGTGTGATGAAGAAGCCCTCACGCGTTCTGCGCGCCGGCATGGCGGTGACGCTGGAGCCAGGCCTGTACGTGCGCCCCGGCCCGGGCGTGCCGGAACGCTACTGGCACATCGGCATCCGCATCGAGGACGACGCGGTGGTGACAGATACCGGCTGCGAGCTCATCAGCCGCGGCGCGCCGGTGGCGGCGACTGAGATCGAGGCACTCATGCACGGGTAGTTGTTGCCCTACAGCAGCCCATGGCGCAACGTTCAACCTGCGGAGGCGTAACCAATGAACTTATCACGGTCCGAGGGCGAAAGAGCCCGTCTCAGCGCGTCCGAGAATTGGAAATGCAAGAGGTAGGCTCTATTGGCATCGGAATCAATCGAAGAGACCCGCACCAAGAAGCCGTCAAGCAATTCGCGCTTTGCGGCAAAAGCCAAGCGGCGCCAGTTGAAGCTAGCTTCATCGGCCACGACAGCGCCACCCAGTACCGTCCAATAGGTAATGCATTCGGGCCGACCGGGCAGATCGGCTTGGAGCCGCGTGATGGGAATTCGGCGGTCGCCAATCGTCAGAATTTCAGCATGTGTTCCACGCACCTCGAAACCGCTGGCTCGATAGCAGTGTTCTGGTCGGTGTAGCTGCAGGTTTGCCGACTGCTCGCTACCGAATGCAACCGACAACATCACACGCTGACCAACCTCGTTGACAAAGGTACGTTCTAGCACTTGATCATAGATGCCGTATCGCGCTCCCTGCCGCGCGGCTGGCCGCACGAATGCCTGCGCCGCGCCGTCGACCCTCCAGCGCTCAAAACTACTGGGAAACATTCGATCGAGATCCACAGGCGACGCGCCGTCTCGCACCCGTAGCCGCGGCTTGCCGAACGCAGCCAACCCAGCCGCCGCACTCATTCCGGCGACCACTACCAGTGCAGATCGGCGAGACGGATTCATGCTACCTCTCGCTTTCGCGAAAGCCATTTGCCCAACAATGCATCAATTCCCATGATCAACACCAGCGCCACCATGAACAACACCATTCCCGCAAAGCCGTGAAGAAAACCCTGCCCCGCGGCGTCACCCAAGTAATAGGTCACTAGGGCCAGCAAAACAACGCGGATCACATTCGCGCAGAACGAAACGGGCACGACTGCCAATGCCAACAATACATTTCGTGTCGCCGAAACGTGATTCATGAGGCTAGCGTAGAGCAACCCCATCGCCTCCAAAGTAAACATTGTTTGGAGACCTGCGCAAGCCTCAGTAACGAGAAGTTGATACTGGCCGACAGTAATGACAACACCGGTTCTCCCAACGGGATATGCCAGCCACTGCAAAATTTGGGTGGCTGCCGCAGACACCATGAACTTCACAGGCCCAGTCAACGCCACTGATATTCGATATGGTAACGGGGCTGCGAAAAGCAGAAATACCAATGGGAACCATGACATCCGAAGCGCTGCGAGCCCCTTGAATAGAACAAGCAAACCAGCAATGACAATGACCAGTGACAGAAACTCGAATCGCACGGCTTCCTGGGTCCGACCGAACACATACATCAGCAAGCCTAGGCTCAGCAAGGTGTAGCCAACCCGCGGAGCAGCGGGGCGGTCCAATGCTGTCAGCTCAAATCGTTTGCCGAACAGAAGCCAAGTGGAGAGCGCCGCTATCAGCGGTTCATGACCTTGGGCGTCAGTGCCGCGGGACCAGTCCCAAAATGTTGGTGCGTACAGAAGTACCAGACCCGACGCTACTATTGCCAGAGCAACGACGTCCATGCCCTTAGGCATCCAGACATGCGACGGTGCGGCTACGGGGCGCTCGTTCATTGCGAACTCGAGGCTTTCGAAGTGGATGCCGGCGCATTGGCTTTGGCGAAGGCCCCCAGATAGCCAAGCTGCGCGCTATCCCTCAAGCCCTTCATCACAGGTGCGACGAGCTGGCGCCTGCGCTCGTTGGCCAAGTAGGCAGCGATCGAATCGACCGCCTGGCGCCGCTCGATCGGCGCGCCCTGCACATCGAGCACGGTGAAGATGCGCGGCACAGTGCCCTGCGTGATGGCAAGCGACTGGCCCTTGTCGAGCTTCGAGAGTGGCCCGAGCACGATCGCCGGCACGTCCTCGGCCGCTTGCACGAAGCGCCGGCTGCGCTGGTTCAGGCCGGCATCGCGCAGCAGCTTTTCCACCTCGTCGGCGCTGCGGGCGCGCTGCGCCAGCGCGGTCAAGCCCGCGGCCTGTGCCGGGCTGGCGTCGATCGCGAACTCTTGGATCGTGTAGAGGCGGCGCTGCGCGAAGACCTCAGGGCGACTGGCGTAGTAGCGGTCGACCTCGTCACTCGTCGGCCCGACCGCCGTGTTCGCCAACTGCTCCTGGTAGGCGCGCGCCAGCACTTCGCGGCGCGCCAAGGCGAGTGCCTGAACGACATCCGGGTCACGCTCCAGGCCCTTTTCAACGGCCGCCTGGGCGGCGAGTTCCTGGTCGATCAGCACCTCCAGCACCTTGGCCGCAGCGGCCTCGGGTTGCTCGGCCAGCAGCCGCGGCTGGCGCTTGAGCACGGCCTGGACCTGGTGCACCGAGATCTCGCCCTTGTTCACGCGCACGGCCACTTGCGAATCGACCACGGGCGCATCGGCGCCACAGCCGGCGAGCAGCAATACAGCACAGGCCGCGGCGATGCCGGGGAGACGGAAACACAGGGGCTTTTCTCTGGACATTCAGGATCAATCCGTAGATGACGAAGGGCGGGCCGCTCAAGGCAAACCGTGCTGCACTCGTGATGATCGCACCGTCGCGAATGGCGCGGGCGCTCGGCAGGCACTCACCGGGCTGTGCCGTGGATTCATGCACGTGGCCGTGGCTTGCGGCAGGCTCGAAGCGCAGAAATCCAACACGCTTCGCACCAAGAAAAAAACGGGCCCGAAGGCCCGCTTTCGCAGTGACGATCAGACCGCTGGTTCAGGCGCTCGCAGCCGCCTTTTTGCGGCGCAACACACCGAAGCCGACGCCGAAGAAGCCGGCCAGCATCATCGCGTAGGCCTCGGGCTCGGGAACCGGCGCCGCCACGGTGGCGAACCCGCCAACGTAGGCGGCCAGGCCCGGAACGTTCTTGACCGTGCCCGAGAAGGCCAGCGTGTAGCTGCCGACGCCCAGGCTGGCAAACTTGAAGTCGGCCGGGGTCGTGTCCGCGCCCACCAAGCTGGAGCCGAGGAACAAGGACACCGACGACACGTCGAGCTTGCTGTACGGGTCGAGTTCGATGAAGCCGCCGACACCGGTCGCGGCTTCGGTCAGGTTGAACTTGTAGCAGTCGGTGAAAGAGCCGTCCGACGAGTAGATGCCGAGGAAACCTTCCACGTCGCCCGCGCCGAGGTCGCCCCACGCCGTCGTCTTGGAGCAGGTGGCCATGGCCGGTCCGGCGAGGACCAATGCGCAGGCTGCTGCAAACGCCTTCAATTTCATTTTTGTCCCTTTGTTAACATCGATTCGGCTGGTTGCCCAGGAGTGACCGAATGATGCAGGCGCCGCACCCTCCCGTGAACCCCGCAGCTACGGGGTTTCTGAGCGATAAGAGCGAGCAGCAATGCGACTTAGTACCGATTTCGATGCGCTTTCCATCGCCGTGGTCGGTGCCGGCCCGGTCGGGCTGTCGCTCGCACTGCAAGCCGCTCGCAGCCTGCCCCACGCCCGCGTGACCGTTTTCGATGCGCGCGCGGCCGAGAAGGACGTGTCGGCCGATCCCCGCACCCTGGCGCTCTCGCTCGGCAGCGTGCAGGTGCTGCAACGCCTTGGTGCGTGGCGCGCCGACCTGGCCCAGCCGATCCTCGAAGTGCACGTGTCGCAGCAGCCGCCCACGGCCGGCGGCTTGCTGGGCGCCTGGTTCGGCGAACCCGAAGTGCGCATCCGGGCCATCGACGAAGCGGTGCCGATGCTCGGCGCCGTGCTGAGTTACGGCGCCATCGTCGCACCCTTGCAGCAGGCCTGGCTGCAGGCAGCGGCGCATGAACCGGAACGCCTGCACAGCCGTTTCGGCACGGCCGTCGCCGCGCTTAAACCAGTGGCCGGAGGGGTCGAGGTCGATGCCGGCATCGCCGAGCACTTCGACCTCGCCGTGGTCGCCGAAGGCGGTGTCTTCGCCGACCAGGCTCGCAAGGCGATCAGCCACGATTACCGCCAGACGGCCTGGGTCGGCAGGGTGCAGATCGATGGCGGCACCACGGGTGTGGCCTACGAGCGCTTCACGCGCCACGGCCCGGCCGCATTGCTGCCCTTGAGAAACGGCGACGCGTCGCTGGTGTGGTGTGTCGACAGCGACGACGACCCGGTCCAGGACCTCGACGACGCGCAGCGTGTGGCCGTGCTCGGCAGCATCTTTCATCCGTCGGTCGGGCGCCTGACATCGGTCTCGCCGCTGAAGCGTTTCGCCCTGGGCATGAATGCCGAGCGCAGCCTGGTCGAAGGCCGCACGGTGCGCATCGGCAATGCCGCGCAGACCCTGCACCCGGTCGCCGGGCAAGGCCTGAACCTTGGGCTGCGCGATGCGCATGAACTGGTGCGCTCGCTTGCGCACAGCGCGGACCCGGACACGGCGCTGCGCCGGCTCGAATGGCAGCGCGCGCCCGACCGCTGGGTGATGATCGCCGCGACCGATTTCCTCGCCCGCAGCTTCACGTGGAAGCTGCCCGGCGCCGGCCTCGCGCGCGGGTTGGGCATGGGTGCCTTGCAGGCACTCGGGCCGGTCAAGTCGGCACTCGCGCGGCGGATGATGTTTGGGGCGCGCTGACACGGCGCACGCCGCGCCGTCTCGGGCTCGCGGGGAAGGTTTGCCCTACTGCCAAGCCCGGAGGCACAGGCTAGGCTGGCTTGGCATCGGTCCTGCATTCCATGCAGGCATTCGACGTTCTTTCGAAAGAACCGATCGACCAGGGCGCGTGGGCTTACCGCGTCGATGCCATGAAAGTTTCACCGTCGATAACATCAGGGAGAGTGGCATGCAGTTTCGGTCGGTTCGCCTTCTGGCGGCTTGTGTTGCAGTGCTCGGCGCGTTCGCGTCGACGCATACCGCGGCAGTTCGCCCCCCACCTTTGGACGCGCCCAACGCGGGCAAGATCTTCAAACCCGCGTGGATGCCGCTCGGCGCGGGCCGGCAGCCGGTGACCGTGGTGCTTCAACTCGACGGTGACCCGGTCGCCGTGACCCAGGGCAACAGCGGCCGCAAGCTCGACCGGCAGGAGAAGGACCAGCTCAAGGCCCAGTTGCGTGCGCCGCAGGACGCGTTGCGCAGCCACATTCAGGGCATGGGCGGCGCCGTGCTGGCCAACTACCAGGCGGCCTACAACGGCATCAAGGTGCGGGTGCCACGCGACAAGCTCGAACTGCTGGGTGCCCTGCCTGGCGTCATCGCGGTCCGGCCGCTCTTTCCGGCCAAGCCGAACAACGTGCATGGCGTCCCGATCATCGGCACGCCGGCGGTGTGGCAGAGCCTGGGCCTGCACGGTGAAGGCGTGAAGATCGGCATCATCGACACCGGCATCGACTACACCCACGCCAACTTCGGCGGTCCGGGCACGGTGGCCGCCTACGAAGCCGCGCACGCCGGCGAAACGGCGCCGGCCAATCCACTGCTGTTCGGCCCGTTCGCTCCGCGCATCAAGGGCGGCATCGACCTGGTCGGCGACAGCTACGACGCCGACGACACTGCGGCGACTTTCCAACCGATCCCGCACCCTGACTCGAACCCACTCGACTGCGAAGGCCACGGTTCACACGTGGCGGGCAGCGCGGCCGGCACCGGCGTGCTGGCGAGTGGCACCGCGTATGCGGGGGCCTACAACGCGACGACGATCGCGGCCAACAACTGGGCCATCGGGCCGGGCGTGGCGCCCAAGGCCGATCTCTACGCGATCCGTGTGTTCGGCTGCGTCGGCTCCACCGACGTGGTCGTCGACGCCATCGAATGGGCGGTCGACAACGACATGGACGTCATCAACCTGTCGCTGGGTTCGGGCTTCGGCACGCGCGATTCGCCCGACTCCGTCGCCGCCACCAACGCGGCCAAGGCCGGCGTGATCGTGGTCATTTCGGCCGGCAATGACGGCCCGAGCCCGTACATCCTGGGTTCGCCCGGCGCGGCCGATGGCGCCATCGCCGTGGCCGCCAATGATCCGAACGCCACGTTTCCCGGTGCGCTGTTCGCGCTCAGCACCGGCGGTGCCCCGCTGAAGGTGCAGATATCGAACGATGCGACCGTCGCGAGTGGCACGCGCTATCCCATCGTGGTACTGCGTGACGCGAAGGGCCATGTCGGCCTCGGGTGCTCTCTTGCCGACTACACATCCGTCCCCGGCGGTGTGGCAGGCAAGTTGGTTGTCACCCAGCGCGGGACCTGCGCGCGGGTGGCCCGCGCGGTCTACGCTCAGAAGGCCGGTGCCGCGGCGGTGGCGTTGATCGACACCAGCACCGACTATCCGCCCCTTGAAGGACCCATCCTCAGCAACCCGGACGATGGCAAGAAGTACGTCGTCACGATTCCATTCTTCGGCGTTCGCGGTTTCGCCGAGGATGCCACGACAGACGGTGGCCGGCTTCGGCTCGCCGACGGCGGCAGCGCGACGCTGAGCCCGACGACGCTCACGAATCCGAATGCGCTCGGGTTCGCGTCGTTCTCCTCGGGCGGCCCGCGCGGCGCGGACAGTGCATTGAAGCCCGACATCACGGCGCCCGGCGTCGGCATCCTGTCGACGGCATCGGGAACAGGCAACGCCGGGAAAACGGAGTCGGGGACTTCGATGTCTGCGCCACACGTGGCCGGCGTGGCCGCGCTGACACGGCAGGCTCATCCGAACTGGAGCGTCGCGGCCATCAACGCGGCCATCGTCAACACGGGGGATCCCGCGCAGGTCACGGGTTACCGCACCAGTCGCGGCGGAACCGGCCTCGTGCAGCCGGCCCGCTCAACCGCGACCCAGGTCGTGGCCCAGGTCGACGACAAGCGCTTCTCGGTCGCGCTGAACTTCGGCCTGGAAGAATTCAACCGCGACTTCAGCGGCACGAAGTCGATCCGGCTGCGCAACCACGGCAACGTGCCGGCCAGCTTCAACGTGGCGCAGGTGCTGCCCGCGGGCTCTCCGCACACGGTGCGCCTGAATCGTTCGGTTGTCACTGTGCCGGCGCGTGGCAGTGCCGAGGTGGATGTGACGCTCGTCGTCCCGGTGGCGACAGCGGGTGCCTCGAACGAAGGTGGCCTGTCGTTCCAGGAAGTCGCGGGCATCGTCCAGTTCACACCCGTCAGCCCGGCCACCAATGGTGGCAGCACGCTGCGGGTGCCTTACTACCTGGTGCCGCGTGCGCTCTCCGATGTGTCGACACGCATCGGCAGGCTCGACCCGGTCACCCGCTCGGCCGTCGCCCGCGTGACGAACCGGCAAGGCGCGATCGCCGGTGACGCCGATTTCTACGCGTGGGGCTTGGCCGACCGCAAGGAGCCCGGCCGGGTGTCGAACGATGTGCGCGCCGTCGGTGCGCAGTCGTTCGACCTCGACGGCGGCACGACGCAGTTGCTGGTCTTCGCGGTCAACACCTGGGACCGCTGGTCGAACGCGTCCACCAACGAGTTCGACATCAACGTGGATGTGAACGGCGACGGTGTGGTCGACTACATCATCATGGCGATGGACCACGGCATGACCACGTCCGGCAGCTTCGACGGCCGTCTGGGGATCTTCGTGTACAGCCCGCTCACCGAGACCTTCAAGGAGAGCACCGACTTCGCCGCGGTCGCGCCGACGGACAGTTCCACGGCCTTGATTCCACTGGCTTCGTCCCTCCTCTGCTTCACGGGCGAGCCCTGCCTGTCGGCCGCGAACCCGCGCATCAGCTACTCGGCGGTCGCCTACGACATCGTGAATGGCGGCGTCAAGGCCGTGGCCGGCAAGGCGAAGTACAACGTCTGGTCGAGCGCCATCAGCCAGGGCGGCTTCACGACAGTCGCACCACGCAGCAGCGACGACTCGGTGGTCATCACGGTGAACCCGACCGAGTGGAAGTTGACGCCGCCCAAGGGAGTGATGATCGTCACGCTCGACAACAAGAGCGGAGCCGAGGAAGCGCAACTCATCGAGGTGCAGGCGCCTCGATAGCCGCGCGCTTCTGCGGATTCACAGGAAAGGCCGGCACTCGCCGGCCTTTCTGCTTTCTCAAGGTTCGAGCTTGAGGAACAAGTCCCGGTCCGGCGCGAAGTTCGCGTACAGCGGCAGCAACGCGCCACCGATCGCGCGCGCGTCGGAACCGATGGTGCCAGCCAGCAGCGCCGGGCGTGCCACGCCTTCCCAGCTGTAGGCGTCCAGCGCCTTGTCGACCGAGGCGAGTACGGTGTCGAGCAGTTCGCGGCTGAAGGCGCCGTCGATGATCACGCCGTCCAGGTCGAGCAGGCAGGCAGCGCTGTTGATGGTGAGGGCGATGGCCGGGCTGGCTTCGCGCAGCCAGCTGTCGGTGGCGGCGCGCCAGGGCGGCTGCAGTGCGCGCGCGTCGGCCACCGCATCGGGCTCCAGGCCGAGCTTGCGGCAGAGCGACTCCAGATTGAACAACGAGGCCTGGCTCAGCAACTGCGCCGGCGGTGCGGCCTTGCCGCCACGCGCCAGGCCGAGGGGCACCGAGCCGACCGCGCCGGCATTGCCGTGCAGGCCGCCGCGCAGGTGGCTGTCGATCACCAGGCCGCCGCCGATGAAGGTGTCGACGAAGACGTAGAGAAAACTGCGGATGCTGCGGCCGCGCCCGGCCACGAGTTCGGCCACGCAGGCGGCAGCGGTGTCCTTCACGAACTCCACCGGCAGCAGGGTCATCGCCTGCACACGCTCGCGGATGTCGATGCCCGGCCACTGCGCGGCCACCGACTTCGGCATGTCCAGCAAGGTCTGCCAGCCACCCAGCGAGAGTGGCGCAGCCAAGCCCACACCATGCAGCCGCGCCTTCAGCGCCGGGCGCAAGGAGTCTGCGAGCGCATGCAGGCGTTTGTCGATCTCGGGGAACAGCGTGGCCGGGTCGGGGTAGGCATAGGCCAGGGACACACGTTCGCGCACCTGGCCGGTGAAGTCGACCAGCAGCATGTCGAGGCTACGCCGGCCGATGTTGATGCCGATCGAAAACGCGCCGTCGGGCTTGAGCGCCATCGGCACCGAGGGCTGGCCGACCTTGCCGCGCACCGGTGCGAGCTTGCGCACCAGACCATCGGCTTCGAGCCGCGCGATGATGACCTGCACCGTCTGCGCGGTCAGGTTCGTCAGCCGCGCGATGTCGGCCTTGGCCAGCCCGCCGCTGTGGCGGATGGCTTGCAGCACGACACGCTCGTTGAACTGCCGCATCCCCACGTGGTTCGAGCCTCGGGGGCGCAAACGCGCCTCCGAGGCCGCGGGCGCACGAGGCGGGTTCACCGCCGCACCCTGCGGGCTTCGCCCGGTCCCGCCAGGCGGGAGCATGAGTCTTTGGGACGGCCCGGCAGACTCATCCTCGCAACACGTCGGCGATCACGCCTTTCTTGAAGACGAAATTCGCGTACGCCTGCATCTCACCCGTCTGCACGATGGCGTAGGCCCGTCCCACGCGCTCATAGAACGCGAAGCGCTCGAGCGCCTCGCACTGCGCCGAGCGGCCGTTGCCGGCGGCCACCATGTCGTCGATGACCTCGCGCTGCACCGCCGAGCGGTAGCCCGGCGCGGTGTCATTGACCTGCATGTATGTGACCGGCTGATCGACGAAACTGTCGAGTGGGAACACCGACAACACCGCCGCGCAAGCGCGCCGGATATCGACACCCGGCAGGCGCAACACGGTCTTCCCACGGCCGAGCGACATGGCCGTGAAGTTGGCATCGGCCAGCACGATCTCGTCGCCATGCCCCATCTCGCACAACAGCTTCAGCAGCTCCGGCGACAACACCGGATCGATGCCCTTCAACATGGCCTTGCTCTCCTCTTGATCACGCCAGACATTCGGCGGGCAGCTTGTCAGGCGTCAGCGCCCCGGTCATCACGGCGACAGTGTCGCTCATGCTGATCTTCTTCGGGTTGAGCACCGCGCCACGCTTGCCCAGGCGGGCCACGTGGATGCGGTCGGCGATCTCGAAGACGTGCGGCATGTTGTGGCTGATCAGGATGACCGGCAGGCCCTTGTCGCGCACGCGGCGGATGAGTTCGAGCACCATGTTTCCCTCCTTCACACCGAGTGCGGCCGTCGGCTCGTCGAGGATGACGACGTGCTCGGCAAACGCCGCTGCACGTGCCACGGCCACACACTGGCGCTGGCCGCCGGAGAGTGTTTCCACCGCCTGCGTCATCGAGCGGATGCCGACCTTCAGGTCGTTCATGCGGGAGATGCTCTGCTCGAGCATCTTCTTCTTGTCGATCATGCGCAGCACGCTGCCCAGAACGCCGGGACGCAAGATCTCGCGACCCAGGAACAGGTTCTCGGCGATGGTCATCGCCGGGGCCACCGCGAGGTCTTGGTAGACCGTCTCGATGCCCACGCGACGCGCGTCGATCGGGCTCTTGAAGTGGATCACCTTGCCGTCGAGCTGGATCTCGCCTTCGTCGGGGATCGTCGCGCCGGACAGGCACTTGATCAGCGAGGACTTGCCGGCGCCGTTGTCGCCGATCACGGCGAGGATTTCGCCGGCGCGCAGCTCGAAGTCGGAACCGTCGAGTGCGGTGACTTGACCGTAGCGCTTCACCAGGCCCTTGGCCTGCATCACGATTTGATGAGCAGCCATTTCAGCGACCTCCCTTGCGCGACATCTGATCCGTGGCCACCGCCAGGATCACGAGAATGCCGGTCACCAGGACTTGGTAGACCGACGGCACACCCATCAGCGTGAGCCCGTTGCGGAACACGCCGACGATCATGGCACCCACCAGCGAGCCGAGCAGGATGCCGCGGCCACCGAACAGGCTGGTGCCGCCCAGCACCACGGCGGTGATGGCGTCCAGGTTCTCGGTCTGGCCGGCGTTGGGGTCACCTGCGCCAGTTCGTGCCACCGCCAGCATCGAGGCGATGCCGTAAAAGGCACCGGCCAGCGCATACACCATCAGCAGGACGCGGTCGGTCGGGATACCGGTCAGCCGGGTCGCTTCGGGGTTGTTGCCCACCGCGTAGACATGGCGCCCGGGCGCGGTCTCGCGCAGCCAGAGCCAGGTCGCGATGTACAGCGCCAGCATCAGCACGGCGCCGTAAGCCACGCGGGCACCGCCGAGGCCGAAGGTTTCACCCAGCAGGTTCATGCCGTCGGGAATCTGCGTGATCGTCTGGGCGTGGGAATAGAGCTGCGTGATCGCGAAAGCGATGTTCAAGGTGCCGAGCGTGACGATGAAGGGAGGCAGCTTGATGCGCGTCACCAGCAGGCCGTTGACCAGGCCGAACATGGTGGTCACGGCAACGCCGCAGAGGATGGCCAGCGGTGCGTTCAGGCCGTAGTCGGCCGCCACCTTGGTCATCACGATGGAGCCCAGGGCCATCACCATGCCGCAGGACAGGTCGATGCCGGCCGTGAGGATGATCAGGGTCTGGCCGATGGCAATGGTGCCGACCACCATCACCTGTTGCAGGATCAGGGAGAAGTTTTGCAGCGTGAGGAAGCGCTCATGCTGGAAGGAGAAGAAGGCACAGGCCAGGACCAGCGCGATGGCCGGGCCGAGGGTGCCGATGGGGGGTAGCTTGGCTTTGAGCGGATTCATGGAATGGGCTCGCTGGTGAGGTGCAGCGAGCAACCGGCCGGGCCGGTGTCGTGCACGAAGATTGGAGAAGGCCCCGTGGCGACGGGGCCTTCAGGTCAGGGGCGAGCTTGAGTTTCGCCCCTGTGCGTTCTACGAACTTGACAGATCTGGGCGGATGCCAGATCAGTCACCCCAGCACTGGCCACGGCCGGTCTTGGTGTCGATGCTCTTGACGCCAGCAACTGCCTTGGCAGCCACCAGGTCCACACCGGTGTCGGTGTAGCCCGACTGGCGCTTGCCGTCCTTGGCGTACTTCACGCCAGCGGCCACGCCCATCGCGGCCATCTTCAGCGGGTACTGCATGCTGGTCGCGGCGATCACGCCCTTCTCGACGTTGCCCACACCGTTGGAGCACATGCCGTCCACACCCAGGATGACGACGTCCTTTTCCTTGCCAGCGGCCTTCAGCGCCTTGTAGGCACCGGCGGCAGCGGGTTCGTTGATGGCGTAGACGACGTTGATGTTGGCGTTCTTCTGCAGGCAGTTTTCCATGCCGGTCTGGCCTTTGGCGGCGTCACCGAAGCTGTCGGCCATGCAGACCACTTCAGCCGGCTGCGCCAGCTCGTTGCTCTCGGTGGGCAGGGTCTTCAGACCGTAGCCGGCCAGGAAGCCGTTGTGGCGCTGCGCGCCGACCGGGTGGCCGGGGAACAGGTCCATCGTGGCGATGACGGGCGCCTTGCCTTTGAGCGTCGCCTTGGCGTAGGCACCGATCAGCTCGCCGGCCTTGTAGTTGTTGGTGGCGAACAGCGCGTCGGCTTCGGGCACCGGGCTGTCGAGGGCGATCACTTGCACGCCTTGGGCCTTGATCTTCTTGATGGTCGGCACGATGGCGTCGCCCGACGAGGTGATCAGGATGGTCTTGGCGCCGGCGGCGACCATGTTTTCCATCGCGGTGATCTGGCCGGCGGTGTCGCCGTCTTGCTTGCCGGCAGCCGACAGCAGCTTGGCGCCCAGCTTCTTGGCTTCGGCTTCGGCGCCTTCCTTCATCTTCACGAAGAAGGGGTTTGTGTCGGTCTTGGTGATCAGGCCGATGACGACCTCGGCGGCGGACGCGTTGCCGGCAACGCAAACAAGGGCGGCGCAAGCCGTCAGGGTGAGGGTGGTCTTGAAGGTCATCTGGATGTCTCCGGGTTTTGGGGGAACGTGGCGGCGAGGGCTGCCGAGGGTTTGTGAACTCAGCCCCTGTGGTTGGGACTGATCGAATTATCGGAGTCGCCGATTAATAAATCAAGTTGATTGATTAATGGAAAACCCGGATGTTCATCGCAACGACTGCGGCACAATGCAAGTGCAGCGTAGCGCTTGAGTGCTGACGCGAACACCCTAGGAGAAACGCTCATGTTCATGGTCTGTGGAGAAGCGCTGATGGACGTTTTTGCAACCGGCGACACGCCCACCGGCGTGGCCCTCGACGCCCGTGTCGGTGGCTCGCCGTACAACGTGGCGCTGGGGCTGGCGCGGCTCGCACAGCCGGTGTCGTTCTTCGGTTCGGTGTCGCGTGGTTTCCTCGGCGAGCGCTTGATGCGCTTCCTCGGCAACGAAGGCGTGAACCTCTCGACCGTGCAGCGCAGCGACGCGCCCACCACGCTCGGCCTGGTCGGCCTCGATGCGCAAGGTGTGCCCTCGTATTCGTTCTATGGCGACGGCTGTGCCGACCGCCTGCTCACGACCGACGCACTCGCCGCTGTGCCGGCGGGCCTGCGCGCCATCAACTTCGGTTCCTTCACCACGGTCACCGAACCAACCGCGTCGACGCTGCGCGCCCTGGTCGAACGCGAGCGCGGCCGCACCCTGATCGCCTACGACCCGAACGTGCGATTGAACGTGGAGCCCGCACTCGCACCCTGGCGCGAGTTCGTTCAATGGATGCAGCCGCGCACCGACCTGCTGAAGGTCAGCGACGAAGACCTGCACCTGCTCTTCCCCGGCCTCGCCATCGCCGACTTCGCGGCGCAAACGCTCGCCCAAGGCGTGAAGCTCGTGGTCGTGACCCGCGGCGCCGAAGGCGCGGTGGCGTGGACCGCGAAGCAGAACATCAGCGTGCCGCCGGTCAAGGTGAAAGTGATCGACACCGTCGGCGCCGGCGACACCTTCCAGGCCGCGCTGCTGACGTGGCTGGCCGAGCACGACGCGGTCTCGGCCGGGGCATTGCAAAACCTCTCGGCAGCGCAGCTGACGGACGCACTCGGCTTCGCGGCGCGTGCGGCGGCGATCACCTGCTCGCGCCGCGGGGCCGACCTGCCGCGCCGCAGCGAGTTGAACTGACCGACGCCATGCGGGGGAGCGCCCTGCTGCGCGAAGCCCGTCGCGCATGACGAGCCTCGTCTTCTTCAAGCTGCTCGCGATCTTCTCCATCGTCGGGCTCGGCTGGGTGGCGGGCCGGCTGCGCTGGCTCGGCGAGAACGACCCGGCGCGCACCCTCTCGAACGCGGCCTTCTACATCTTCGTGCCGGCACTGCTGTTTCGCACCACCGCGCGCATCGACTTCCGCACCCTGCCCTGGGGCACGCTCGCCGCCTTCTTCGTGCCGGTGGTGGCGCTGATGGTCGTCGTCTACGCCTGGCAGCGCCGCGCCAACCGCAACGGTGCGCTCGCCACGCCGGCACCGGCCGTGCGCGCGATCTCGGCGAGCTTCGGCAACACCGTGCAGGTGGGCATCCCGATCGCCGCGGCGCTGTTCGGCGAGGCGGGCCTGTCCATCCACATCGCGGTGATGAGCCTGCATGCGCTGGCCCTGCTGAGCGTGCTGACGGTGCTGGTCGAACTCGACCTCGCACGCGAACGCCATGAAGACGGCCAGACGCGCGCGAGCCTCGCGGCCACGCTGCGCACGACGGCGCGCAACACCCTCATCCACCCGGTCGTGCTGCCCATCCTCGCCGGGCTGGTGTGGAACGTCGTCGCGCCGCCCTTGCCGACCTTGATCGACGAACTGTTGCTGACGCTGGCGCAGGCGGTGGTGCCGCTGTGCCTGGTGCTGATCGGCATGTCGCTCGCGTACTACGGCGTGCGCGGCGGCATGCGCGGTGCCCTGACATCGGCTGCGCTGAAGTTGCTGGTGTTGCCGGCACTCGTGCTGGCCGTCGCGCACTGGGGTTTCGGGCTCGTGGGCCTGCCGCTCGCGGTGGTGGTGATG
>JANYJL010000184.1 GCA_025361845.1 Rhizobacter sp.
TGGATCTCGACCGGAATCGACGGGCCGGCCTCGTTCACTGTCTTGCCGTTCTCGTCGAGCATGGCGCGCACCCGGCCGAAGCTCGAGCCGGCGAGGACGACGTCGCCGCGCTTGAGCGTGCCGCTCTGAACCAGCACGGTCGCGACGGGGCCGCGGCCCTTGTCGAGTTGCGCCTCGATGACGATGCCCTTGGCCATCGATTCCTTCGGCGCCTTCAGCTCCAGCACCTCGGCCTGCAGCAGCACCTGCTCGAGCAGCGTGTCGATGCCTTGCCCGGTCTTGGCCGAGACGCCCACAAACGGCGAATCGCCGCCGAAGTCTTCCGGCACGACCGATTCAGCCACCAGCTCGGACTTCACACGCTCGATGTTCGCCTCGGCCTTGTCCATCTTGTTCATCGCGACCACGATCGGCACCCCCGCTGCTTTCGCGTGGTGGATGGCCTCCTTGGTCTGCGGCATCACGCCGTCGTCGGCCGCCACCACCAGGATGACGATGTCGGTAGCCTTCGCACCGCGTGCCCGCATCGCGGTGAACGCGGCGTGGCCCGGGGTGTCGATGAAGGTGATCATGCCGCGCGGCGTATCGACGTGATAAGCACCGATGTGCTGCGTGATGCCACCCGCTTCACCCGCTGCGATACGCGCGGTGCGGATGTAGTCGAGCAGCGAGGTCTTGCCATGGTCGACGTGACCCATGACGGTCACCACCGGCGCACGCGGCAGCTCTTCGTGGACCTGTTCGGTTTCGTCCTCTTCGAGGAAGGCTTCCGGGTCGTCCAGCTTCGCAGCGAAGGCCTTGTGGCCCATTTCCTCGACCAGGATCATCGCGGTCTCTTGATCGAGCTGCTGGTTGATGGTGACCATCTGGCCCAGCTTCATCAGTTGCTTGATGACCTCGGAGGCCTTGACCGACATCTTGTGCGCGAGATCGGCGACGCTGATGGTCTCCGGCACGTGCACTTCCTGCACCGTCGCTTCGGCGGGTGCGACGAAGCTCGTCATGCCGCTGTCGTTGCGGTCACCACGGCGGCCACCACGCGGCGCGCGCCAACCCGGGCGCGTGGCGCCACCGGTGTTCATGGTCTTGAGGCCACGCTTCTTGGCAGCGTCGTCGGCCCAGCTCGAAGACAGCTTCTCGGACTTGACGGACTTCTTGTCACCCGGCTTGGCGACAGCCGCCGTCGTGCCCGGTGCACCCGGCACGGCAGCCTTCTTGTGAATCGTGCCCTTAATGCCTTCCTTGTTGGCATCAGCCGCCGGCTTGGCCTCTTCGGGCGGCTTGGCGACCATCACCTTCTTCGGCGCGTTCATCATCGCGCGGATGGCCGAGGCTTCGTCTTCGGCGGCCTTGCGGCGCTTGGCCAGATCGGCGGCGCGCTGCTTTTCTTCGTCGACCACATCGGCGGCCTTGATGACACGCAAGACCGGCTTGACGGGCTCGACCGGCACCGGCGGCGCTGCTGCGGCGGCGGCGGCCGCGGCAGCTTCAGCGGCCTTGGCGGCTTCCTTTTCCCTGGCAGCGGTCGCAGCCTTGTTGGTCGGCGCGGCCTTGCCAGCCGCGCCCAGCGCGGCGGCAGCGGCGCGTGCAGCTTCGGCGGCCGCAACAGCGGCGGCTTCACGCGCTTTCACTTCGGCCGCTTCGCGATCGACGCGGGCCTGCTCTTCGCGCGCGAGGCGCTTTTCTTCCAGTTCGGCCTCCTGGCGGCGCAGCACTTCGGCCTGCGCCTGCGCTTCGAGTTCACGGCGCTCGAGTTCGGCTTGGTCGACCACCGGCTCGGCGGGTTCCTCGACCTCGGCGGGCGCGTCATCGCGCTTGACGAAGGTGCGCTTCTTGCGCACTTCGACCTGGATGGTGCGGGCCTTGCCGGACGCATCGGCCTGCTTGATCTCGCTGGTGGACTTGCGCGTCAGCGTGATCTTCTTGCGGTCGGCGCCGGTGGTGCCGTGGGTCGTGCGCAGGTGATCGAGCAGACGCTCTTTGTCGCCCTCGGTCAGCGAATCGTCCG
>JANYJL010000157.1 GCA_025361845.1 Rhizobacter sp.
CCGAGCTCGAGCGAGAGCTTCTTGATCGTCGGTGCGCACTGGCGCATCAGGATGCGCCCGACCTCGGTCGAGCCGGTGAACGAGAGATGGCGCACGAGGTCGCTCTCGCACAGCAGCTTGCCGACCTCGATCGAGTTCGCAGCGTCGGCGGTGACCACATTCAGCACACCCGGCGGCATGCCGGCGCGCTGCGCCAGCTCGGCGACCGCTAGCGCCGAGAGCGGCGTCTGCTCGGCCGGCTTGATCACGACCGGGCAGCCCGCGGCCAGCGCCGGCGCGACCTTGCGCGTGATCATCGCAATCGGAAAATTCCACGGCGTGATCGCGGCGCAGACCCCCACCGGCTGCTTGATCACGAGGTAGCGCTTGCCGTTGTCGGTGGTCGGGATCGTCTCGCCGTAGACGCGCCGCGACTCTTCGGCAAACCACTCGATGAAACTCGCGCCATAGGCCACTTCGCCCTTCGCCTCGGCGAGCGGCTTGCCTTGTTCGGCCGTCATGATGCGGGCCAGGTCGTCGGCGTGCTGAAGCAGCAGGTTGAACCACTTCATCAGGATCGCGCCGCGCTCCTTCGCGGGTTTGATGCGCCAGGCGGGCCAGGCCGCGTTGGCGGCTTGCAAGGCGGCCGTGGTCTCGGCGACGCCGAGGTTGGCCACGTCCGCGAGCTTGAAGCCTGTGGCCGGGTCCGTCACGTCGAAGCGGCCGGGGCCGCGTTGCCACTCACCGTTGATGAGGCCGTCGGTCTTGAGCAGCGTCGGGTCGTTCAGCGTGGCCAGCGGCGAGGTCTTCATGTCCATGTGGAGTCTCGGGTTCAGGATTTGTCGGAAGCATGGCTGTTGGCTAGAGGCCAGCCAGATCGTGTGGACAAGGCGGCGCGCACCGCATCGCCATGTTCGTCGAGGCCCGGCGGCGCCAGTGCCGAGATGGCGCGCTCGCCGTCGAACAGCACCGGCGCGGCCACCATCGGCATGCGGCGGCCATCGGCGGTCGGCAGCTCCCGCCGCATGCCGCGTGCCTGCACCTGCGGCGAGGCGAGCACCTGCGGGATGGTCGCGATCGGCGCACAGGGCAGGCCCGCGGCATCGAGCAGGCGCACCCACTCGGCGGTGTCGTGCGCGAGCATCCAGGCGGCGAGCTGCGGCACCAGCTCGGCCCGCCGCACCACGCGCCCCGCATTGCCGGCGTAGCGTTCGTCCTTCGCCACTTCGGGGTGGCCGGCCAGCTCGCAGAACTTCGCGAACTGGGTGTCGTTGCCCAGGGACAGCACCAGGTGCCCGTCGCGTGTGGCGAAGACCTGATACGGCACGATGTTCGAGTGCGCATTGCCCATGCGTTTGGGCGTGGTGCCGCCGACGAGGTGGTTGCTCGCCTGATTCGCCAGC
This sequence comes from Rhizobacter sp., assembly GCA_025361845.1. Lineage (GTDB taxonomy): Bacteria > Pseudomonadota > Gammaproteobacteria > Burkholderiales > Burkholderiaceae_C > JANYJL01. Next base: position 1,383 of record JANYJL010000157.1, read on the forward strand.
ATCGCCACCTGCACGTCGAGCAGGGCCATGTCGATGTGGGTGCCCAGGCCGGTGCGGTGGCGCTCGTGCAGCGCCGCGAGGATCGCGGTGGTCGCGTAGACGCCTGTCATCAGGTCGACCACCGCGACGCCCACCTTCTGCGGCTCGCTGCCGGGTGTGCCCTCGCGCTCGCCGGTGATGCTCATGAGGCCCCCGGCCGCCTGGATCGCGAAGTCGTAGCCGGCGCGGTGCGCGTCCGGCCCGGTCTGGCCGAAGCCGGTGATCGAGCAGTAGATCAGGCCCGGGTTGAGTGCACGCAACGAAGCGGCGTCGAGGCCGTATTTCGCGAGCTGGTCGACCTTGTAGTTCTCGATCAGCACGTCCGCTTCAGCGGCGAGCTGGCGCGCCATCGCGCGGCCCTCAAGGCTCGCGATGTCGATCGCCGCCGAACGTTTGCCGCGGTTCGTGCAGAGGTAATAGGCCGACATCTGATCGGCCGCGTCGCCGAACCAGGGCGGCCCCCAGCCGCGCGTGTCGTCGCCTTCGCCGGGCCGTTCGACCTTGATGACATCGGCGCCGTAGTCGGCCAGCATCTGGCCGCACCACGGGCCGGCGAGCACGCGCGAGAGGTCGAGAACCTTGATGCCGAGGAGGGGAGTCGGTTGCGCCATGGTCAGCTGAAGGCCTGGATGCCGGTGATCGCCCGCCCGAGGATCAGTGCGTGCACATCGTGCGTGCCTTCATACGTGTTGACCACTTCGAGGTTCACCAGGTGGCGCGCCACGCCGAACTCGTCCGAGATGCCGTTGCCGCCCATCATGTCGCGCGCCAGGCGGGCGATGTCGAGCGACTTGCCGCAGCTGTTGCGCTTCATGATGCTCGTCACCTCGACGGATGCCGTGCCCTCGTCCTTCATGCGGCCCAGTCGCAGGCAGCCTTGCAGGCCGAGCGTGATCTCGGTGGCCATGTCGGCGAGCTTCTTCTGGATCAGCTGATTCGCCGCGAGTGGTCGGCCGAACTGCTGGCGGTCGAGCACGTACTGGCGCGCGCGGTGGAAGCAGTCTTCGGCCGCGCCGAGCGCGCCCCAGGCGATGCCGTAGCGGGCCGAGTTGAGGCATGTGAACGGGCCTTTGAGCCCGCGCACCTCGGGGAAGGCGTTTTCCTCGGGGCAGAACACGCCATCCATCACGATCTCGCCGGTGATGGATGCGCGCAGGCCGACCTTGCCGTGGATTGCCGGCGCGCTCAAACCCTTTGCGCCCTTGTCGAGCACGAAGCCACGGATCGCACCCTCATCGTCCTTCGCCCACACCACAAACACATCGGCGATCGGGCTGTTGCTGATCCACATCTTCGAGCCGCTGAGGGCGTAACCGCCGGCCACCTTCTTCGCCCGCGTGATCATGCTGCCAGGGTCGGAGCCGTGGTTCGGCTCGGTCAGGCCGAAGCAGCCGATCCATTCGCCGGTGGCGAGCTTCGGCAGGTATTTCTGCTTGGTCGCTTCGTTGCCGAATTCAAAGATCGGCACCATCACCAGGGACGACTGCACGCTCATCATCGAGCGGTAGCCGGAATCGACACGCTCGACTTCGCGTGCGATCAGGCCGTAGCAGACGTAGTTCAGTGCCGAGCCGCCATAGGCCTCGGGAATCGTCGGCCCGAGCAAACCCAGCTCGCCCATTTCGCGAAAGATCGCCGGATCGGTGCGTTCATGGCGAAAGGCTTCGGTCACGCGCGGGGCCAGACGCCCCTGGCTGTAGTCGCGCGCGGCGTCGCGCACGGCGCGTTCGTCGCTGCTCAACTGCTGGTCGAGCAGCAGGGGGTCGTCCCACACGAATGTGGCGTGGCGGGTGCTCATCGAAGTCTCCGGTGGCGATTTCGCCGCAAGTATCCGCCTGCCGCCGTAGTGAATTGCTCGGTCTAAAATCCGCCCCTTTGCAGGAGTGTCGGGAAGCCCCGTTCCCGCACCCTGGGCCAAGCGCCCAAACACGGTGATGAAAGAAGCGATGAAAGCTGCCGAGATCCGTTCGACCTTCCTGAAGTTCTTCGAGGCGAAGGGCCACACCATCGTCGCGTCCAGCCCGGTGATCCCCGGCGACGACCCGACGCTGCTGTTCACGAACGCGGGCATGAACCAGTTCAAGGACGTGTTCCTCGGCTTCGACGTGCGGCCCTACAAACGCGCGACCACCTCGCAGAAGTGCATCCGCGCCGGCGGCAAGCACAACGACCTCGAGAACGTCGGGTACACCGCGCGCCACCACACCTTTTTCGAGATGCTGGGCAACTTCAGCTTCGGCGACTACTTCAAGAAGGACGCGATCAGCTACGCCTGGGAACTGCTGACCGAGGTCTACAAGCTGCCGAAAGACAAGCTCTGGGTCACCGTCTACGCTGAAGACGACGAGGCCTACGAGATCTGGAACAAGCAGATCGGCGTGCCGGCGGAGCGCATCGTGCGCATCGGCGACAACAAGGGCGCACGCTACGCCTCCGACAACTTCTGGATGATGGGCGACACGGGGCCTTGCGGCCCATGCACCGAGATCTTCTACGACCACGGCCCCGAGATCGAAGGCGGCCCGCCGGGAAGCCCGAACGAAGACGGCGACCGCTACATCGAGATCTGGAACAACGTGTTCATGCAGTTCAACCGCGACGAAGCGGGCGTGATGCACAAGCTCCCGAAGCCGAGCGTGGACACGGGCATGGGGCTGGAACGGCTGGCGGCGGTGCTTCAGCACGTGCACTCGAACTACGAGATCGACACCTTCGTGAACCTGCTGGCGGCGGCGAAGAAGGCTGTCGATGCGGCGGGTGCGGGTGATTGCGACAAGGACTCGCCGTCACTGAAGGTCATCGCCGACCACATCCGCGCCTGCACGTTCACCGTGGTTGATGGTGTGATCCCGAGCAATGCCGGCCGCGGTTATGTGCTGCGTCGCATCACACGCCGCGCGATCCGCCATGGCTACAAGCTCGGGGCTCGCAAGCCGTTTTTCTATACCTTGGTAGCGGCGCTGGCCGCCGAGATGGGTGACGCTTACCCCGAGTTGCGCCAAGGCGAGAAGCGGGCGACCGAGGTGCTGAAGCAGGAAGAGGAAGGCTTCTTCCGCACCATCGCCAATGGCATGGAAATCCTGCTCGACGCCATCCGAGCGGTTGAGATTCGGCCAGCAGAAGACGTCCTTATGCAGGACGTGCCGCAAGGCGGCGGAACATTGAGTGGGGATGTGGCTTTCAAGCTGCATGACACCTACGGTTTTCCCGTCGACCTGACGGCGGACGTTTGTCGCGAGCGTGGCGTCAGGGTTGACGTCGCACGCTTCGACGAACTCCTGGAGGCGCAACGAACGCGCGCCCGCGCCGCCGGCAAGTTCAAGATGGCCGCGGGGCTGGAATACAGCGGCGCAGCGACCACCTTCCACGGCTACGAGCACTTGGTGCGCGAAGGCGCGAAGGTCACCGCCGTCTACGTCGATGGTTCACCGGTGCAGTCTGCCCGCTCCGGCGACGACGCCGTGATCGTGCTCGACCACACCCCGTTTTACGCCGAGTCTGGCGGCCAGGCCGGCGACAGCGGCGAGCTGCGCAATGCCAGCTCGCGCGTGATCGTCGAAGACACGATCTAGGTGCAGGCGGCGGTGTTCGGCCACCACGGCCGTGTGGTCGAAGGTTCGATCTCGGTCGGCGATGTGCTGACGGCCAAGGTCGATGCCGAACGCCGCGCCAAGACCGTGCGCAACCACAGCGCCACCCACCTGATGCACAAGGCCCTGCGCGAAGTGCTGGGCACGCACGTGCAGCAGAAGGGCTCGCTTGTGAATGGCGAGCGCACACGCTTCGATTTCGCGCACAACGCACCGATGACGGCGGCCGAGATCACGAAGGTCGAAGCGCTGGTGAATGCCGAAGTCTTGGCGAACGCCGCCACCGTGGCACGCGTGCTGCCGATCGAGGAGGCGCAGAAGCTCGGCGCGATGATGCTGTTCGGCGAGAAGTACGGCGACGAAGTGCGCGTGCTCGACATCGGCACGAGCCGCGAATTGTGTGGTGGCACCCACGTGCAGCGCAGCGGCGACATCGGCCTGTTCAAGATCGTCGCGGAAGGTGGCGTGGCCGCGGGCGTTCGCCGCGTCGAAGCGGTGACTGGTGACAACGCCCTGAGCTATCTGCAAACGCTCGAAGGCACGATGAACCAGTTGGCCGGCACGCTGAAGTCCGCGCCCGCCGAGGTGCCCGAGCGCGTCGCCCATGTGCTCGAACACGTGCGTGCGCTCGAGAAGGAACTTGCGGCGCTGAAGGGCAAGCTCGCGTCCTCGCAAGGCGATGAGCTGATCGCGAAGGCGGTCGAGGTGAAGGGCATGCGCGTGCTCGCCGCCGTGCTGGACGGCGCCGATGCGAAGGCCCTGCGCGAGACGATGGACAAGCTCAAGGACAAGCTCAAGAGCGCCGCCATCGTGCTGGCCGCGGTTGAGGGCGGCAAGGTGCAACTCGCTGCTGGCGTGACGGCCGACTGCATGGCCAAGGTCAAGGCCGGTGAGCTGGTCAACTTCGTCGCGCAGCAGGTCGGCGGCAAGGGCGGCGGCAAGCCCGACATGGCGATGGCCGGTGGCACCGACCCGAGCAAGCTCGCCGCGGCGCTCGCCTCGGTGGCGGGCTGGGTGGCCGAGCGCACCTGAGCGGACGCGGTCGCCATGATCGAGATCGTGGCGTACCGGTCGGCGTGGCCGGAAGAGTTCCAGCGCATCTCAGCCTTGCTCAGCCGCAACCTCGGCGCTGCGGCCGAGCGCATCGATCACATCGGTTCCACGTCGGTGCCGGGTCTGTGCGCCAAGGACGTGATCGACATTCAGCTCACGGTCACGGCGCTCGAACCCGGTATCGCGCAACGGCTCTCGGCCTTGGGCTTCAAGCGCTACGCCGACATTCAGGGCGACCATGTTCCACCGGGCTGTGATGGGCCCGCCGAGAACTGGGCGAAGTACTTCTTCACGCAGCCGGATGGCGAGCGCCGTATCAATCTGCACGTGCGCGAAGCCGGGCGCCCGAACCAGCGGTATGCCTTGCTGTTCCGCGACCATTTGCGCGCACACCCGGCCACGGCCGCCGCCTACGGCGAACTCAAGCGTCGCCTCGCGGCCGGTCTGGCCGATGAGGACTGTTATCCCGATGTCAAAGACCCAGCCGTGGACCTGATCTACTTTGCGGCCGAAGCCTGGGCCGCACAGACCGCCTGGTCGATCGAGTCCTGAGCCAAGTGGAGAGCACCGCATGAGCATCACCGTCCGCCGCGCCACCGCCACCGCCACAGACGCAGCCGCCTTCGCCCGCATCATGGGCGACCCGGCTGTCTATCCGGGCCTGATGCAGCTGCCCTACACGAACGAGGCCCTGTGGGCCGCGCGCCTGGCCGACAACGACCAGCCCGGCAAGCCCGACCTGGTGCTGGCGGCCGAGCTGAACGGCGAGGTGGTGGGCACGGCCGGCCTGCACCCGGCCAGCCCGGCGCTGCGGCGGCGGCATGCCTCGATGATCGGCATGTCGGTCGCGCCCGCCGCGCAGCGCCAGGGCGTGGGCAGCGCGTTGATGACGGCGCTCTGCGACTACGCCGACCGCTGGGCCGGCGTGCTGCGCCTGGAGCTGGATGTCTACACCGACAACCTCACGGCCGTGCGCCTGTATCAGCGCTTCGGCTTCGTCATCGAAGGCACGCTGCGCGGCTATGCAATGCGCGACGGGCAGTATGTCGATTCGTACGCGATGGCGCGTTTCCACCCGAACCCGCCGGGCATCCCGCCTCAGGCGTAGCGCAGCGCCGTCGCCTTGCCGCCGAACACACGGTAGGCGAACACGGTGTAGCCCGCGATGGCCGGCACCGAGATGCACACGCCGATCAAGATGACCTTCAGCGCGGCCGGGCTGCTGGCGGCTTGCCAGAGGGTGAGCTTGTCCATGACGACATACGGAAAGATGCTGTAGGCCAGGCCAATGAAGCCGAGCACGAAGACACTCGTCACCAGTGTGAAGGGCAGCCAGCACAGCCCGCCGAGCACCTTCGGCGAGTTCAGCAGAGCGCGTGCGACGACGAGCGCGATCACCGTCATCAGCGGGATCGGCAGCAGGGCGATGAACTCGGGCATCTTGAACCAGCGGTCCCGCACGATGGGGCTCACCCAGGGAGTCGCGAGCGAGATCAGGCCGAGGCCGACGACCACCGGCGGCCAGGCGAGGCGTGCCCACACCACGGCTTTGCGTTGCAGCTCGCCCTCGGTTTTCAGGATCAGCCAGCAGGCGCCGAGCAGCACGTAGGCTGCCGGCAGCGCCAGTGCGATGGCACCGGCGAACACATCGAACTGCCAGCCCGTTTGCAGGCCGGTGACGTAGTGGCCGAGCATCCAGCCTTGCGCCATTGAGGCCAGGCCCGAGCCGGTGAAGAACACGCGGTTCCACAGCGCCTTGTGGCTGTCTTGGGCCTTGGCGCGGAAGTCGAAGGCCACGCCGCGCAATATCAAGCCGATCAGCATCAAGGTGACCGGCAGGTACATGGCCGTGAGCACCATGCCATGCGCTTTCGGGAAGGCGATCAGGAGGATGCCGACGCCGAGCACGAGCCAGGTTTCGTTCGCGTCCCAGAAGGGGCCGATGCTGGCGATCATCATGTCTTTCTGTTCGGGCGTGCCGCGCGGCAGCAGCAGGCCGACGCCGAGGTCGTAGCCGTCGAGCACCACATAGGTCAGCATGGCCAGACCCATCAAGGCCATGAAGATGACGGGCAGCGCGGTGTCGAACGTCATGTGGCGGTGCTCACCACGGGCAGTCGGCTCGGGTCGGGTGAGGGCAGATCGAGCGGCTTCTCCGCCATGTACTTCACCACGCCGATGTACGACACGATCAACGCCAGGTACACCGTGACATAGAGCGCGAGCGACAGCGCGATCATCGACGAGGGCACGTTCGAGGCCACGTCGGCCGTGCGCAGCAGGCCGTAGACGATGAAAGGCTGGCGCCCGATTTCGGTGACGTACCAGCCCGCCACGGTGGCGCCCCAACCGGAGAAGGTCATCGCGGTCAGGCCCCACAGCAAGGGCCGGGGCAGGGCACTCGCCACCCAGCCGCTGCGGCGGTAGAGCCACCAGCCGAGCCAGCTCATCGCGAACATCGCCATGCCGATGCCGACCATCACGCGGAAGCCGAAGAAGAGCGGTGCGACCGGCGGGTGCGCGCCCTTGAACTCGTTCAGGCCCTTGATCTCACCGTCGGCATCGTGCGTGAGGATCAGGCTGGCGACCTTGGGCACGGCGAGCTCGAACCGGTTGCTGCGCGTTTTCTCGTCGGGCCAGGCGAACAGCAGCAGCGGCGCGCCGCGTTCGGTGTTCCACACGCCTTCCATCGCGGCGATCTTCTGCGGCTGGTGGTGCAGGGTGTTCAGGCCGTGCATGTCGCCGACGACAATCTGCACCGGGATGAGCAGCGCACCGAGCGTGAGGCCGACACGCAGCACCTTGGCGGTGGAGATGTTGGCCGTGCCACGCAGCAGTTGCCAGGCGCTCAGGCCGGCGAGAAAGAACGCGACGGTCAGGCCCGAGGCGATCAGCATGTGCGTGAGGCGGTACGGGAACGAGGGGTTGAAGATGACTTCGAGCCAGCTCGTCACCTGAAACTCGCCGTTGACGATCTCGTAGCCCTGCGGCGTCTGCATCCACGAATCCAGGCTCAGGATCCAGAACGCGCTCATCGTCGTGCCGAAGGCGACCAGGAAGGTCGCGACGAGGTGCACCTTCTCGCTCACGCGGCCGTGTCCGAACAGCATCACGCCGAGGAAGGTGGCTTCAAGGAAGAAGGCGGTCAGCACCTCGTAGCCGAGCAGCGGGCCGGCGACATTGCCGACCTTCTCCATGAAGCCCGGCCAGTTGGTGCCGAACTGGAAGCTCATCGTGATGCCGCTGACGACGCCGAGTGCGAAGGTCAGGGCGAACACCTTGGTCCAGAAGCGGTAGGCGGCGAGCCAGGCCGCGTCGTTCGTCGCGAGCCAGCGCGTTCGGAAGAACAGCAAGGTCCAGCCCATCGCGATGCTGATGGTCGGGAACAGGATGTGGAACGTCATGTTGGCCGCGAACTGGGCCCTTGCGAGGATGAGGGGATCCATACTGCTTGATCCTTTCTGTGGTGCCGTCGCTCGCTATTTTGGTGGCATCGCCTTGCCCGTGATGGGCGAGGGGGCGCGCTGGCGTGGGCGGTGCCCGGTTCGCGGGACGATGCCGATTCACTCCACATCGAACACCATGAAATTCGCTTCCCTTCGCCGTGCCCTTCCGGCACTTTGCCTCGCCCTGTTCTCGTGCATGGTCACCAGCGCCCACGCCCAGCAGGTGCTGCGCGTCACGGCCATTCCCGACGAATCTCCCACCGAGCTGGCGCGCAAGTTCGCGCCGCTGGGCAAGTACCTCGAAGCGCGCCTGGGCATGAAGGTCGAGTGGACGCCGGTGACCGACTACGCCGCGGCGGTGGAAACGCTCGTCAACAAGAAGATCGATCTGGCCTGGTTCGGTGGCTTCACCTTCGTGCAAAGCTCGGTGCGTTCGGCGGGCAAGACGGTCCCGCTGGTGCAGCGCGAGGAAGACACGGCCTTCAAGTCCGTGTTCATCACGGCCAGCGACAGCGGCATCACGAAGCTCGAAGACCTGAAGGGCAAGACGCTGAGCTTCGGCTCGCAATCCAGCACCTCGGGGCATTTGATGCCGCGCAACTACCTGCTCGCCGCGAAAATCGATCCGGACGCCGACTTGAAGCGCGTGAGTTTCTCGGGCGCGCACGACGCGACGATCGCGGCCGTGGCCAGCGGCAAGGTCGATGCGGGCGCCTTGAACATCTCGGTCTGGAACAAGTTCGTCGAAGACAGACGAGTCGACACCGGCGCCGTGAAAGTGTTCTACACGACCCCCGCCTATTACGACTACAACTGGACCGTGCACGCCGACATGCCGGCCGGCCTGCGCGACAAGATCACGCAAGCCTTTCTCGACCTGAACCCGGCCACGCCCGAGGGCGCCGAAATCCTCAAGCTCCAGCGCGCCACGAAGTTCGTGCCGACGAAGGCGGACAACTACATGGGTATCAAGGCCGCGGCCGAGAACGCCGGCTTGCTGAAATAGGCCGGTAGCCCGCTGCGGTTCGGCGCGCACATTTCTTTACGCGAGGTCGCTGCGGCCCGGGCCGAGAATTGCTGGTGGCTCGCTCTGTCGGCGCCCTGCGGCGCGGCAGGTGCAATGGCACAAATCGTCGGACAATCGGGCCGTCGCCACCGGGAACCCACATGCAGATCGGCTTTTCCATCAACGAGATCCTGTGCCTGTGCACACTCGCGACCGGCGCGCTGTGGGTGGCGTGGCGTTGGCGGCTGCGCAAGCTGGGCTCGGTGCCGGCGCACAAGCCGCTGTGGGTGAGCTTCGGCGCCGAGCTGTTCATCGTCGTCGGGCTGATGTTCACCTGCCGCGTGGCGGTGGCCGATTGGCCGAAGGTGCCCTCGGGCTCGATGGAGCCCACCTTGCGGGTCGGCGACTACCTGCTCGTCAACCACCTGGCCTACGGGCCGCGCCTGCCCTTCACCAACACGGCGATCGAGTTCGGCCAGCCGCAGCGCGGTGACGTGGTCGTGTTCCGCTACCCGCTCGATGTGTCGCAGTTCTACGTGAAGCGGCTCGTCGGCCTGCCGGGTGATGTGGTGAGTTTCCAGGACGGCGCCGTCACGCTCAACGGCGCGCCCTTCGACGTGCAGATGCTGGGCGAAGGCGTGGCCACCGACGTGGCACCCGAAGACCGCGGCCAGTGGCTGCTGCGCGAAACGGTGGCCGGCAGCAGCCGCACCGTCAAGGTCAACCCCTTCATGCAGGGCCGCTTGGCTGTGGACGGCATGGCCGAGCACTGCACCGTGCAGCGCGCTGGCGCCTGGCGCTGCACGGTGCCGGCGGGGCAGTATCTGATGATGGGCGACAACCGCGACAACTCGGCCGATTCACGCGTCTGGGGTTTCCTGCCGCACGAGCAGGTGTATGGCAAGGCGGTGCGCGTGCTGTTCAATCTGTCCGACCTGTCGCGCGCCTGGACGGCGCTTTGAATCGATGAACAAGCCGATGGAACGACAAGACCTCGCCGGCCGGCACATCGTGCTCGGTCTGTCCGGCGGCATCGCCTGCTACAAGGCGGCCGAACTCACCCGCGCGCTCGTGAAGGCCGGCGCCACGGTTCAGGTCGTGATGACGGAAGC
>JANYJL010000187.1 GCA_025361845.1 Rhizobacter sp.
TGCTGCGCAGCCTGCGCGGCGACCCGGCCGTCACCTCCTTGCACACGACGAATGGCCGCTGGGACATCGTCGCCGAGATCCAGGCCGAGACGCTCGAAGCCTTCGACCGTGTGCTCGGCGCGATCCGCCTGGTCGATGGCATCGCGAACACCGAGACGAGCATCCTGCTGTCGACGCACAAGCTGTAGCTCAGACCCCGCCGATCGCCGCCTCGGGCGGGAAGTCGGGTGTCACCGCCGTCCAGCTCAGGCGGGTGGTGCGCGCGAGGGTGCCGATGTCGGGCACGGCCACCGTGTCGGCCAGCAGCTCCAGATCGTTGCCCTGCAACACCCAGCTCCCGTCGAACACCAGCTCCAGCGGGCCGGCGGCGGAAAAAACCGCCGCCACGCTCACGAATTTCGGCACGGTCTGGTCGCTCAGCGTTTCGGCGCCGCGCTTCTTCACCGTGCGCTCGTCGTGAGGCGGGCCGCCTTGCGCCGCGAGCGTGAAGTTCGTGAGGCGTCGGCTCGGCCAATCCAGCAGCCCGCCACCGCCCACCTTGATATCGCCGAGCGTGTTCGCCACGCCGCCGCCGCCGCTCCAGCTGACGGTCGTGGTCACGCCGTCCACGGTCTGCTCGATCTGGCCGCTGGCCACGTAGCTGGCCACACTTTCCACCGTGCTGGACAGGCCGAAGAACGAGCGGTTGGCACCGCCCCGCGAGCCGTCCGGCGCCATGCGGTGGCCGCGCACGTCGGCGCGCAGGTGCAGGGTCACCGTCGCGTCCACCGTCAGCCCGCCGGTGATCGTGGTGACGACGTGCATCGGGATCTGCCAATGCGTGATCTGCACCGCGTTCGAACAACGCCCACCGTTGAGGGCCTGAAGGTAGCCGCCGCGCATCAGCGCCGTCGGCTCGGGCGCGCTCTGGATCAGGTCACCATTCCAGAGCGGGTCGCGCAGCGTGCCGACGGCATCGAGCGGCGCATCGGCCGCGCGGCTGAGCAGGGCCTCGCTGAAGCGGCCCGGCGGGCTGCGGCTGTAGCGCGCCTCGGTCAGCGAACCCTGCGGGTTGCCGAACTGCCCCACCAGTTCGATCACGGCGCGGCCTTCGTCGATGTTCACGTAGTCGATCGTCGGCAGCAGCGTGTTGACGATCAGTGGCGCCTCGCTGGCCTGGAGGAAGTTCGCCTGGCTGGCGCCCGAGGCATCGTCGGTCAGGTGGCGGCGCACGAGGTAAGCCAGCGTCTCGCCGACGCCGTAGCTGCGCAGCCGCGGCTCGTTGCTGAGCCGCACCACGCTGCCATCCATGTTGTTGGTGGCCAGCAGCAACTGCATCAGGTCGTCGGCGAAGGCGAGCATGCGGCGCCACGACACCGGCTTGTCCCAGGTCAGCACGTTCTTCAAGCCGCAGCGCGACAGCACGCCCGCCCAATCGGCCAGCACCGAACCACCGCTCAGGTTGAGGATGGCCACGCTCTCCACCGGGAAGCTCCAGTTCGTGGCCGCACCGGCAACGAAGGCCGGCGTGATTGCCAAGCACTTGTGCGGCACCCAGGCGCCCGCCACGCCTTTCATCGTGACCGCATAGGTGAGTTTCCCCGCGGCGAAGTCGGCCGCGTACGTGGTCTCGCTGGTCGCATCGGCCGGGGTGTCGACGCAGATCACGGTCTGGCGTGCCGCCTCGGCGCCGACCTCGGCACTGCACGCGGTGATGAAGAACACCCCGTCGCCGCTGAGCGTGCGCAGCCCGGCCACGCCGTTGTCGTAACCCTGGTCGGGCGGTGTTGTGCGCTGCGCCTCGGGCAGCACGAAGCCGCGCCCCAGCGCCATGCGGCGCAGTTGCGGCAGGGTGTCCGGGCCGACGAAATCCTGGCACAGATGGGCAGCGTCCACGGTCGCACTCACCGGCACCTGGCCGAACATGTCGAGCTGGCGGTATTGGCCTTGGGTCAGCAGGGCCGGCAGCAGGTTTTCCGGCGCGGCCAGGGCGTGTTTGCGGCCCGCCGCGGCGGTGGCCGCAACCCCGGCCGCAACCCCGGCCGAGCCGCCGGCCAGGGGCGCGCTCGGGTCCAGGTTGTTCGGCAGCACCAGCGCGCGGCCGTCGGTGAAAAGTGCCCACACGTTCTGATGGCTGCTCGAGATGCCGACCCGCTGGAAGGCCGTCATCGCCTTCAGCACCTTTGCGAGCGCGGTGCTGTCGAAGCGCAGGCCGCTGCCCGCCGATGCAGCCATGGCAGCAGACACCGCATCGAGCGCGGCCATCCGTTGAGTAGCGCTCACCGGCGCGCCCGCGGTGCCGGCCGCCGCAGCGCCGTCGCCTTCGAAGCCGGTGCTGCCACCACCACCACCGCCGCTGCTACCCGCAGGATCCCCGCCACCGCCGCAGGCCGTCAGCCCGGCCAGTGAGCTGAGCACCATACCGCAGCCGCTCAGGGCGAGGAGGCGGCGGCGGTTCATCGAATCTGCATTCATGCGGAGGCTCCCGGCATCGTGACGACAGGGCCATCTTTGCCGCCTCGGCGTTATCGAAGCGTTATTCGATGTCGCGTGCCTTCGTCAGCCCAGCGCCCGCGCGCGCAGCCACAGGTAGCCTGCCGTCACTGCCAGCGTTGCGAGTGTCAGCGGCACGCCGATGCGTGCATGCCGCCGCCAGTCGATCGCGATGCCGGCGCGCGCGGCGGCGTCCACCACGATGATGTTGGCGATGCTGCCGACGATGAAGAGGTTGCCCGCCAGCGTGCTCACCAGGGCCAGCAACGGCCCGGCGAGTGCGTGTTTGGCGACCGGCAACAGCAGCATCACGGCCGGCACGTTGGAGACGATGTTCGAGAGCACGAAACTTGCGCCGAACAGCGGCATCGGTTCGCTTAAGCGCACGCCCAAGGTCGCGAACCCGGCCACCGCCTGCGCCGGCAGGCCGGTCCGCTGCAAGGCATGGTTGACGACGAACAGGCCCATGAACAGCACCAGCAGTTCCCAGTCCACCAGGCCCAACATCTTGCTCGAGTGGAACTTGCGGCTCATCAGCAACACCCCCGCGCCGGTGAGCGCCACGACCTCGCGCGGCCAGGGCGCGAACAGGAAAGCGAGCAGCAGCACCGCCGCAACGGTCAGGCCCTTGGCGGTCTGCCAGCGGTCGAGCGCTTCGGTCTCGGCCGCGTCGGTGGCGCCTTCGGCCAGCAGCCACTCGCCGCGTGTCTGCCAGACCACCAAGGCCCAGGTCAGCAGCAGGCCGGCGAGCACCGGCGCCGCGGCCTCCAGCGCATAACCACCGAAGGGCAGGTGCAGGGTTTCGCCGATCAGCATGTTCTGCGGGTTGCCGATGAGGGTGGCCGCCGAGCCGATGTTCGAGGCGCAGGCCAGTGCCAGCAGGTAGGGCACCGGTTGCAGGCCGCGGCGCCGGCAGGTGTCGATCAGCACCGGCGCCACCGCGAGACAGACCACGTCGTTGCTGAACACGGCCGACAGCAGCGCCACCGCGAACACCAGGGCGCCGAGCAGCCACGGCGGCGCGAGTGGCAGCGCGGCGACGCGGCGGGTCACCCAATCGTAGAAACCGCCCATGCGCATCTGCGCGGACAAGACCATGAACGAGAACAGCAGGATCAGTGTCGGCAGGTGGATCGACAGCGCCGCCTCTTCCAGGCTCAGCGCGTCGCAGCCGATCAGCGCGATGGCGCCGAGCAAGGCCACGCCGGTGCGGTCGAGTTGCAGGAAGGGCAGGCCGCCCAGGATCATGCCGAGGTAGACGAGCACGAAAACGGCGACGATGGTGGTGGTCATCGATCGATTGTCGGGGCAGGCCCCGCGGGGCCGATGTGCGCTAACGCACCACGTCGCGGGCGACACCGCCGAGCAGCGCCTCACGCACCCGCGCGACGCTGTCGCGCTGCACCACGTCGATCGGGAAGTCCGCCGTGCGCGCCCATTCGGCAAAGCGCGCATCGAGCACGCCGCTGGCACACAACTCCTTGATGCCGTGCTGCGGGTTCACCGCACACGATTTGACGATCACCAGCCGCTCGGCATTCAACCGGCTCGCCAACCACAGGGCCAGGCTGTCGGCGGTGACATCCCAACTCGTCAGCGCATCGGGCGCGTCGCGCAGCACGGTGAGCGGCATCCACACCGCCGCGCGGCCGGCGTGCAGCGCGCGGCGAATCTGCTCGTCCTGCGTCGCCAGCGTGAGGCGGGGTTCGAGGGCGTGGATCATCAGCGCCGTCTGGCCCATCGCGAGCACGGCCATGTTGTGCGCGGCCAGGTCGTTGAAGGCCCAGTGCGCCTGCGCCTGGCGCACCGTGTCGGCAAAGGCGGCACCACCGGGCACGATGGCCACGCGCCCGCCGCCCACCTCGGCCAGCATGTCCAGCCATTGCGGCAAATGCGCATCGCGCGCCAGGCTGCCCCCGAGCTTGACGACCCACATGGCTCAGGCCCGCTGCGCTGAAAGCCAGGCCACCGCGACGGCCGGTGCGCACACCTGTGCCCAGCTTGCGAGGTGGCCCGTGTCGGCAAGTGGCACCACGTCGCCGGCGAAGCGCCGATACGGCCGCCCCGTGCGCTGCGCGAGTTCGGCGGCGAGGAAGTCGCCGCAGCCCGCGCCGACGAGGGGCGCGTCGGCGCCCAGTCCGCTGTCGGCGAGCACGCGGGCAAGCTGGCCGGCGATCTCGTCGCACTGCGCGCTGCGCCAGACGTTTGCCAGCGCGAGCCAGTTTTCATCACCGGCATCGCGCGCATCCCGGCCGATCATGCGGGCCAGCCGCTGGCGTGTGGCCGCGGCATCCTTCGCGCCGTTGTCGGCCGCGGCCTGCTGGTCGTGGGCCGGGTCGAGCTCGCCGGTGAGGCGGTACACGTCGGCGCTGGTGGCGAAAAACTCATTCATGACGTTGACCTGCTCGCCTTCGAACGGAACACGCTGTCCGAGCGCACACAGCGGCGTGCGCACCACACCCTGGTAGACCAGCGCGCCGCTCGCCAGGCGCTGCGCGTCGCCCGTGGTCGGCGCCACGGGTGTGGCCATGCGCCCGCCGCGCAGCACGATCAGATCGGTGGTGGTGCTGCCGATGTCCACCAGCACGGCCTCCGGGAAACGCGCCGCCACCACCTCCGCCGTGGCGCGCCAGTTCGCCGAGGCGATGGCGGGCCAGTGCTGCGCCGCGGCCTGTGGCGTGACCCAGCGTGTGGTCGTCGCATAGGCGTCCGAACCTGCATACAGGCGCAGCGACGGCCCGAGCGCTTCGGCCAGGTGCGCGGCGAGGCGGCGCACGCCCTCTTCGCGGTTCGAAAACAGATCGACCATCTCGCCGGTCATCGTCACCACGTGCCGTGTGTCGTCGGTCCAGGCCAGCGGCCAGCGGGTGCGGGCCGACGCGATCACGGTGTCGAGGTGGGCCAGGCCTTGCCAGAGTGGGCAGGGCCATTGGGCGATGTCGTGAACGGTGATGTCGCTCGACTCGCCGTCTGCGCCGGGCGCACGCTCGACCAGGCACGCCTTCACATGCGCGCCACCGATGTCCCAGCCGAGCACGCGGCGCGGCGGTTCAGCGCGTGCCATCGGCGACCTCGGGCAAGCTGTGCAGCAGCAGGATTTCTTCGGCCAGGTTGCGCCCGAGCGCGGCCGACAGGCCCACGTAGGCGCAGGTCAGGCGCGGGTTGACTTCGATCACCACTGGCCCGCGCTCGGCATGCCACACCAGATCGATGCCGACAAAACCGCGCAGCCCTGCCAGCGCACGTTGCACGTCCAAGGCCAGCGTGTGCAGGCGGATGGCGCGCGGGTCGCTGCGCCGGTCGATCGCGTTCGGCCGCACGCCGAGGTAGTGCAGCCGGCCGTCGCCATCGATTGCGACGTGCTGTTCATTGAAGGCCAGCGGCTGCACGAAGCCCGGCCCGGCGAGCATCGAGATCGACAGCGCCTCGCCTTCCACGAAGGGTTCGGCCGTGGCGCTCAGGCCCGTGGCGAGGCGCTGTTGAAGATCGGCCAGCGCATCGGCACGGCGCGCATGCACACGCGTGGCGACCGCGCCTGCGCCATCGTCCGGCTTGACGATCCAGCGCGGGCAAGCCGGCGTGGTCGGCGCGGCCAGGAAGGCCAGCGGCGTGGGCACACCGCAGGTGTTCAGTGCCAGCAAGGTGGCGCATTTGCTGGCGGCGGTGCGTATCGACCGCGCGTCGCAACCCACCCAGCGCGGCACGCCCACCGCTTCGTGCATCGCGCTCAGGAGGCCGTCGCTTTCGGGCGCGATGACCCAGGCCAGGTCGTGCAGAGCGGCCTGGCGCTGCACGAAGGCGACGGCTGGTTCGTCCGCATGCGCCACCGCGGCCGTGAGCCGTGGGTGGG
>JANYJL010000203.1 GCA_025361845.1 Rhizobacter sp.
GATTCTGGCGGCGTCATCGTCGTGCCGGCCTTCACCGGGCTGGGCGCGCCCTACTGGAACGCGGGTGCACGCGGCGCCATCGTCGGCCTGACGCGCGGCAGCACGGTGGCGCACATTGCGCGTGCCGCGCTCGAAAGCATCGCGTTCCAGAGCGCGGCGCTGTTGCAGGCGATGAGCCGCGATGCGGTGGCGCATGGGGGCTCGCCGGTGAGCGAATTGCGCGTCGATGGTGGCGCCTGCGTGAACGATCTGCTGATGCAGTTCCAGGCCGATCTGCTGGGCATCCCGGTCGTGCGCCCGCAGGTGATCGAGACCACCGCGCTGGGTGCGGCGTATCTGGCGGGTCTGAGCAGCGGTGTCTACCAGGGCCTGGAAGAACTCGCCGCGCAATGGCGGGTGGAACGGCGCTTTCACCCGACGATGGTCCGCGAGCGAGCGTTGGAGTTGATGCAGCGTTGGGAGCGGGCGGTGCGGCAGACGGTGGCGCCGTGAAGCGCGTGTATTGAGGGTCGATCCGCCAGGCTACTGACACCACGCTGTCAGCAGCCCCGGCGCAGCATGAGCGCTCCTGTCACTGCATCCCTGGAGCCCTTCATGACCACCCCGCAACACGCCATCGAGTGGTTCGAAATTCCCGTTCGCAACCTGGACCGCGCGCAGGCCTTCTACGAAAAACTGCTCGCCACCACGCTGCGCCGTGAAGCGGCCGGCCCGCAGAAGATGCTGGCCGTGTTCGGCTACGGCGACAACCACGTCGGTGGCTGCCTGATGGCGGGCGAGGGCACGCCCGACCCTTCGCCCGATGGCACCTTGATCTACCTGAATGCGGAGCCTTCGCTCGACGCCGTGCTCGCGCGTGTCGAAGGCGCCGGTGGGCGCATCACCACACCCAAGGTGCAGTTGCCCGATGGCATGGGCTGCTTCGCGCACATCGCCGATACCGAGGGCAACCGCGTCGGTCTTCACGCGCAGGCGTGAATCGTCGGCCCTTGCGCAGGCGTAGCATCGCCGCGGCATCCTGGAGCACCCCATGACATTCGCCTACACGATCGTCTACGTCAGCGACGTCGCTGCCTCGCTCGACTTCTTCGAGCGGGCCTTCGGCCTGGTGCGCCGCTTCATGGTCGAGACCGGTGAATACGGCGAGCTGGAGACTCTGAGCCTGATGGCCTGAGCCGCACCGCATGCGCCGTGCCGACCGCCTGTTCCAGCTCGTGCAGCTCGTGCGCGGGCGGCGCCTCAGCACGGCCGAGTTCATCGCCCAGAAACTCGAAGTCTCGGCGCGCACCGTCTACCGCGACATTGCCGACTTGCAGGCGCAGGGCGTGCCCATCGAGGGCGAAGCCGGTGTCGGCTACCGCATGCGCGCGGGCTTCGACCTGCCGCCACTGATGTTCACGCAGCACGAAGCACAAGCCCTGGTCGCGGCCGTGCGGCTGGCCCGTTCGCGGCTCGATGTGGCGCTGGCCACGCATGCCGATGCGGCGCTCTCGAAGATCCTGGCCGTGCTGCCCGCTGCCTCCCGCGCAGCGGCCGAGAGCCTGGCGATCTACGCGCCGCCCTTCGGCCCCGACACCGCCACGCGCGAGCGGCTGGAGGTGTTGCGCATGGCCGCCGAAGCGCGCCACACGCTGCGCATGGACTACCTCGATCTGAAGGACGTGCCCAGCCAGCGCCGCGTGCGGCCGCTCGGCTGCTTCTTCTGGGGCGAGGTCTGGACCTTCGCGGCCTGGTGCGAAACGCGCGAGGGCTTTCGCAGCTTCCGCGTCGACCGCATCACCGCGCTCGAAATCTTGCCCGAGCGCTTTCGCGATGAACCCGGCAAGACCCTGGCCGATCTGCTGCGCCACAAGGGTGTCGATCGCGAGCAGGCGGCGGGCCCATGACGGCAGCGCTCCCGCGATCGCGGACTTCGTGGGTGGCGTGTGCCGCACTCCTGCTGCTGCCCCTGCTGTTGCAAAGTTTCGGCAACCATTGGGTGCGCATTGCCGACACCTGTTTGCTCTACCTGCTGCTGGCTTTGGGCATGAACGTCATCGTGGGGTATGCCGGCCTGCTGGACCTCGGCTACGTCGCCTTCTACGCGGTCGGCGCCTACCTGTTCGCGCTGCTGACGTCGCCGCACCTGACCGACAACTTTGCCTGGATCGCCGCCCTGTTCCCGGCCGGGCTCCACACGCCCTGGCTGATCACCTTGCCGCTCGGAGCCCTGCTCGCCGCGTTGCTGGGTGTGCTGTTCGGTGCCCCCACGCTGAAACTGCGGGGTGACTATCTCGCCATCGTGACCCTGGGGTTCGGAGAGATCGTCCGGCTCTTGATCATCAACCTGGGCCATCCGATCAACCTCACCAATGGCGCCCGGGGCATCGGGCCGATCGATTCGATCAAGCTCTTCGGTCTGGATCTGGGCCAGCCCATGCCGCTCGGCGGCCACGAGCTGGCTTCGGTCACGCTGTACTACTACCTGTTTCTGGCGCTTGTCGTGCTCACCGTCACCACCTGCCATCGCGTGCAGGCTTCGCGGATCGGCCGCGCCTGGATGGCGATCCGCGACGATGAAATGGCCGCCCGGGCCATGGGCATCGACGTGCGCAACCTGAAGCTGCTCGCCTTCGGAATCGGCGCCAGCTTCGGGGGTGTGGCCGGGGCGATGTTCAGTGCCTTCCAGGGTTTCGTGTCGCCGGAAGCTTTCAGTCTTCAGGAGTCGGTGGTCATCGTGGCCATGGTGGTGTTTGGCGGCATCGGGCACATTCCCGGCGTCATCCTCGGGGCCTTGCTGTTGACCGCGTTGCCGGAAGTGCTTCGCTACATCACCGGGCCGCTGCAGGCCATGACCGATGGGCGGCTCGACGCGGGCATCCTGCGGCCGCTGCTGATCTCGCTGGCCATGATCTTCACCATGCGCTTGCGTCCGCATGGCCTGTGGCCGGCGCCCGAACACGGCATGTCGCTGCCTCGCGTTGGTTGACTGCTTCCCGGTTCGGTCAGGGTTCACCATCCCAGTAGTCCAGGTTGGCCGCGATGCGTTGCGTGCGGGTGAACCCGCCCTGGTAGGCCATGTACTTGCCCGAGTCCGGGTACTCGCAGATCTCCGGGTACTCCTTCGTGCTGATGCTGATGAAGCGCATCGGTGCGTCCGAGGTGTTGATGAACTGGTGCGGGTACTCCGGCCCGGGTGGAATGACCACCACGTCGCCCGCACGCACCGGCAGCATCTCGCCGGCCACCCGCAAAGTGCCTTCGCCTTCGAGGATCACGAACATCTCTTCCTGCGCGTGGTGAAAGTGGTAGGGGCAGCCGCGTTTTCCCGGTGCCAGCACGTCGTAGCCGGCGCCCAGCTTGACGGCCGCACTGCCGTCGGTCAGGCCGCCGCACATGGTGTCGTAGAGCGGCGGGCGGAGCTGGCGTTCGAGCGCCACGTCGGCGACATTGCGGATCAGCTGGCGGCGAAGTGCGTCGGTCGGTTCAGTCATGGCATCCGGCTCCTGCTCTGTCGTGAGGGGTGAGTGCGGACCAGAGTGTGGTCGAAGAGAATGGCGAACCTCATTTGCGAACCTCATAGACGAGGCACGAGCCCATGCTGCAACTGCACTATTCCCCGAGCGACGCGAGTCTCGCGCCGCACATGCTGCTCGAAGAGACCGGCGCGCCCTTCGCATTGAAGCTCGTCGACCGCAGCGTGAACGCGCAGAAGTCGCCCGCGTACCTGAAGCTCAACCCGAACGGCCTGATCCCGGTGCTGGAGGATGGCGGGCTGGTGCTCTACGAGACCGCCGCGATCCTTTTGCATCTGGCCGACACGCACCCCGAAGCGCAGCTCGCGCCGGCGTTCGGCTCGGCCGAGCGCGCGCATTTCTACAAGTGGATGCTGTGGCTGGCGAACACCCTCCATGCGACCCTGATTCCGTTTTTCTACCCGGAGCGCTGGGCCGACGATGCGAGCGCGGTCGCACAGGTGAAGGCGCACGCCGAAACACGTGTCGGCCAACTTCTCGATCAACTGGACGCCGAACTCGCGCGCCACGGCGGGCCGTGGTTGCTGGGCGAGGCTTTCAGCGCGGTGGACCCGTATGCGTTGATGCTGTGCGGCTGGACCCGCCACTTCGCGCGCCCGGCGCGTGCCTTGCCACAGCTTGGTGCCTACATGCGGCGGGTGCAGGCGCGCCCCGCGGTGCAGCGGGCGCTGCGCAGCGAGCAACTGTCGGCCGACTGGGGCTGAGGCCGCTGCGGGGCACCACGCGCGTGGGCCGCGTCGCACAATGGCGGGCCCGCGCGAAGGCGTTGGCAGATCATGGTGCGACCAGCGTCCGCGCGGCGAGGTGACCCTGTGAACCGGAACACCGAGGCTTCCAACCCCGAACCCGACACCAGCTTCACCCTGGACGAAGCGGTGCTCGCGCGCCGCAAGCTGACGAGCGCGCGGCGCCTGCACACGGTCCAGATTCCGGCCCTGCGTGCCGCGGGCTTCGTCATCCTGTGTGTCATTGCCGTGCTGCAGGACCTGCGCGTCGGCACTGACTTTCCACAGCCCGGCCTGCTCGGCCTGCTCGGGCTGAACCTGGGCTACGCCGCCGCGGGCTGGCTGCTGCTGCGCCATGGCCACCGGCGCGGCGCGCGCCCGGACCTGAGCCTGCTGCTGTTCCACCTCGACATCCTGGTCTGGCTGCCCAACCTGCACCACCTGGAGCAGAGCCACCTGTTCTTCGCCTACTTCCTGCTGGTGCGGGTGGTCGATCAGGTCGGCTTCGGCTTCCGGCGTGCGCTGTATTTCGGCCACATCGTGACGCTGGCCTACCTGGTGTATGCGGCCTGGGAGTGGCGCTACGAGCCGAGTCGCGCGCAGTGGCCCGACCGCTTGGGCATCGCGGCGATCATGTACCTGCTGGGCCTGTACCTCGCGCTCACCGGCCTGGTGACCGAGCGGTTGCGGCAGCGCACCCGGCAGGCGATCCGCGCTGCGCGGGCCTTGGTCGAGCGCCTGGAACGCGAGGCGCAGGTGCTGGCGGCGCAGGCCGTCGCGCTGGAGCAGGCGCGACGTGAGGCGGAACAGGCCAACCTCGCCAAGTCGCAGTTCCTGGCCGTCACCAGCCACGAGATCCGCACCCCGATGAACGGCATCCTCGGCGCGACCGAACTGCTGATCCGCACCACCCTCACGCCGACGCAGCAGCGTTATGTGCGAACCGCTCACAGTTCCGGCACGGCCCTGCTCGCGCTGATCGACGACGTGCTCGACCTGTCGCGCATCGAGGCCGGCAAGCTCACGCTGAACCTGGCCAGCGTCGACCTGCGGCTGCTCGTCGGCGAGGCAATCGACCTCGCCCGCATGCTCGCGCGCGACAAGCCGCTCACGCTCAGTTGCGGCGTCGCGCCGCGCCTGCCGCCCCGCGTGCTCGCCGACCCGCTGCGGCTGCGGCAGTTGCTCGTGAACCTCTTGCACAACGCCGTGAAGTTCACCGAGCGCGGCGCGGTCCGGCTGGAGGTGCGGGGGCTCGATGACGGCCCCGACACGCTGCGGCTGCGGTTTTCGGTGCGCGACACGGGCATCAGCATCGCGGCGGACCAGCTCGATGCGATGTTCGACGCGTTCACCCAGGTCGATGCCTCGAGCACGCGGCGCCACGGTGGCAGCGGGCTCGGCCTCGCGATCGTCAAGGAGCTGGCCGGGCTGATGGGCGGCGCGGTCGGCGTCGACAGCCGTGTCGACGAAGGCTCGCACTTCTGGGTCGATCTGCCGCTGAAGGCGGCCCCGGCGGTTGCCCCCGCGCCCGCCGGGGCCGAGGCCGACGGCGCCGGCCCTGGCGACATGGCGGTGGCAGTGCTGTTGGTCGAGGACGATCCGGTCAACCAGATGATCGTCGAAGGCCTGTTGACGATGCTCGGCTGCGAGGTCGAGCTGGTCGGCGATGGCGTCGCGGCCCGGCGCGCGGCCGCCGCGGCGCGCTACGACCTCGTCTTCATGGACTGCCACATGCCCGTGATGGACGGCTACGAGGCCACCCGCGGCATCCGCGAGGACGAGCAGCGCACGGGCCTGCACACGCCGATCGTCGCGCTCACCGCCGACTCGCTGGCGAGCGACCGTGCGCGTTGCCTCGACGCGGGCATGGACGACTTCCTGACCAAGCCGGTGAGCAGCTCGCAGCTGTCGGCGACCATCGAGCGCTGGACCGGGCGACGCACGAACCCGGCGACACAGTGGTGAGGCGGGTTCGGCCCGCCCGCACGGGCCACATCCGGGGTCGAACCCTTCGCTCAGTTGCGGGCCATCACGACGTGGGCTTGGATCTTCGCGTCCACCGGCCCCGCACCGTGGCGTTCGGTGATCGCCGCCGTGCAGGCCGCGGTCGCTTCCGCCAGGCCCGCGCCGGCACGCGCTTCGATCTCGTTGCGCAAGGGTGTGCCTTCGCAGTAGGCCTGGGCCGCCCTGCGGGCCGAGGCCGCGCGGCTGCGTGCCGTCACGGTGTCGATGTTCGCTGCCGAGGTGAAGCCTGCCCGCGCCACATCGTTTGCGATGACGGCCTTGTCGAAGTAGCCATGGGGTGTCCGCGCCATGAAGCGCGGCGGGTCGGCCGGGAAGAGGCCGGCGAGTGTCTGAGTCACGGTGTCGGCCAGTTCGTTGCGCTCGATGCGGTCCCACGCATTGAACAGAAACACCCCGCCGGGCCGCAGCACGCGCCGCGCTTCGGCAAAGGCCTGCGCCTTGTCGGGGAAGAACATCACGCCGAACTGGCAGACGACGAGATCGAAGCTCGCGTCGTCAAAGGGCAGGCGCGTCGCGTCGGCCTGCTGCCACTGCACCGGCCAAGGCGTGCCGACCGTCGCCGCGCGCGTCAGCATCGGCTGGTTCAGGTCGGTGGCGACGATGTGCGTGTGCGCTGGCAGGGCGCCGGTCAGCGCACGCGTCAGAACGCCGGTGCCTGCAGCGGTTTCGAGCACACGCATCGGAGCGAGCGCCGCCACACGGCTTGCCATGTCCGCAGCGTAGGGCGCGAAGATCAGCGGGACGAGCCACTCGTCGTAGAGCTCGGGGATGGAGCCGGTGAAGACTGTGTCGGAATCAGGTTTGTCCAAGGGCGCCTCCCGATGTCGTGCCTGAGAATGATCTTAGGCGCGGCGGCCTTGCCGTGCGCGACAGCTCAACGTGTCGGCATCGGCCACGCCCGCTGCGCTGGCCGCATCAACTCCCACGCGCGCGCCATCTGCAACACGCCCAGATCATCGAAGCGCCGCCCGGCGATCTGCAGGCCGATCGGCAAACCGGCCGCCGTGTATCCACAGTTGATGCTCGCCGCCGGCTGCTCGCTCATGTTGTAGTGCAGGGTGCAGGCAATGTGCTCGAAGGGCCGCGCCGGGTCGTTCGTCGGGCAGGGCAGTTCGGCGGCGAAGGCCGGCATCGGCGCCACCGGCGACAGCACGAAGTCGAATGGCTGGCAGGCCGCCACGGTGGCGGCGCGGATCGTCAGCGTCTGGCTATAGCCGTTGAACACCGCCTCGCCCGAGAGGCTCGCGCCGCCCCGCGCCCACGCGAGGATGAAGGGCAGGATCAGCGCTTGCCGCTCGGCCGGCATGGCCGAGATGTCGACCCAGGCGCGGGTGCGCCAGAAGCGGTCCACGCCCTCGGCCATCTCGCGCGTGACGAAGGGGCGCAGCGGTTCGACGATCGCGCCTTCCGCTTCGAAGGCACGCGCTGCGGCTTCGACGGCGGCGCGCACCTCGGGTTCGACGGGCCAACCCCAGCCGGGGTCCATCAACAGGCCGATCTTCAGGCCGCGCACCTCACGCTCGAGCTGTGTCCACGCGATGTCGTTCGGCGGCAGGCTCATGTGGTCGCGCCAGTCGGGGCGGCTC
>JANYJL010000259.1 GCA_025361845.1 Rhizobacter sp.
CATCACCGCCACCAGCGACGGGCGCGACCTGATCCTGCACATCATCGAAGCGGTGGCCTCGCAGGTCTTCATCCCGCTGACGGTCGGTGGCGGTGTGCGCACGGTGGCTGATGTGCGCCGTCTGCTGAATGCGGGCGCCGACAAGGTGAGCTTCAACTCGGCCGCGGTGGCCGACCCGCAAGTGATCCGCGATGCGTCGGCCAAGTACGGCGCGCAGTGCATCGTCGTCGCGATCGACGCGAAGCGCCGCAAGGCCGACGACCTCGCCGCGCGTGGGCCGGGCTGGGATGTCTACACCCACGGCGGGCGCAAGAACACCGGGCTCGATGCGGTGGCTTGGGCCACCCGCATGACCGAGCACGGCGCCGGTGAAATTTTGCTGACCAGCATGGACCGCGACGGCACCAAGATCGGCTTCGACCTCGAACTCACCCGCGCGGTGAGCGATGCGGTGAGCGTGCCGGTGATCGCTTCGGGCGGGGTCGGCGCGCTCGAGCACCTGTCCGAAGGCATCCGCATTGGCGGGGCCGACGCGGTGCTGGCCGCCAGCATCTTCCACTACGGCGAGTTCACCGTCGGCCAGGCGAAGGCGCTGCTGGCGCGCGACGGCATTCCGGTGCGGCTGTGAAGGCCGCGGTGAAGGCGACAGGCAAGCCGGCCAGCAAGACCAAGGGTGCACCCGTCAATCGGGCTCCGCCACCGCGCGAAGTGCGCATCATCGGCGGACTGTGGAAGCGTAGCAAACTGCCGGTGGCCGATGCGCCCGGTCTGCGCCCCACACCCGACCGTGTGCGCGAAACACTCTTCAACTGGCTCGGGCAAGACCTGAGCGGCTGGCGCTGCCTGGACGCGTTCGCCGGCTCGGGCGCGCTGGGTTTCGAGGCCGCCTCGCGCGGTGCGAGCGAGGTGCTGCTGCTGGAGCGTGAGCGCCGCCTGGCACGCAGCCTGATCGAGACCAAGGAACGGCTGAAGGCGGACAAAGTGCGGGTCGAAAACGCCGATGCGCTGGCCTGGATGGCACGCTGCCCGGCGGCGAGTTTCGAGCTGGTCTTCATCGACCCGCCCTTCGATTCGGAGGCCATCGTGCCGGCGCTCGACGCGGCGCGGCGCGTGGTGGTCGAAGGCGGCTACATCTACCTTGAGGCCGCACACGCCTTGCCGCCGCACGCCGCCGAGGAACGTGGCCTGAAGGTGCACCGCCAGAGCCGCGCGGGCGCGGTGCACTTCCACCTGTTGCAGCGTGCGACGGCGGCTGCAGCGGCGGCCAGCGCCGTGCCGGCCTGAACTACACTGCGGCCGCATCGCGCCCCGCCCCAGCGCCAGGAGATGCCATGACCTCTGTGACCCGCCTCACCGCCGTCTACCCCGGCACCTTCGACCCGATGACGCTCGGCCACGAAGACTTGATGCGCCGTGCCAGCCGCCTGTTCGAGCGCCTGATCCTGGCGGTCGCGGCCGGCCACCACAAGCGCACCATGTTCACGATCGACGAGCGGCTGCAAATTGCGCAGACGCTCGCCGCCAAGTACCCGAACGTCGAGGTGATCGCCTTTCGCGGGCTGTTGCGCGACTTCGTGGTGGCACACGACGGCAAGGTGGTGGTGCGCGGCCTGCGCGCCGTCAGCGACTTCGAATACGAATTCCAGATGGCCGGCATGAACCGCCAACTCATGCCGCATGTCGAAACCCTGTTCCTCACACCGAGCGATCAATACCAGTTCGTCTCCGGCACCTTCGTGCGCGAGATTGCCACCTTGGGCGGCGATGTTTCCAAGTTCGTGTCACCCTTCGTGCTGGATCGGCTGAAGGATCGCGTGCGGGCGGGCGACGGCCGGGAATGAGGGAGCGGCAAAGCACCATGGCACTGCTGATCACCGACACGAACGACGGGAGTCCGCAACGCCTGCGTTGCGCCGGCGTTCGCGGCGCCCGCACGCAGGCGGGTGCCGTATTCGTCGGTGGGAAGGAGGGCCTGTGGCACTCCTGATCACCGACGAATGCATCAACTGCGATGTCTGCGAACCCGAGTGCCCGAACCAGGCGATTTCGATGGGCCTGGAGATCTACGAGATCGACCACAGCAAGTGCACCGAATGTGTCGGCCACTTCGACACGCCGCAGTGTGTGCAGGTCTGCCCGGTGGACTGCATTCCGGTGAACCCGCAACACGTGGAAACGCAGGAAACGCTCTGGGCCAAGTACCGCCGGCTGCAACTCACGGTGGTCGCACCCGGCAGTTGAGCCGCCCGCGCTAAGGCTTCTTCTTCGCGCGGCGCGGCTCGATCGCGACGAAATCTTCGCTCGCCGACTTCGCCTTCGCGCTTCGGTGTTTGGGCTTGGCCCGTGGGCGGGTTGGCGCCGCCTCGGCGCTGGCCGGTCGGCCGTTGAAGCCGGTCGCCTGCGCCGGCTCTTGCGCCGCCTCACGCGCACGGCGCTCGCGTTCCAGCTCGTTCGCGGCCTTGTGCTCGCGGGCGACGACACGGCGCGCTTCAACTCGCTCGGCCTCGCTGCGCGGGTCGGCCGCGTCGATCAGGCGGCCGCCCTCGCAGGGCGCCTGCGAATAGGTGCGGCCGTCCGCACCGCATCGATAGATCGGGGCCGCAGCGTAGGCACTGGCCAGACCCGACAGCAGAAGCACGGCAATGGCGGCATGTCTCATCGGGTCACCTCAGCTCAGGGTCGGGGGTCGGCTTGCCTGCGGGCACCACCTCGGGCCGCGGGGGCTTGGGGCGAGGCGGCTTGGCGTGCACCTTCATCATCGCGCGCTCCATCTCGCCGGCCAGCAGCAAGGGCAGCGCAGTCAGCGATTGTTCGATGCCCTTGTCGATCGCTTCGCGCTGTTCCTTCAGCGGCTTGCGCAGCACGTAGTCCACCACCTCGGCCTTCACGCCGGGGTGGCCGATGCCCAGGCGCAGGCGCCAGTAGTCGGCACTGCCGAGCTGGGCGTGGATGTCTTTCAAACCGTTGTGGCCCGCGTGGCTGCCGCCGAGCTTCATCTTGATCTGGCCGGGCATCAGATCGAGCTCGTCGTGCACGACCAGGATCTCGCCGGGCTCGATCTTGAAGAAGCGTGCGAGCGCAGCGACTGATTTGCCCGAGAGGTTCATGAAGGTCATCGGCTTGAGCAGCCAGATGGGGCCGTCGACATCGGCGATGGGGCGGTTCACCCGCGCCACCAGTCCGAAGTAGCTGCGTTCGGGCAGCAGGCTGGCCTTCAGCTCGCGCGCCAGTTCGTCGATGAACCAGAAACCCGCGTTGTGGCGCGTGCCTTCGTATTCCGGCCCGGGGTTGCCCAGGCCCACCAGCAATCGAATCATGCTGGGATTATCAGGTGGCGAGCGCCCATGAAAAAGGTCTGCAACGCTCGCGCGTTGCAGTGGGCTTCAGAGCTTTTGCGCTTGCATGAAGTCGTCGAAGCCGGCTTCGGTGAAGCGGAACCACAGGTTCGCGTCACGGCGGAAGTTGGCATAGTCGTCGTAGATCTTCTTCCAGGCCGGATTACTGGCGTTCAGCTCGGCATAGACCTCCATCGCGGCCTTGAAGGAGGCGTCCATCACGTCCTTCGGGAAGCGGTGCAGCTTGGTGCCCGAAGCCACCAGCGTCTTCAGCGCCGCCGGGTTGCGACCGTCGTACTTGGCCTGCATGTCGATGTGCGCCGTGGCGGCGGCGTTCTCGACGATGGCCTTGTACTCCGGCGTCAGCGCGTCGTAGGCCTTCTGGTTGACGAAGAGCGTCAGCTGCGGGCCGCCTTCCCACCACCCCGGGTAGTGGTAGTGCGGAGCCACCTTGTTGAAGCCGAGCTTCAGATCGTCGTAGGGGCCGACCCACTCGGCGGCGTCGATCGTGCCCTTTTCGAGCGACTGGTAGATCTCGCCACCGGGGATGTTCTGCGGCACCGCGCCGATGCGTTCGAGCACCTTGCCGCCGAACCCGCCGATGCGCATCTTCAGGCCCTTCATGTCGGCCAGCGAGGTGATCGGCTTGCGGAACCAGCCACCCATTTGCGCGCCGGTGTTGCCCATCGGGAAGTTGACGATGTTGGCCTTCGCGTAGAACTCGCGCAGCAGCTTCAGGCCGTTGCCTTCGTACATCCACGAGGTCATCTGGCGGCTGTTCAGGCCGAAGGGAATCGCGCAGTCGAGTGCGTAGGTCGGATCCTTGCCGAAGAAGTAGTACGGCGCGGTGTGTGCGCACTCGACCGTGCCGTTGGACACACCGTCGAGCACGCCGAACGCGGGCATCAACTCGCCGCCGGCGTGGGTCGAGATCGTGAACTTGCCGCCGGTCATCGCGCTGACCTGCTTGGCGAACTCGTCGGCCGCACCGAAGATGGTGTCGAGCGATTTCGGGAAGCTCGACGCGAGGCGCCAGCGAATCGCGGTCTGTGCATGCACGAAGGCCGGCGCAACGCCGGCTGCCAGCACGCCGGCGAGGCCGCTCTGGCGTATGAAGGAACGACGTTCCATGGAGTGTCTCCTGAATGAATGACGAACGGTGGCGATGCTGTCGCGCGGATTCTAGGAGGGGGGTTTGGCACCCTTCACGGGTGTTTACCCCTTACGAAAACCACCCGCGAATGGGGGTCGGAGCGGAGGTCAGAGTCCGGCGATTTTCATGCGTTCCAGCAGCACCGAACCGGTGGTCTTGGAGCCCATGTTGTAGGCGTCGGAACCGACCGCGACGATGGACTTGAGCATGCTGCGCAAATTGCCCGCGATCGTGATTTCATGCACCGGGTAGGTGATGCGCCCGTTCTCGACCCAGAAGCCCGCCGCACCGCGCGAATAGTCGCCGGTGACGTAGTTCACGCCCTGCCCCATCAGCTCGGTCACGAACAGGCCCTGGCCCAGTTTGCGCAGCATCGCGTCCAGGTCGTCGCCGGCACGCGTCCTGCGGCTGGTGAGCGTAAGGTTGTGCGAACCGCCGGCATTGCCCGTTGTCCGCAT
>JANYJL010000272.1 GCA_025361845.1 Rhizobacter sp.
ATCTTGCTTGTCGGGCGAAATCGCGACCTGGGTCGACTCGACGTTGAATTCGAGGTAACCGCGGTTCAGGTAGTAGGCGCGCAGGGTTTCGAGATCGGCGTTGAGCTTGGCGCGCGAGTAGCGGTCGCCCTTCGTGTACCAGTTGAGCCAGCCACCGTCGTTCAGGTCGAAGAGGCCGAGCAGCGTGCTTTCCGAGAACGCCTTGTTGCCGACGATGCGCAACTCGCCGATGTGCGCCGCGCCACCTTCGGTGACGGTGAAGGTGACGTTGACGCGGTTGCGTTCCTGCGGCGTGACGGTGGTGACGACTTCCACGCCATACAGGCTGCGCGTGAGGTACTGGCGCTTCAACTCCTGTTCGGCGCGGTCGGCCAGGGCCTTGTCGAAGGGCAGGCCTTCGCCGATGCCGAAGTCCTTCAGGGACTTGACCAGCGCGTCCTTCTCGAACTCGTGCAGGCCGACAAAATCGATGTTCGCAATGATGGATCGCTCTTCGACGATGACGACGACGACACCGCCGTCGATGTCGATGCGCACGTCCTTGAAGAGGCCGGTGGCGAACAGGGCACGCAGGGCCGCCGCGCCCTTCTCGTCACTGTAGGTGTCGCCGATGCGAAAGGGCAGCGCCGCGAACACGGTGCCGGCATCGGTGCGCTGCAGGCCCTCGACGCGGATGTCCTTCAGCGGGAACGGCGACACGGCCCAGGCCGCACCAGCTTGCAGCACTGCGGCCAGCGCAAGGACGAGGACGGATGGGCGAAACGAAATCAGGCGAGCCGAATTCAGGCGATGGGGAAGGCGCATGCGGGGGTGGGTGAGGTCAATGCTGGCCCATCAGGCGGGCCACGTCGTTGTAGAGAGCCAGGGACATCATCATGAGCATGATGGCCACTCCGCCGCGCTGCAATATGTCCAGCCACCGGTCGGAGACAGGCCGCCCCGTCACACCCTCGAAAAGATAATACATCAGGTGCCCACCATCGAGCATGGGCAGCGGCAGCAGGTTCAGCACCCCCAGACTCACGCTCACCACGGCCAGAAAGCCGAGGTAGTAGGCGAGGCCGAGGCGCACCGACTGGCCCGCGTAGTCGGCGATCGTGAGTGGCCCGCTGAGGTTCTTGAGCGAGGCTTCGCCGATCACCATCTTGCCCAGCATCTTGAGCGTGAGGCTCGACATCTCCCAGGTGCGCAGAGCCGCCTGCGTGAGCCCGTCGATCAGCCCGTAGCGCACATTCACCATCTCGGGTGCCTGGCCAGGAAACAGCTCGACGCGGCCGACCTGCTCGCCGCCTTCGAGCACGACGGTCGGTTGCACGGTCAGGTCCAGCACCTGGCTGCCGCGTTCGACGTGCCAGAGCATCGGCTGCCCAATGCCGCCGCGGCCGCTGGCGCGGATCAACTCGCGAATGCGCGAGGCATCGACGACGGGCTTCCCATCGATGCTCAGCACCCGATCGCCGGCCCGCAGGCCGGCCTGTGCGCCGGGGCCACCGACGCGCACTTCGCCGAGCACCGGATCGCTGTAGGTGTTGACGATGCCGATGCGCTGCATCAACTGCGCATCGACTTCGCGGCTGCCGAGGCTGTCGAGTTCGAGGGCAACGCGGCGCGGCGCACGGCCATCGCGGTCGCTCAGCTGCAACTGCATGCGGTCGCCGTGCAACACGGCCTGGGTGAGTTGCCAGCGCAGGTCGCTCATCGAACGCAGCTCGTGCCACTCGACACCATCGGTCGACCAGGCGCGTGCCCAGTCGGCCGCGCGCAGGCCGGCGCGGTCGGCCAGGCTGCCGGCAACCGGTGGGCCGAGCAAGGCCTTCGGCTCGTCGATGCCGATCCAGTGTGCCGCGGCGTAAAGAACGATCGCGAGCAGCAGGTTGGCCGCCGGCCCGGCGGCGACGATGGCGGTGCGCTGCCACAGGCTCTTGCGGTTGAACGCGCTGTTCAGTTCGGCCGCAGGCACCGCGCCCTCGCGTTCATCGAGCATGCGCACATAACCACCGAGCGGCAAGGCGCAGAGCACGAACTCGGTGCTGTCGGGGCTGGCCTGGCGGCGCCAGATCACGCGGCCGAAGCCGACCGAAAAGCGCAGCACCTTCACGCCACACGCCACCGCCACGCCGTAGTGCCCGTACTCGTGGATCACGATGAGCAGGCCCAGGGTGAGCACGAAGGCGAGGATGGTGATGATCATGCGGCGAGGCCCTTCACGAACCGGCTGGCCTGTTGGCGTGCCTGGCTGTCGAGCGCCAGCAGGGCTTCGATCGATGCACTCGATGCGGTTTCGGGAATCACGGCCTCCAGCGCGTCTTCGATGACCGTGTGAATCTGATCGAAGCGGATGGTTCCACCCAGGAAGGCGGCGACGGCGATTTCATTCGCGGCGTTCAGGACCGTGGTGCTGCCGGCGCGCGCGCGCAAGGTCTGCCAAGCCAACGCCAGGCCGGGGTACAGCGCATGGTTGGGCGGCTCGAAGGTGAGCGAAGCGAGCGCGGTGAAATCGAGCTGCGATGCACCCGACTCGATGCGCTGCGGGAACGACAGGCCGTAAGCGATCGGCACCCGCATGTCGGGCGTGCCGAGTTGCGCGAGCACCGAGTTGTCGCGGCACACGACCATCGAGTGGATGATGCTTTGCGGGTGGATGACGACGCGGATCTGCTCGGGCACGAGGTCGAACAACCAGCGCGCCTCGATCACTTCGAGCGCCTTGTTCATCATCGTCGCCGAGTCGACCGAGATCTTGCGGCCCATCACCCAGTTCGGGTGCGCGCAGGCCTGGTCGGGCGTGACGTCTTTCAATGTTGCGGGGTCACGGGTGCGGAAGGGGCCGCCCGAGGCCGTGAGCAGGATGTGATCGATGCGCGCCGCCCAGGCGCCGCGGTCTTCGGGCAGGCACTGGAAGATCGCCGAATGTTCGCTGTCGATCGGCAGCAGGGTCGCGCCACCGGTGCGCACGGCCTCCATGAACAGCGCACCACCGACCACCAGCGCTTCCTTGTTGGCCAGCAAGAGCCGCTTGCCGGCGCGCGCGGCGGCCAGGCACGAGGGCAGGCCGGCGGCGCCGACGATGGCCGCCATCACCGCATCGACATCGGGGTGTGCGGCCAGATCGCACAAGGCCTGCGGGCCTTCGAGCACTTCGGTCTTCAGCCCCTGAGCCTTCAGCCCCTCGCGCAGCGTACGCGCCTGTTCGGCCTGCGGCATCGCGGCGTAGCGCGGCTTCCAGGTCAGGCATTGCGCGAACAGCTCATCGATGCGGCTGTGCGCCGTAAGCGCAAAAACTTCGAAGCGATCGGGGTGACGTGCGAGCACATCCAGCGTGCTGGTGCCGACCGAGCCCGTGGCGCCGAGGATGCAAATGCGTTGGCGGGTTGACGCGGTCGTAGTCATGGTCAGAGCGAGATCAAGGCCAGCGCGATCGGGAACACCGGCAGCAGCGCATCAACGCGGTCGAGCACGCCACCATGGCCGGGCAGCAGGCCGCTGCTGTCCTTCGCACCGGCGCTGCGCTTGACGAGGGATTCGATCAGGTCGCCGACCACGCTCATTATCGACAGGAAAAGCAAGGCAACTGCGGCGCCCAGCAAACCCCAACGATCGACCAGCTGGCTGTAGAGGCTGCCCGAATCGATGCGCAGGTTCGGGTCGATGACCCACAACCACAGTGCGGCCAGCAGCAGCACGCCGAGCATGCCACTCCACACCCCTTCCCAGCTCTTGCCGGGGCTGATCGATGGCGCGAGCTTGCGCTTGCCGAAGGCACGCCCGCCGAAGTAGGCCGAGATGTCGGCGGCCCAGACGAGGCAGAACACCGAGAGGATGAAGTTGATGCCCATCGAGCGGGCGTTGGCCATTGCCAGCCAGCCGGTCCACAGCAGCGCCAGGCCGAGCAGCCAACGCACAGCGCGCGGCACCGGCTGCCACGCGGACGGGCCGCCGCGCAAAGCCCAGGCGCTGCCGAGCAGCCAGAGGCCGGTGGCCCACCACCAGATCATCGCAGGCGGCACGCTGGCCCAGCCCAGCCACAGGGCCGCGGCACAGGCTGCGCCGAGCACGCAGCCGAACACCACCGCCAACGCGGCGGCACCGTTCAAGCGCCCCCACTCCCAGCCTGCGGCAGCGATGGCCACGAGGGTCAACACGGCGAACGGCCAAGCCGATGCGGCGAACAAGGCCGGCAAGAGCATGGCCACCAGAACGAGGGCCGTGATGACCCGCTGCCTGAGCATGCTTAAGCCCCGCCGGCGAGCGACGCCGCACCGCTGGGCACGCCGCCGAAGCGGCGGTCGCGGCGGGCGTACTCGGCCAGCGCGGCATCGAGTTCGGCGTCACCGAATTCGGGCCACAGGCAGTCGCTGAAGTAGAGCTCGGAATAGGCCGCTTGCCAGAGCAGGAAGTTGCTGATGCGCACCTCGCCGCCGGTGCGGATGAAGAGGTCGGGGTCGGGCGCGTAGCTCAGGGCCATGTAGCGATTCAACGCGGCTTCGTCGAGCGCGTCCGATGCGAGCCCGTCGTCCATCGCCTGGCGGCAGGCTTGCAGGATGTCCCAGCGGCCGCCGTAGTTGAAGGCGACCGACAAGGTGATGCGCGTGTTGTGGCGGGTGCTCTCTTCGGCCTGCAACCAGGCTTCACGCAACTTGTCCGACACCTGCCTGCGGTCACCGATGATGCGGATGCGCACACCATCCGCCGCCAGCTTCGACAGGTACTTCGACACCGCCACCAGCACCAGGCCCATCAGGCCCGAGACTTCTTCGGTCGGCCGCTTCCAGTTCTCCGATGAGAAGGCGAACACGGTCAGGTACTCGATGCCGCGATCGGCACACGAGAGCACCGTGCGCACCAGGGCATCGACACCCTGCTTGTGGCCGAAGAAGCGCGGCATGAAGCGCTTCTTGGCCCAGCGGCCATTGCCGTCCATCACGATCGCCACGTGGCGCGGGATCGGCGGGGAGGCGTCGTTTGAATCGCTCACGCGTGAGGGGCGCTGGGGTCGAATGGGCAGCTGAGCTTCAAGCCCACCTCAGACGGCCATGATCTCGGCTTCCTTGGCCGCCGTCATGCGGTCGATCTCGGCGACCATGCGGTTGGTGAGCTGCTGCAATTCTTCGAGCGAACGGCGCTCGTCGTCCTCGGTGATGTCCTTGTCCTTGAGCAGCTTCTTGGCATGCTCGTTGGCATCGCGGCGCAGGTTGCGCACGGCGATCTTGGAGTCTTCGGCGGCGTTGCGCACTACCTTGGTCAGGTCGCGGCGGCGCTCTTCGGTCAGCGCCGGCATCGGCACCCGCAGCAGGTCGCCTTGCGCGGCCGGGTTCAGGCCGAGGTCGGATTCGCGGATGGCCTTCTCGATCTTCGCCGCCATGCCCTTTTCCCAGGCCTGGACGCTGATGGTTCTGGCGTCGAGCAGGGTGACGTTGGCCACCTGGCTGATCGGCACCAGCGAGCCGTAGTAGTCGACCTGCACCTGGTCGAGGATGCCGGGGTGGGCGCGGCCGGTGCGGATCTTGTTCAGTTCGTTCTTGAACGCTTCGATCGAGCGTGTCATCTTCTGCTCGGCGTTGCTCTTGATCTCGGTGATGCTCATCGATGGCCTCTTTGCGTCAATCTCACGGCACTGAATTCGTCAGACGTGGACCAGGGTGCCTTCGTCCTCGCCCATCACGACGCGTTTGAGCGCGCCCGTCTTGAAGATGCTGAACACCTTGATCGGCAGCTTCTGGTCGCGGCAGAGCGCGAAGGCCGTTGCATCCAGCACCTGAAGAT
The DNA here is from genome assembly GCA_025361845.1 of Rhizobacter sp. GTDB lineage: Bacteria > Pseudomonadota > Gammaproteobacteria > Burkholderiales > Burkholderiaceae_C > JANYJL01. The sequence continues at coordinate 5,764 of JANYJL010000272.1, forward strand.
TGCGCGTGATGGCTTCGTCGAAGGTGATCGACGTGTAGCGCGTCGCGGTCGGGTCCTTCTTCGGGTCGGCGGTGTAGACACCATCCACCTTGGTCGCCTTCAGCACGATCTGCGCACCGATCTCCGCGCCACGCAGTGCCGCCGCCGTGTCGGTCGTGAAGAAGGGGTTGCCGGCGCCACCCGCGAACACCACGACCTTGCCCTCTTCGAG
>JANYJL010000285.1 GCA_025361845.1 Rhizobacter sp.
GTGCAGGCCTACTGGGCCGCGGGCGGCTCGGACTGGTTCGGCGACGCGCAACGCGCGCAGGCCCTGGTCGCAGGATGGAAAGCCGCCTGCGACACCTGCGGCGTGGCCTGGGGCGGCGGCGAGACGCCGGCGCTGGCGGGCATCGTCGAAGGCGGGCGCATCGACCTCGCGGCAAGTTGCACCGGGCTCGTCAACCCGAAGTCGCGCTTGTCGGTCGGCGACGCACTGGCGCCCGGCGATGCGATCGTGTTGCTGGCTTCGAGCGGCATCCACGCCAATGGCTTGAGCCTGGCGCGCAAGCTGATCGAACGCCTGCCGCGGGGTTACCTCACACCGGTGGCGCCGGGCCTGACGAACCAGACGTACGGCGACGCATTGCTGGCACCGACCACGCTCTATTCGCCCGTGACCGAGGCCCTGTTCAAGGCCGGCATCACACCGCGCTACTGCGCCAACATCACCGGCCACGGCTGGCGCAAGCTGCTGCGCCACCCCGCGGCTCACACCTACCGCATCCACAGCGTGCCGCCGGTGCCGCCGGTGCTGAAATTCATCCAGCAACACGCGCAGCAGGACGACCGCGAGGCCTACAGCACGCTCAACATGGGCGCGGGGTTTGCGCTGTTCGTCGCACAGGACGAAGCCGAGCGAACGGTGCAGATCGCCAAGTCGCTGGGCATCGATGCGCTGGTGGCCGGCGCCATCGAAGCCGGCCCGAAGCGTTTGATCATCGAACCGCTCGGCCTCGAATTCGGCGACGACGCATTGCAGTTGCGCTGATCGCGGCGAAGGGACAAAGCCCTCGCCTACAATCCGAAGTGACGGGCCTCCCCGCATGGAAGCGCGGCCAACCGGGTCAGGTCGGGAACGAAGCAGCCCCAACCGTTGTGACCAGTGCCGGGGGTAAGGCTCGTCACCTTTGTTCGGCACCGCCGAACGCTTCGGCCGAAGGCCGCATTCCGACGGGTCGGCCGCTCGGCTCGGCCTCGTCGGCAGACACCTCGGCCTCATCCCCCTGTTTCCTCGGCGCCACCGCCGCACCGCTGTGGAGTGCAGCCCGCGCACGCTCCAAGGCTTCCTGAATCTCGCGCGGCGTGGCGCCGAGCACCCGTGAATAACGCTGCGCGATGAGCGCGAGCGCGGGGCCGATGCGGGCGGCGGGCAGATCGGTCATCGCATCGACAGCTTCGTTGGCGGCACTCGCCGCATCACGCAGCATGTCGTAGTCGCTGGTCGCGGTGCGCACGGGTTTGTCGAGCGGCTGGCGGCGGATCATCTGCTGCACTTCGTCGCCCAGGCCCCAGTGGCGCGCCACGGCGGCGCCGATCGATTCGATGTCGACCCCGAGCACGGCGTAGGCCGCACCCTCTTCGCGCAGCCCGGCATGTTCGGTCGCGCCGGGCGTGGCGCCGGCGGGCTCGGCCTGCATGAGTTGGCGGATCTGTTCGCTCTCGTCGGGGAAGTGGTACTGCACCAGCAAGCGCCCCAGGTTCTGCAAGGCGGTGACGAGGTACACCACCTCGGCGTCGTACCCCGGCGGGCGCAGCGCCTGCGCGGTGTGGCCGGCCAGGCGCACACGGTCCATCAGGCGCTTCAGCACCGCGGCATTGCTTTCGGACAGAGGCCCCGGCCAGGCACGCAGGCCCTTCGCCGCGGCACGCACGCCGTTCATGCCGACCAGGGCGATGGCGCGGCGCAGTGTCAGCACCGGGCCATTGCCGGCGATCTGGGTGCCCTGCACTTGCGCCGTGTTGACGGTGCGCAGCAGCTCGAAGGCGAGCGCCATGTCGGGCAATATTTCCTCGGCGATCTCGTCGTTGCGCCGCCCATCGACCTGGGACAGCCGTGCCATGCGTCCGGCAATGCCGGCCGTCGTCGGCAGGTGGCCCACGGTGCCCAGCCGATCGAGCAGCAGCGCGAGCGGGCCGCCACTGTCGGCCGCTTGCGTCTCGCGCCAACCGTTCAGCGCGCGCAGCAGGGTGCGGGTGTTGTGATAGCGCAGGCGCTCCTGGCCGGCGGTGGCGCGGTTGGCAATGGCGCGCAAGGGTTCGGGGATCGGATGCGGTGTGCTCCAGGGCAGGCGCACGAGGTCGCGCCCGAGCGGGGGAATGCGTTCGATGACACGCGCCGTGTCGGGTTCGTCGAGCACGGCCTGGCCGGTCAGCAGGTGGTGCAGCAGCACGCCGCTGGCGAGCAGATCGCGCCCGGCGGCGTCGCGGTGCGCGCGCAGGCGGTCGAGGTCGACCGCGACGGCACGGCCGTTCACACGCGCCCTGGCCGCTTCGGCGGCCCGCAGCGCCCCGTCGCCGGCAGCGGCCAGCGCCATCAGGCGCACCGTGCCGTTGTCGCTGACGACCACCGAGTGCAGTTGCAGGTCGAGGTGGGCCACGCCGGCTTCGTGCGCGAAGGCCAGGCCTTCGAGCAACTGGCAGATCCAGGGCACCATGTCGGCCGGCGCCGCCACCGTGTTCTTCGCGAGCCATTCGCCGAGCGTGATGCCGAGGGCGCGGTCGACGGCGACGAAAGGCCAGTGGTCCTGCGCGCCGACTTCGACCACATGCGCCAGGTTCGGGTGGTTCAGGCGCGCCGCCATGCGGGCATCGCGCAACCAGTGTTCCAGCGCGGTGGCATCGGCGGGCTGCACGCGCGGCATGGTCAGCATGACCTCCTGGTCCAGGCGCGGGTCGAAGGCAAGCCAGGCCATCGTGGCGCTGCCCTTGGCGAGCAACTGGCGCAGCTCGTAGCGACCGAAGAACCTCACGGGGTTCGGTTTGGCGGCGGGCGAGGCTGGGGCGACCATGGGCGATGACACGTGGCTCGATTGGACGGCCGGCGCGGCACCGACGGTGCGCCGATCAGGCCGGCAATGTCGGCCCTTTCTTCACCGCCAGCGCTGCCCCTTCACTCGACTTCGAGCACCGCGCCCTCACCGCTGATGAAGGCGCAGCGCACCGTCGCGCCGGGTTGCAGCGCCTGCACCGCGCGCCGGTAGCGCTGCAATTGCGCGCGGTACGCCGCCTGGCGCTGCGGCGCGGGCGAGAGCTTGTAGTCGAGCACCCACCAGACCGGCCCGCTCGCTTCATCCACCTCGACCAGGCGGTCGATGCGCAGCAGCTCGCCCGCCTCGCTGACCGGCACCTCGTTGCCGGCCCAGCGTAAGCCGGGGCCCCCGAAGAAACGCGCACACGCCGGGCTGCGCCAGATGCGGCCGGCGCGCTGCGCCACCTCGGCCCGGTCGACCTTGAATTCGAGCGCGGCGGCATCGGCCAGCGCGTCGATGTTCGGCGCACCGGCGCGGCCCGGTGCCGCGGCCCATTCGAGCACGCGGTGCACGGCCTGGCCAAGGCGGCTGGTTTCAGCGTCGTCGGGTGCGTTCGGGTGCGGTGTCTCGTCAGCCAGGGTGCGCTCGGCAGGCGGGATCCGCCACGTCGGCAGGCAACGCAGGGTCACCGAGGTTTCCGGCGCCGCCGATGCCGCCGACGTGTCGGTGCGCTCCGGCAGCCACGCCAGGGCTTGCGGTTCGACCCGCTGCCACCAGGATTCCTCCTCCGGCTGGCGGTGCGGCTCGGTGGCGCTGAACACCAGGCGCTCGCGCGCCCGCGACATCGCGACGTACAGGCCGTTCAGTTCCTCGCGCTGCCGCGCCACAAGCTCGCGTTCGAACACGCCGGCCAGCGAAGCCGGGCACTGCGCCTCGCTGTAGATGAAGGCGCAATGCAGTGGATGCGCCGATTCGACCGGCCAGTCGACCAGCAGGCTCGCGGTGTCGGCGTTCTTCGGCTCGGGGTCGGCGTCCATCACGAACACGACACGCGCTTCCAGGCCCTTGGCACCGTGCACGGTGAGCAGCTGCACGGCGTCCGGCCGCACTGGCGCGGCCACCTTGCGCGCACTGCGGCGCAAGGCGCGCACGAAGTTGTAGGGCGTGGCGTAACGCGCGCCGTCCTGCATCAGCGCCTGGCCGAGCAAGGCGTCGATGGCGGCCAGTGCCGCGGCGCGCAGCTCGGCGGGCACGGCCGCAGCGTAACGCTCGCGCACCTCGCCTTCGGCGACGATGCGGTCCAGCAGATCGTGCGGCGGCAACTGCTGCGCCGCCACCCGCCAGCGCGCCAGCAGTTCGCGTGCACGCTGCAAGGCCGGGCTGGGTTGCGGCAAGGCCTGCAACACGCTCCACCAGTCGCCCGAACCCTCTTCGTCTTGCGCTTGCGTGGCCAGGGTGATGAGGTCGTCATCGCTCGCGCCGAACACCGGGCTGCGCAAGGCATGCGCCAGTGAGAGCGCGTGCTGCGGCGAGGCCAGCGCGTCGAGCAGGGCCACCAGATCACGCACCTCGGGTGCGTCGAGCAAGGCGAAATCGTCGGCCGCGGCGAAGGGCAGGTGCAGCGCGGCCAAGGCCTGCGCGACCAGGCGCAGCGAGGCACGTTTGCGGCACAGCACCTGAATGTCGCCGGGGAGAACCTGTTGCCGCGTGACGAGCGTGCGGATGGCCTGCGCCACTTGCGCCGCCTCCTGCTCGCGCAACACGTCGTCGGGCTCGATGCGGGGCGTGTGCAAGGTGTCGCGCCAGGCTTCTTCGTCGGCGCCGCCGTGCGCGCCCTTCGCCGGCCGAGGCGGGCGCATCACGCGCGGCAAGGCGAACACGGCGGGCGCACGAGTGCCGTCGATCTCGGTCGTGTGCGCACGAAAGCCGCTGTAGCGGCCGGCCTGCTGCGCCTGCGCGAACACGGCATTGATCGCCTCCAGCACCGCGGGCGCGTTGCGGCGGGTGTGGTCGCAGGCGAGCGCGCTGCCGCCCAGGCCTTCGAGTACGAACTCGCGCGCGGCATCGAACACCCGCGGCTCGGCGCGACGGAAGCGGTAGATGCTCTGCTTCGGATCGCCGACGATGAACACACCCGGTGGGCGCTGGCCGCTTGCGCCACCCCCCGCGCCCGCGTAGGCCGAGAGCCAGGCGTGCAGCGCGTGCCATTGCAGCGGGCTGGTGTCCTGGAACTCGTCGATCAGCACGTGGCGAACGCGCGCGTCCAGGCGCTCCTGCACCCAGCCGGCGAGCGTCGAATCACTCAACAAGCTCAAGGCGCAGCGCTCCAGATCGGCCATGTCGGCCAGGCCGCGGGCGCGTTTGTAGGCCGCGAAGCAGAGCAGCAGCGCGCGAGCCAGCCGGACCATGCGCAGATGCTCTTCGTGCGCGGCCTGTTGCGCCGTGGCGCTGCGGATCTGGGCGAGCAGTTCGGCGGCTTCGGCCACACCAGGCGCATCGAGCTTCTTGCGCAGCTCACCGTCCTTGGTGAAAAGCGCCGCCTGGGCGGCCACGAATCGTTCGGCATCGCCGGGCATGTCGAGCGCCTGCGCGAGCAAGGCGCCCTGCTTGCGTGGCACCGCGCCGGTTTGCCGCTGCAAGGCCGCGGCCGCATCGGCCAGCATCGACACCACCGGCGCGCGCAGCAGGCGCTCGGTCGGGCGCGCGAGACCGGCGTAGTCGGGCCACTGCGCAGCGGCTGCAGGCACACTCGCTTCGAGCACGCCGGCCGCATCGGCCAGCTCGATCTCGACCCGCCGCGCCCAGGCCGCATCGAGCCAGGCGCGCAGCTGCGAGCGGCCACGCTGCTGCACGAGGTGCTGGTAGTCGGCCAGCAGTGGCGAGTCGGCCAGCACCGCAGCATGGAAGCGGCGGTAGACCTCGTCCTGATGCTCGGTCACGTCCTCGATCAGCGCCATGTCGGGTTGCAGGCCGAGCTCGGAGAGCAGTTCGAGCGGTGCCGCGCGCAGCAGCTGCGAGAACCAGGCGTGGAAGGTGCGAATCTCGACCGGGCGACCGCTGCGCAAGACCTGTTCGTGAAGTGTCGCGAGTGCCGGTTCCAGCGTGCGCGCCTCGGCCTCATTCAGCCCACGCTGACGCAGCGCTTCGACGCGATGGGCCGCGTCGCATTCCGGCGCAGCGAACTCTGCCAGCCACTCGGCCAGGCGCGCGCGCATCTCGCCGGCGGCCTTTCGCGTGAAGGTGATCGCCAGGATTTCATGCGGCTGCGCGCCGGCCAGCAGCGCACGCAGGATGCGGGAGACGAGCATCCAGGTCTTTCCCGCGCCGGCACAGGCTTCGACGGCGACGCTGCGCTGCGGGTCGCAGGCGATGGCGTAGAAGCGCTCGCGCGAGACATCGGCGCCACCGAACGTGTAGGCGGCTTGCGTCATGGAGCGGCCCAATGGTCGCGGCGGCACAAGCCGCGGGCTTCGCAGTAGTCGCAGGCGCGCCCTGCTCCGAGCGCCGGCATCGGCTCGCCGTGGCGAATGCGGGCCAGGTCGTGGCCGAGGCCTTCGACGAGCTGGTCGGCGCTGAAGGCCACGTCCGGATGATCAATGGCCTTGACCGTGTCACCCGCATCGAGCGGCAGATAGCAGGCGGCGATCTCGCCCACCGCATCGGACTGGCGCGACATCAGCGCGGCATAGAACGCGAGCTGGGTGTCTTCCTGCGGTTGCGCGATCAGCTCGCGCAGGCCCTGCGCGCTGCCGGTCTTGTAGTCGATGAGCTGGGTCACGGGGCCGGTCGCGTCGTCGCCCGGTGTGCTGTCGACACGGTCGATCACACCGTGCATCTCGATGCCCTGCCATTCGGCGGGGTGCGCCGTGAGCGTGACTTCGCCATCGAGCCAGCGCGCGCCGGCGGCGTCACGCACGTGCAGCCAATCGAGATAGGGCGGCACGAGGCGCGCGAAGCTGGCGGCATAGGGGAGGAAGGCCGCGTCGTCGATGGCCATGTGGGCTCGCACCTCGATGGCGATGCTGTGCAGGCGCTCGGCATCGTCGGCCGGGTTCGGCTCCTCGCCGCGGCTGCGGTGAAAGCGGTTCAGCACCTCGTGCAGCCAGGTGCCGTAGTCGCGCTTTTCGACCTCGTCATTGAGTTCATCGGCCACGCGCAGGCGCAACAGGCGCAGCGCGAAGAAGCGGTACGGGCAGGCGCGCAGCGCTTCACAGGCGCTGGCGCTCAGGCGTTTCGGCAACAGCGTGGGCGCCACCGGCAGCGGGTGGGGCACCTCGAGCTTCGGCAAGATGAGTTCGCGGCGCGGATCGTGCGCCGCCGGCAAGGCTGCGCGGCCGGCGTGTCGCCGCGCCAGGTTCAAGCGCTCGAGCAAGGGGCTGGCGGCCAGCGGCTCGCCTTCGTCGTCCACACGCCGCAGCAGGGTGACGCGCGGGCAGCGCAGCACTTGCACGAAGGCCAGCACCTCGGCCTCGCGCCGCACCTGGGCGCTGGGCAGGCCGAGGGCGACTGCGATCGCCTCGGTGAAGAGCGGATGCGGCGCAACGGCCACACCGAGGCGCTTGTCGTCCACGCCGGGGAACACGATGGCTGCGAAGGGCCGCAGCATCGCGCGTTCCAGTGGGGTGATGACGACGCGCGGTGCCGCGCCGGCATCCACATCGGGCGTGGGCAGGAAGGAGGCACTCTCCAGTGCCGCATCGACCCAGCGTGTGAAGGCAGCGAAGGGCATCGCTTGCCCGGAAACGGCCGGCTTCTCGTCGCCGAGGTGCAAGGCGGAGATCATCTGGCGGCCGGCGTCGTCGGCGACGAGGGGCGCCCATGCATTGCAGCCTTGCAAGGCCAAGCGCAAGGCGCCCAGCCAATCGGCCAGCGGGCGCGTCTGGCCCACGTTCAGGTCACCTATCACGCGCTGCGACGATTGCCAAAGCGCCGCGGCGGCTTCGGGCAAGTCGGAAACATCGACCGCGTCGGCCCGGGCCCGGCCCTGGCGCCGAACGCTGGCTTCGAGCGAGCGCAAGCCGGCTGCGCCGGGGCCGGCCTTGAGCCAATCGAGCCAGTCGTCCGTGCCGGCGCGCGGCGTGGCGGCGCGCAGCAAGCTCGCGAGCGTGGCTCCGGCACGGGTGGTCGAAAGGCGCCAGCCGGTCTCGTCGAGCATTGGCACGTTGTGTCGCGCCAGCAGCGCCCGCACGCGCCGCACCAGCACGCGATCCTGGGCGATCAGGGCGATGGGCGACGCGCCCGCCTCACTCTCGGCCAGCAGGGCGAGCACATGCGCTGCGCAACGCTGGGCTTCGTCCTCAAAACTTTCGCACACCGCGACCTCGGCCTGCGCGCTCGCGGCCATGGCACCGAAGGGATCTTCGGCCGAGGCATCGGTGTCGATCAGCAGACAAGGCGCGGCCGCATCGGCCTCGGCCAACAGGCTGTGGCTGAGCGCATCGGCGCCGCCGGCCTGCACGACGATCCAGGCCGAGGGTCGCAAGGCGAACAACGCGTCGCTGGCCGGCGTCGCGCTCGCGGCGGCCCACTCGAATGCGACCCGTGCGAGCAGGCGCTCCCGCGCCCCCGGCCCGGCGAGTGCGCCGAGCGCGGCACGGCCCTGATCCCAAAACGCGGCGCGCTGCGTCGGCGGCACGGCCGCAGCGGCACGCGCCAGCGCGTGGGCCGTCTGCACCAGGGCGGCGAGCAGGTGGTCGAAGGCGCCGGGGTCGGCCACGGCCTGCGCTTGCGCCCAATCCTGGCCACGCAGGAGCTGTGCGGCGGTGAGGCGGTCCAGCGCAACGTCGAAGCTGATCTGCAGCGGGTCACCCGGCTCGGCCGGCCCGAGGCTGCGAGTGAGCGTTTGGGTGGTCTCGATGCGTGGCATCCAGCCGCTGCTGCGTGCGAAGGCCGCACGCGCGGCCGGCAGCAGTTGCGCGAACGGCACGATCAGCAGCGCATCACGCAGCGCCACTCCCCGTGCAGCCGCCCATGCCTGCGCGCGGGCGGCAACGGCAGCCCAGCAATCCACCGCAGGCGCAGCGGGCTCAAGACTGATTTTCTCTATCGCGGCCATGAGTCTCTTGTCGGCGCCGCGGGCGACCCCAGTTGATGCTTTGTGTCAGAATCATTTAGCCTTGTCACACTCTTCGAGCAAGGCACGTCCAAGGACAAATTCATGAGCAGCGATTTGATCAAACACACCTCCGATGCGTCATTCGACAGTGATGTGCTGAAGTCGGACAAGCCCGTCCTCGTCGATTACTGGGCCGAGTGGTGCGGGCCCTGCAAGATGATTGCCCCGATTCTCGACGAGGTGTCGAAGGATTACGACGGCCGCCTGCAGATCGCCAAGATGAACGTCGACGAGAACCGCGACGTGCCTGCGAAGTTCGGCATTCGCGGCATCCCGACGCTGATGTTGTTCAAGGGTGGCCAGCTGGCCGCCACCAAGGTCGGCGCGCTGTCCAAGGCGCAGTTGACCGCTTTCATCGACGGTCACCTATAATCCGTCGAACCGGGTTGGAAATCGTCGCTACGAGCGACCGGTTTCCGGCCCCAGAGAAATCCAGCCACCACG
>JANYJL010000287.1 GCA_025361845.1 Rhizobacter sp.
TGTCGGTCGTGAAGAAGGGGTTGCCGGTGCCACCCGCGAACACCACGACCTTGCCCTCTTCGAGGTATTGCAGGGCCTTCGGGCGAACATAGGGCTCGACCACCTGGTCGATCGCGATGGCGGACATCACGCGCGCCGTCATGCCCTCCTGGCGCATCGTGTCGGCCAGCGCCAGCGCGTTCATCACGGTGGCGAGCATGCCCATGTAATCGGCAGTCGCGCGGTCCATGCCGACCGCGCCACCCGCCACGCCGCGGAAGATGTTGCCGCCGCCGATGACGACGGCGACTTCGACGCCGAGCTGGGTGATTTCCTGCACTTCGCGCACCATGCGCACGATGGTCGCGCGGTTGATGCCGTAGGCGTCGTCGCCCATCAGGGCTTCGCCGGAAAGTTTCAGCAGGATTCGCTTGAAGGCGGGCATGCGGTGGGCTCCTTGAACTGTTTTTTTGGGGTGCCGAAGTCTAAACGCCCTGCCCGCCCGCCGATCCCGCTGCCTCCGGCTCAGGCGCCCTTGGCGGCGGCGACTTGCGCAGCCACTTCGGCCGCGAAATCGTCGACCTTCTTCTCGATGCCTTCACCGACCACGTAGAGCGTGAAGCCGGCGATCTTGGTGTTCGCGGCCTTGAGCATCTGCTCGACGGTCTGCTTGTCGTTCTTGACGAAGGTCTGGCTCAGCAGGCTCACCTCTTTCAGGTACTTCTGCACCGAACCGTCGACACGCCGCGCGACGATCTCGGCCGACTGCGGTGTCTTGCCCTCGGCCTTGGCCTTCTCGGCGTCTTCAGCGGCCTTTTGCGCGGCAATGCTGCGCTCTTTCTCGATCAGCGCGGCCGGCACGTCGCTGGCTGCCAGCGACACCGGCTTCATCGCGGCGACGTGCATGGCGACATCCTTCGCGGCGACTTCGTCACCCTCGAACTCGACCATCACGCCGATGCGCGTGCCGTGCAGGTAGCTGGCCAGCTTGCCGGAACCGCCGTAGCGCTTGAAGCGGCGGATCGACATGTTCTCGCCGATCTTGCCGATCAGGCCCTTGCGCACGTCTTCGAGCGTCGGGCCGAAGCCGTCTTGTGTGTGCGGCAGGGCCGACAGCGCAGCCACGTCGGCCGGGTTGCTCTTGGCAATCAGCTCAGCGCAGGCCTTCGCGAAGGCCAGGAACGAATCGTTCTTGGTGACGAAGTCGGTTTCGCAGTTGACTTCGACCAGCGCACCCGCGCCGCCGCTCATTGCCGCAGTGACCACGCCTTCGGCGGTGACGCGCGACGAGGCCTTGCCGGCCTTGCTGCCGAGCTTGACGCGCAGCAGCTCTTCGGCGCGCTCCATGTCGCCCTCGGCCTCGGTCAGGGCCTTCTTGCATTCCATCATCGGCGCGTCGGTCTTGGCGCGCAGTTCGCCGACCATGCTTGCAGTGATAACTGCCATCTTTATTCTCCATTCGCCCCGCCTTGCAGGACGGGACCGTTGATTCGTGTCGTGTTGGAAAAAAAGGGGCTGTAGCAGCCCCTTTCTTGGATGCCTGCCGTCAGGCGGCAGGCCGGGCGGCGCGTCAGGCGGCTTCGTTGACTTCCACGAACTCGTCGCCCTGGGCGGCCACCGCCTGCACCAGGTCGTTGCCGGCGTTCGCCTTGCCTTCGAGCACGGCATCAGCCACGGCCTTGGCGTACAGCGCCACGGCCTTGGACGAGTCGTCGTTGCCCGGGATCACGTAGTCGATGCCGATCGGCGAGTGGTTCGAGTCGACGATGCCGATGACCGGGATGCCGAGCTTCTTGGCTTCGAGAATCGCGATCTTGTGGTAACCCACGTCGATGACGAACATGGCATCGGGCAACGCGCTCATGTCCTGAATGCCGCCAATGTCCTTCTCGAGCTTCGCGAGGTCGCGCTGGAACATCAGCGCTTCCTTCTTGATGCGGATTTCGGTGCCGGCTTCGATCTGCGCCTGCATGTCCTTGAGCTTCTTCAGCGAACCCTTGACGGTCTTGAAGTTGGTCATCATGCCGCCCAGCCAACGCTGGTCGACGTAGGGCATGCCACAACGCTTGGCTTCCAGGGCGATGACGTCACGCGCCTGGCGCTTCGTGCCGATCATCAGGATGGTGCCGCGCTTGGCCGCAAGCGTGCGGACGAACTTCATCGCGTCGTTGAAGAGCGGCTGCGTCTTCTCGAGGTTGATGATGTGGATCTTGTTGCGATGGCCGTAGATGTACGGGGCCATTTTCGGGTTCCAGAAGCGGGTCTGGTGGC
>JANYJL010000297.1 GCA_025361845.1 Rhizobacter sp.
ACACAGTTTCATGCAACAAGCAAGCGTCGGCACCCCGGGCCACAACGTCGTCGTCGTCGGCACCCAATGGGGAGACGAAGGCAAGGGCAAGGTGGTCGACTGGCTGACCGACCACGCGCAGGCCGTGGTGCGTTTCCAGGGCGGTCACAACGCCGGCCACACGCTCGTCATCAAGGGCGTGAAGACGGCCTTGCAACTGATCCCCTCGGGCATCATGCGCGACGGTGTGGCCTGCTACATCGGCAACGGCGTGGTGGTCGATCCGACGCACCTGTTGGCCGAGATCGAACGGCTCGAAGCCATTGGCGTCGAAGTGCGTTCGCGCCTGTTCATCAGCGAGTCGTGCCCGTTGATCCTGCCCTTCCACGTGGAAGTCGACAAGGCGCGTGAAGCGCTGCGCGAGACCAGTGGCGCCGGCAAGATCGGCACCACAGGCAAGGGCATCGGCCCGGCCTACGAAGACAAGGTGGCGCGCCGTGCGCTGCGCGTGCAGGACCTGAAGCACCCTGAGCGTTTTGCGAAGAAGCTGCACGAGTTGCTCGAGCTGCACAACTTCGCGCTCACCGGCTACCTCAAGGGCAAACCGCTCGCGTTCCAGCCGATCTTCGATCTCGCCATGAAGGTGGCCGAGCAGCTCAAGCCGATGATGGCGGACGTCGGCTACATCCTGCACAACGCGCATCGCAAGGGCGCGAACATCCTGTTCGAAGGCGCGCAGGGCACCTTGCTCGACATCGACCACGGCACCTACCCGTACGTCACGTCGAGCAACTGCGTGGCCGGCAACGCGGCCGCGGGTGCCGGTGTCGGGCCTGACTTGCTGCACTACATCCTCGGCATCACCAAGGCCTACACCACGCGCGTGGGCAGCGGGCCGTTCCCGACCGAGTTGCCGATGGACGAGCCCGGCACGGTGGGCTATCACCTCTCGACCGTCGGCCAGGAACGCGGCACCGTGACGGGCCGGCCGCGCCGTTGCGGCTGGCTCGATGCGGCGCTGCTGAAGCGCTCGATCATCATCAACGGTGTGTCGGGCCTGTGCATCACCAAGCTCGACGTGCTCGACGGGCTGGACGAGATCAAGGTGTGTGTCGGCTACGATTTGCACGGCCAGCGCATCGACATCCTGCCGCTTGACGCCGACGACATCGTCGCCTGCGTGCCGATCTACGACAGCTTCCCCGGCTGGACCGAGACGACCTATGGCGTCACGCAGTGGGACAAACTTCCGTTGAACGCGCGCCGGTACCTGGAGCGTGTGCAGCAGTTCATCGGCGCGCCGATCGACATGGTGTCCACCGGGCCGGACCGTGACCACACGATCCTGCTGCGTCACCCGTACAAAGCCTGAGCTGCATTGCCCGCGCAACGCAGCGACACCCATCCGCGAAACCCCCAGGAGACCGCATGCTCACCGACGACGGCAAACACCTTTACGTGTCATGGGACGAGTACCACATGCTCACCGAGCGCTTGGCGCTCAAGGTTCATGCCTCGGGCTGGGAGTTCGATCAGATCCTGTGCCTGGCGCGTGGCGGCATGCGGCCGGGCGACGTGCTCTCGCGCGTGTTCGACAAGCCGCTGGCGATCATGTCGACCAGTTCATATCGGGCGGATGCCGGCACCATCCAGGGCCGCCTGGACATGGCCAAGTACATCACCCTGCCGAAGGGTGAACTGGCAGGGCGCGTGCTGCTGGTGGACGACTTGGCGGACTCGGGCGTGACGCTGCGCGCGGTGGTCGATCGGCTGCGTGGGATGCCGGCGATCAGCGAGCTGCGCTCGGCGGTCATCTGGAACAAGGCAGCGTCGAGCTACACGCCCGACTACTACGTCGAACTGCTGCCGACGAGCCCCTGGATCCATCAGCCGTTCGAGGAATACGACAGCCTGCGGCCCGATGGCTTGGCCAAGAAGTTCGTCATTTGACGAAAGCCGCGGTCTTGTCAAATCCCCAAAGAAAAAACGCGCCGAAGCGCGTTTTGCAGGTCTCTCTATTTTGTCTCTCTCATTCTTGTTTTCTTATCTACTCTGGTGCCCAGGAAGGGACTCGAACCCCCACGGAGTTACCCGCTAGTACCTGAAACTAGTGCGTCTACCAATTCCGCCACCTGGGCATTTCAGGAAGTCTTGGACTATATCATCAAAACATCATCATCCAATCTACAGAACCCCGTCGGCGCCGAGCTGATGAGTGAAGTCGAGGGCTCCGTTCAGGGCCATCGCGACGGGCACGGTTTTCTCATCCGTGACGACCACGAGGCCGACGTTTACCTGTCGCCTCAGGAGATGCGCGCGGTGCTGCACCGCGACCGCGTCAAGGTCCGCATCATTCGCTACGACCGCAAGAGCCGCCCCGAAGGCCGCGTGCTCGAGATCCTCGAACGCAAGAAGGCGCCGATCATCGGCCGCCTGCTGCACGAAAGCGGCATCTGGCTCGTGGCCCCCGAAGACAAGCGCTACGGTCAGGACATCATGGTCCCGAAAAACGGCCTCGCGAATGCGACCGCCGGGCAGGTCGTCGCGATCGAACTCACCGAGCCGCCCTCGCTCTACTCGCAGCCGATGGGCCGCGTGACCGAGGTGCTCGGCGAGATCGACGACCCCGGCATGGAAATCGAGATCGCGGTGCGCAAGTACGAAGTGCCACACCGCTTCTCGCCCGCCACTTTGGCCGAGGCGGCGAGCCTGCCCGACAAGATCCGCCCGGTCGATCGCAAGGGTCGCATCGACCTGACCGACGTGCCGCTCGTCACCATCGACGGCGAAGACGCCCGCGACTTCGACGATGCGGTGTATTGCGAGCCCGCCAAGATCGGCAAGGTCAAGAACAACAACGGCTGGCGCCTCATCGTCGCCATCGCCGACGTGAGCCACTACGTGAAGCCGGGCGAAGCACTCGATGTCGATGCGTACGAGCGAGCGACCTCGGTCTACTTTCCGCGCCGCGTGATCCCGATGCTGCCGGAGAAGATCTCCAACGGCCTGTGTTCGCTGAACCCGAACGAAGACCGGCTGGCGATGGTGTGCGACATGCTCATCACGGCGAGCGGCGATGTGCATGCCTACCAGTTCTTCCCGGCCGTGATCTGCTCGCAGGCGCGGTTCACCTACACCGAGGTCGCGGCCATCCTGGCCAACACGCGCGGGCCGGAAGCGGCACGCCGCAAGGAGCGTGGGCCGGATCTGTTGAACCTGCACGAGGTCTACCGCGCGCTGCTGAAGGAGCGCGCCAAACGCGGCGCGGTCGACTTCGAGACCACCGAGACGCAGATCGTCTGCGACGAGAACGGCCGCATCGAGAAGATCGTGCCGCGCACCCGCACCGAAGCGCACAAGCTCATCGAAGAGGCGATGCTCGCGGCGAATGTGTGCTCGGCCGATTTCATCGCGCGCGCCAAGCACCCCTCGCTCTACCGCGTGCACGAAGGCCCGACGCCCGAGAAGAAGACGCTGCTGCAGAACTACCTGCGCGCGCTCGGCCTCGGCCTGTCGATCAGCGACAACCCGAAGCCCGGCGAGTTCCAGGTGATAGCCGCGGCGACCAAGGACCGCGTCGACGCGCAGCAGATCCATACCATGCTGCTGCGTTCGATGCAGCAGGCCATCTACACCGGCACCAACTCCGGCCACTTCGGCCTGGCTTATGAGGCCTACACGCACTTCACGAGCCCGATCCGGCGCTACCCCGACCTGCTGGTGCACCGCGTGATCAAGGCCTTGCTGCATGGCAAGCGCTATCACCTCGTCACGTCTGCGGTGGCGCAGCCGGCGCCGCCGCGCAAGCTGTCGAAATCGCTGAAGGCCAAGGCGCCGGCCCTGACGGCCGAAGGCGAGATGTGGGAAGCCGCCGGCGCCCACTGCAGCGCCAACGAGCGGCGTGCCGACGAAGCCTCGCGCGACGTGGAAGCCTGGCTCAAATGCCGCTACATGCGCGAGCACCTGGGTGAGGAATATGGCGGCACCGTCAGCGCGGTCACGAGCTTCGGCCTGTTCGTGCAGCTCGACGGTTTGTACGTGGAAGGTCTGGTGCACATCACCGAACTCGGCGGTGAGTATTTCCGCTTCGATGAAGTGCGCCAGGAACTGCGCGGCGAGCGCAGCGGGCTGCGTTACACCGTCGGATCGCGCGTTCGTGTGCAGGTCAGTCGCGTCGATCTCGATGGCCGCAAGATCGACTTCCGCATGGTCCACGAAGGCGAGGACGACGTGGTCACCGCGCGCGGCCGGCGCGACAAGGCGGGCGAGAAGGCCGCCGCCGCAAGCAATGAACTGGCGGTGATCAAGGAGACCGATCGAGCGGTCAAGGCCGCCACCAAGGGCAAGGTCCGGGGGCCGGCCGGCAAGGGTGCTCCGCACCCGGTGCGGGCTGCGAAGTCGGCGGCGCGCAAATCGAGTGGTGGCCGCAGCGCGGCCAAGGCCACGCGGCGCTGATCTGGCTCAGCGCGGCGGCGACTGCCGCTGCGCGTGCAGGCGCTCGATCAGCTCGGAGGCACGCAAGGGGCCGAAGTGAATGCCCTCGGCCGCGGCGCCGTGCAGATAGGCTGCCGCCACGGCGCTGGTGTGGGCGTGCATCGGTGCTTCCGCATCGGCCGAAGCACCAGCCCATTGCGCCCACAAGCCGCCCAGCCAGCCGGCCAACACATCGCCAGTGCCGGGGCTGGCGAGGGACGCATTGCCGGTCGGGTTGATCGAAGGCAGGCGCCCGGCGCTGCTCACCACCGTGCCGGACCCTTTGAGCAGTACCGTGCACTGGAAGCGATCGGCCAGGTGCTGCGCGGCAGCGAGCCGGTCGGCCTGTACTTCTGCGGTACTGACATTCGCCAGGCGAGCCGCTTCCAGCGGGTGCGGCGTGAGCACGCTGGGCAGGCCGCGGCCTGCGCGCGCCTGAAGCAGGGTTTGCAGGACGGTGTCGGATGCGATGGCGTTCAGCGCATCGGCATCCAGCACCAACCGGGGCGCTGCGCTCAACAGGCGCGGCAGCAGCTCGCGCACTGCGAGGCCGCCACCGCAGCCGCAGACCACGGTGGTGCGCTGAAGGCTGTGCAAATCGGCGCCCGGCCAGTCGGCGCGGAACATCAGTTCTGGGCTCAGCGCATCGTGACTGACCGGCGGCTCGCCGAGCTGGCGCACAAACACGCGGCCCGCGCCCGCCGCCAGCGCAGCGCGTGCCGCCAGCAGCGCAGCACCCGTCATGCCGCTCGCGCCGCCGACCACGGCCAGGTCACCGAAGCTGCCTTTGTGCTGGGCGTGATGGCGCGCTGGGGGTTCGGCGTTCGTGCGGCCGGCGAGCCAGGCGCACGACGCGTTGGCGCTGGTGTCGATGCCGAGCGTGTCGAGCCACACCGTGCCCGCATGGTCACGCCCTGCGCCGGTGAACAGGCCCGGCTTGAGCGTCAGCAAGGCCAGCGTGTGGCGAGCGATCACGCAGGCGTCGCCGAGCGGCTGGCCGGTGTTTGCGTTCAGACCCGAAGGCAGGTCGATCGCGAGCACGGGGCAGGGCAATTCGTTGAGGCTGCGCATCGCATCGGCAATCGGCCCCTGCGACGCGCGGCTGGCGCCGATGCCGAGCAAGGCGTCGATCGCGAGGTCCGGTGCCTCCAGCGGCATCGATCGACCGACGTCGATTCGAACGCCGGCCGCCTGCGCGCGGACGAGGGCTTCCTTCGCATCGTCGGGCAGCGCCGCTGCATCGCCGATCAAACTCACATCGACCTGCTTGCCCCATTGCGTCAGGTGCAGGGCGGCTTCGAGTCCGTCGCCGCCGTTGTTGCCCGGACCACCCGCAATCCACACCCGGGCTGCATGGGGCGCGATGGCGAGCGCCAGTTGGGCCGTGGCCAGGCCGGCGCGGCGCATCAGCGTGTGCGGCGACAAACCCGCCATCGCCGCTTGTTCGGTGGCGCGTGTCTGCGCCACATCGAACAGGCGCAGCGCTTCGATGTTGGGAAGGATGCGTTGCATGGGCCGCGGTCCGTTCAGCCGCGCAGGCGCTCGACGCCCAGGCCTTCGGTGTCGATCGCCGCACGGCGCCCGGCCACCGCATCGGCCAGCACCCGCGCCGACCCGCAGGCCAGCGCCCAGCCGCTCGAGCCGTGGCCGAGGTTCAGCCACACGCCGGGGATGCCGCTGGCGCCCAGCACCGGCGGGCCATCGGGCAGCATTGGGCGCGCGCCTTTCCAGGGCAGGGCCTGGCCCAGCCGCGCGGCGCCCGGGAACCAGTCATCGAGCACCTTGTAGAGCGTCGCCAAAGCGTTGGGGTGGTGGTGTTCGTTCGATCCACCGATCTCGGCGCCACCGGCCACGCGGATGCGCGAGCCGATGCGGCTGATGGCGACCTTGTAGCGTTCGTCGATCACGCCCGCGCGCGGGCCGTGATCGGGGTGAGCCTCGAACTGCCGCAAGGGCGCGGTCACCGAGTAGCCGTGCACCGCCTGCATGGGCAGCTTCAGCCCATGCGGACGCAGCAAGGCCGGCGCGCCGAGCGCGGCGCACAGCACGATGGCATCGAAGCTCTCGCTCTGCGGAGTGGAAGCCTCTTCTGCGCTGGGGGAGGCTTCGGGTTCCAGCGCGGCGCTGAAGGAGGAATGCTGGGCGGGCGCTTCCGGCTCGCGCTGCAGGCTCACCACTTCCGGCTTCGCCCCGGGCACGAGCTTGTGCACTTCGGTGTGGAAACGGAAGTCCGCGCCGAGGCGCTGCGCTTCCTGGCGCAGGAGCATCGTGAACTGCCGGCAGTTGCCCACCTCATCGTCGGGCAGGTAGATGCCGGCGTGCAGCGGCATGTCGGCGTTGAGCCCGGGCTCCACCGTGCGGCAGCGCGCCGCGTCGAGCAGCTTGAAACGTGTCGGCCCTTCGGCCAGCAGCTTGAGCGCGGGCCGTGCCAGCGCCAGGTCTTGTGGCGTGCGCAGCAGCACCAGACAGCCTTCAGCGCGCTCGTGTTCGATGTGCAGCTCGTGCGTGAGCGTGTGCAGCCGCGCGCGGCTGTAGACGGCCAGGCGCTGCATGCGCAGGCGATTGGCCGGGTAGCTGCCGCTGCGGCAGGCGCGCCACCACTTCCACATCCAGCGCAGCGCAGCGGCATCGAGCCCGGCGCGCACGCGCACCGGGGCGTGGGCGGCCAGCAGGTGGCGCAGCACGTGGCCGGGCAGGCCTGGCGCTGTCCAGGGCGTGACATAACCCGGCGCCACGATGCCGGCGTTGGCGAAACTGGTTTCGGCGGCCACGCCGCTGCGCCGTTCGTAGACGACGACCTGGTGGCCGTCGGCCGCGAGTTCGTAGGCGGTGGTGACGCCGACCACGCCGGCGCCGATCACGGCAACACGCATGGTCAGGCGCCGCGCGCCAGGAGGGCAGCAGCAGGGGAGCGGAAGGGGTCTGGGGTCATGGGCCGTGCTAGAATCGAGCGGTTTATCTGAGAGCGGGCAGCACCAGGTGATATTCGGATGATGCCCTCAGCAATAGTGCTGCGCAGATGAACAAATCCGCGAGTCCGGCTGATGAAAGGTGTTGCGGCAAGCGCTTCCTGAAGGGGAAGCGACCTGCTGCGATTCGAGCCGGATTCTAGAACCAACCTTTGGAGTCCTCATGACTGTATCCATGCGTGAAATGCTGGAAGCCGGTGTCCACTTTGGCCACCAGACCCGCTTCTGGAACCCGAAAATGGCCCCGTACATCTACGGCCATCGCAACAAGATCCACATCATCAACCTCGAGAAGACGCAGCCGCTCTTCATTCAAGTCACTCGGATCAATACAAATTTACGAAAACGCGCACCAAATGGAAAATCGAAGTGGCCATAGCTTCATAACTTTAGCGCTCCCTTTACTGCAACTTCAAAC
>JANYJL010000308.1 GCA_025361845.1 Rhizobacter sp.
CAACGGTCTTCGACAACTGGCAGCGTGGTGCCCAGAGCGCTGTGGTGGGGTGCCGTGTGGAGTGAAGTGAAGGAGGAGGGCCGGATCGATTCGACCCGAGGCGCTTGCTGGTCAACCGGCCTGGGGGACATGAACGCAACACGGCACCCCGCCGCAGCGCTCTCGCTCCGCCCGGCACCTGCGGACGGCCGCCACCGAACGGCAGCAACGAGCCGCAAGCCGGTAGCCCAGACCTCCCAAGAGCCGTCAGGGCGGTTGCGCGGCCAGCTTGGCCTTCGCCTCACATCGAGAAAATCTTCCCCGGGTTCATGATGTTCTTCGGGTCGAGCGCGCGCTTGACGGTGCGCATCATCTCGACCGCGCCTTCGCCGGTCTCGTCGACGAGGAAGCCTTGTTTGTGCAAGCCGATGCCGTGCTCGCCGGTGCAGGTGCCGTCCAGGCTCAGCGCGCGCTGCACGAGCTGAAGGTTCAACTGCTCGGCCGTCTCGCGCTCTTGCGGGATCGTCGGGTCGATCAGGTAAGCGACGTGGAAGTTGCCATCGCCGACGTGGCCGACGATGTAGTACGGCAGGCCTGAGGCCTCGACCTCGGCGACAGTGGCGAGCAGGCACTCGGCCAGGTGCGAGATCGGCACGCAGGTATCGGTGGTGACGGTGCGGCAGCCGGGTCTCATCTGCATGCCGGCGAAATACGCGTGGTGGCGCGCGGTCCACAGGCGGGTGCGTTCCTCCGGGGTGCTGGCCCATTCGAAGGCCATGCCGCCCTGCTCGCGCGCAATGTCTTCAACCGTCGCGACCTGTTCCTTCACGCTCGCCGGTGTGCCGTGAAACTCCATCAGCAGCATCGGCCCTTCGCGCAGCGTCAGCTTGTCGTGTTTGTTGACGGCACGCACCGCGTTCGTGTCGAGCAACTCGCAGCGGGCGATCGGCACGCCCATCTGGATGACCTGGATCGTCGTCTTCACTGCCGCTTCGATGCTCGGGAAGCTGCACACCGCGGCCATCACCGCTTCGGGCTGTGGGTAGAGCCGCAAGGTGATCTCGGTCATCACGCCGAGCGTGCCTTCGCTGCCCACGAACAGGCGCGTGAGGTCGTAACCCGCGCTGCTTTTCTTCGCACGTGTGCCGGTGTGGATGACTTCGCCACTCGCCGTCACCACCGTCAGCGCCAGCACGTTCTCGCGCATCGTGCCGTAGCGCACCGCGTTCGTGCCGCTGGCGCGTGTGGCCGACATGCCGCCGAGCGTGGCGTTGGCGCCCGGATCGATCGGGAAGAACAGGCCGGTGTCGCGGATCTCGCGGTTCAGCTGCTCGCGGGTCACGCCCGCCTGAACCGTCACCGTCAAATCTTCCGGTTGCACGCTGACGATGCGCGCCATGCGCCCGAGGTCGATGCTCACGCCGCCCTGCACCGCGAGCAGGTGGCCTTCGAGCGAGGAGCCGACACCGAAAGGAATCACCGGCACCGCGTGTTCAGCGGCGAGCGTCACGACCTCGGCCACGTCCTGCGTGCACTCGCAGAACACCACCACCTCGGGCGGTGGCACCTCGAACGGCGACTCGTCGCGGCCATGCTGTTCGCGCACCGCCATCGCTGTCGAGCAACGATCGCCGAAGCGCTTTTTCAGCGCCGCCAGCATCACCGCCGGCACCGGGCGGCGCTCGAACGTCGGCAGCACATGGGTGGGTATCGGTGCGTTCATCGTCTGTCTCCGGTGTTCGCCGGTCTGCTGCCAGCACGTATGCATTCTATGAATCCGCGCAAGCGCATCCGCGTGGCATGGCTAAACTGCCGGTCCCGATGCCTCATCGGCGATTCGACAACATCAGGAGACAGCCTTGAAAATCGAAACCATCGCCGTGCACGGCGGCCAGCACCCGGACCCGACGACCAAGGCCGTTGCGGTGCCGATCTACCAGACCGTCGCCTACGCCTTCGACAACACCCAGCACGGCGCTGACCTCTTCGACCTCAAGGTCGCGGGCAACATCTACACCCGCATCATGAACCCGACCAATGCGGTGCTCGAGCAGCGCCTGGCCGAGCTGGAAGGTGGCCTCGCCTCGCTGTGCGTAGCCTCGGGCATGGCGGCCATCAGCTACTCGATCCAGACGATCGCCGAAGCGGGCGACAACATCGTCTCGGCGACGACGCTGTACGGCGGCACCTACAACCTGTTTGCGCACACCTTCCCGCAACTCGGCATCGAAGTGCGTTTTGCCGACCACCGCGTGCCGAATTCCTTCGAGCCGCTGATCGACGCGAAGACGAAGGCGATCTTCTGCGAATCGATCGGCAACCCGCTGGGCAACATCACCGACCTCGCGAAGCTGGCCGATATCGCGCACCGCCACGGCATTCCACTGATCGTCGACAACACTGTCCCCACGCCCTACCTGTGCCGACCGTTCGAGCATGGCGCCGACATCGTCGTGCACTCGCTCACCAAGTACCTCGGCGGCCACGGCAACAGCGTCGGCGGCGCGATCGTCGATTCCGGCAAGTTCCCGTGGGCGCAGCACAAGGCACGCTTCAAGCGGCTCAACGAGCCCGATGTGTCGTACCACGGCGTGGTCTACACCGAAGCGCTCGGGCCGGCGGCCTACATCGGCCGCGCGCGGGTCGTGCCCCTGCGCAACATGGGCGCGGCGCTCGCGCCGATGAACGCCTTCCTGATCCTGCAAGGCATCGAGACGCTCGCGCTGCGCATGGACCGCATCTGCGACAACGCACTCGCCATCGCCAAACATCTGAAGAAACATCCGAAGGTCGGCTGGGTCAACTACGCCGGCCTGCCCGACCATGCGGATCAGGCGCTGGTGCAGAAGTACCTGGGCGGGCGCGCCAGCGGCATCATCAGCTTCGGCGTGCAGGACGGCCTGGCCGGCGGTGGGCGCTTCCAGGATGCGCTGAAGCTCTTCACGCGGCTCGTCAACATCGGCGATTCGAAGTCCCTCGCCTGCCACCCGGCCTCGACCACGCACCGCCAGTTGGGTGCGGACGAGATGGCCAAGGCCGGGGTCAGCGTCGACATGGTGCGCCTGTCGGTCGGCATCGAGCATGTGGACGACCTGATCACCGACATCGACCAGGCCCTCGCGGCAGTTTGACGAAGCAAAAGCCCATGGCCAACCGACTTTCACAGATCGCCACGCGCACTGGCGACGACGGCACCACCGGCCTCGGCGACGGCACGCGTGTGCCGAAGGACCACCTGCGGGTGCAGGCCATGGGCGATGTCGATGAACTCAACTCGGGCCTCGGCGTGCTGCTTGCCGAGCCGCTGCCGGACGATGTGCGCGAGCTGCTCGTCGTCATCCAGCACGAGCTGTTCAACCTCGGCGGCGAGCTGTCGATTCCCGGTTTCGAGCTGCTGAAGATGGCGGCCGTGCTACGGCTCGACGAAGCGCTGGAACACTACAACGCCACGCTGCCGCGGCTGAAAGAATTCATCCTGCCCGCAGGCACGCGCAGTGCGGCACTGGCCCACGTGGGCCGCACCGTCGCGCGGCGTGCGGAGCGCGCAGTGGTGGCGCTGGCGGCCGTGGACAAGGTGCGCGCCGAACCGCGCCAGTACCTCAACCGCCTCTCCGATCTGCTGTTCGTGCTGGCGCGCGTGCTGAACCGCGCCAACCTCGACGGGCTAGGCGGCGACGACGTCTACTGGAAGAGCGAGAAGCTGGCGCGCGACGAAGGCTGAGCGCGGCGCTTCAGGTCGCCAGCGCACCGCGCTGGTAGTCCGCGACAGCCTTGTAGATCTCTTCGGTCGTGTTCATCACGAAAGGCCCGTGCTGCGCGATCGGCTCGTTCAACGGGCGGCCGGCGACGAGCAGCACGCGCGCCGGCTCGGTGAGGGTGGCGGGTGCAGCGAGGCGCACGCCGTCCGAACCCGGGTCGTTGCGCAGGATTGCCATCAGCTGGTTCTCCACCCGCGTCGGTGCCTCACCGCCGACATCGACCGCGCCGCCGAACACATAGGCAAAGGCGTTGTGCCCGACCGGCAATGCCGTGTCGAGCCTCGTGCCGGGTGGCAAGGTGATGTCCAGCACCAGCGGCTCGGTCGTCGGGCGTGTCACCGCGCCGGTCACGCCCTGTGCCTCACCCGCGATCACACGCAGCGTCACGCCGCTGTCGAGCGTGAGTTGGGGCACGCCGGCCGGCGGCACGTCGCGATAGGCGGGCGCCGTCATCTTGTCCTTCGCCGCCAGGTTCACCCAGAGCTGAAAGCCGGCCATGCGACCCTCGGTCTGCTCGGGCATCTCGCTGTGGATGATGCCGCGGCCGGCCGTCATCCACTGCACGCTGCCGGGCTCGAGCAGGCCGACATTGCCCACGCTGTCCTGATGCCGCATGCGGCCGGCCAGCATGATCGTCACGGTCTCGAAGCCACGGTGCGGGTGCTCGGGGAAGCCGCCGATGTAGTCGCCCGCTGTGTCGCTGCCGAAGGCGTCGAGCATCAGGAAGGGGTCGAGCCGGCGTTGCAGCGGCTGCGTGAGCACACGCGTGAGCTTGACGCCCGCGCCATCGGAGGTGGGCTGGCCGCGCACGGTGCGCTCGACGCTGCGGGGGTGTTGAAGGTCCATGGTTTCTCCTCAGGGTGCCTCAGATGCCGGCGATTTCGCAAAATCCAAGCCCGCCAGCATGTTTTCGACAGTAGCGGTGTAATGCGGGTCCGTCCAACTCGACTGACCCACCATGAAGCTTTACTACAGCATCGGCGCCTGTTCCATGTCCCCGCACATCGTGCTGCACGAAGCGGGCCTGCCCTTCGAAGCCGTTCTGGCCGACACCAAGACCAAGAAGCTCGCCGACGGGACCGACTACTACACGATCAACCCGAAGGGCTCGGTGCCCCTGCTCGAACTCGACAACGGTGAGCGCCTCTCCGAGGGCCCGGCCATCGTTCAGTACATTGCCGATCTGGTGCCGGCCAAGAACCTCGCGCCGGCTGCCGGGACGATGGCGCGCTACCGCTTGCAGGAGTGGCTGAACTACATCACGAGCGAACTGCACAAGGGTTTCAGCCCGCTGTTCAACCCCGCCACGCCGGCCGACTACAAGCCGCTGGTCAGCGCCCGCCTCATCGATCGCCTGACGATCGTGGACAAGGCGCTCGCCGACAAACCCTTCCTGATGGGCGAGCACTTCACGGTGGCGGATGCCTACCTGTTCACCGTCGCCGGCTGGAGCAAGTTCGTCCGCCTGGACATCTCGGCGCTGACGAACCTGACGGCCTACCTCGGCCGCATCGCCACGCGCCCGGCGGTGCAGCAAGCGATGAAGGCCGAAGGCCTGCTCAAGTGAATCGGGCGAGATGAACCACAAGCACGTCCGCTTCATCAGCCTGTTGGCACTGCTCTGCGCGGCCGGCGCGCAGGCCGCGCCAGCGGCGGGCAGCTACGACGCGCGCCTGTGCGTCACGCTCGCCGCGCAGGCACCGAGTTGCGGGCCAGCGCAGGCACAGCTCTCAGGCGGACGCCTTCAGGTCAAGGTCAACGACATCGTCTATCGCCTCAAGCTTCAACCGACACGCGAGCGTGGCCAGCTCGATGTGCTGCTGATGCACGGCACGATGCAGATCGACGAATTCAGTGCGGCCTACGAATGGGCCGCCAACAATTTGCAGTTCGCCGACGCCGACAAGCAGACGCGCTACGAAGTGCAGTTCGGCAAGCGCCTGCGCGCGCCGAAATGAGCCCTCAGCCGACGCCGAGCCGCCTCACGGCGGCTGAGCGCCCCCTCGGGGGGCAGGAGCGAAGCGACGTGGGGGCAGACATCACACGAGCTGAGCCGCCGCCAGCAAGGCGCGCGTGTACGGCTCGCGCGGCGCATCGAACAGCGCCTGCGCTTCGCCCTCTTCCACCACCGCGCCGTCCTTCATCACGATCACGCGGTGCGCCATCGCGCGCACCACGGCGAGGTCGTGGCTGATGAACACATAGCTCATGCCGTAGTGCCGTTGCAGTTCGGCCAGCAGCGCGAGCACTTGCTGCTGCACCGACACATCGAGCGCCGAGGTCGGCTCGTCGAGCACCAGCACCTCGGGGCGCAGCACCACCGCGCGCGCGATCGCGATGCGCTGGCGCTGGCCGCCGCTGAACTCGTGCGGGTAGCGTTGCAGCACATCGGCCACGCCCTGCGCCGCGCTCAGGCCCACCTCGTCGAGCATCTGCAACACCAGCGCCTCACGCTGCGGAGCACTGAGTTCGCGCCGATGCAGGGCCAGGCCTTCGCCGACGATCTGGCCGACCGTCAAACGCGGGCTGAGCGAGGCGAACGGGTCCTGGAACACCACCTGCATGCGACTGCGCATCGTGCGCAGTTCGGCGCGTTCGGCGTTGTCGATGCGCCGGCCGGCGAACTCGACCTCGCCCGAAGCGATCGGCTGCAAGGCGAGCAGCGCCATGCCCAGCGTCGTCTTGCCCGAACCCGATTCGCCGACGATGCCGAGCGTCTCACCACGTTGCAGGCTCAGCGTGCAACGCCGCACCGCTTCGAACTGGGTCTTGCGGAACCAGCCTTGCGCGACCGGGAAGGTGACGCGCACATCGCGCGCCTGCACCAGCACCGGCGCGTCGGCGGCCACCGGCTGCACCACACGCTGCGGCCGGCTCGCGAGCAGCTTGCGGGTGTAAGCATGCTGCGGGTCGGCGAAGACCTTTTCGGTCGGCCCGCTCTCGACCAGCACGCCGCGTTCCATCACGCCCACGCGGTGGGTGTAGCGGCGCACCAGGCTCAGGTCGTGCGTGATGAAGAGCAGGGCCATGCCCATCTCGCGTTGCAGTTCGTCGAGCAGGGCGAGGATCTGCGCCTGGATCGTCACGTCGAGTGCGGTGGTCGGCTCGTCGGCGATCAGCAGCTTGGGTCGGCAGGCGAGCGCCATCGCGATCATCGCGCGCTGGCGCTGGCCACCGGACAGCTCGTGTGGGTACGAGTCCACACGCCGTTCAGGCTCGGGCACGCCGGTGCGCGCGAGCAGCTCGATCGCGCGCCCGCGCGCTGCGTTCGTGCGCAGCGCCTCGTGCAGTTCCAGCACCTCGCCGATCTGGTTGCCCACGGTGTAGAGCGGGTTCAGCGCCGTCATCGGCTCCTGGAAGATCATCGCGATCTGGCGGCCGCGCAGGCCGCGCATCTCGCGCTCGGTCCTCTTCAGCAGGTCAGCACCTTCGAAGCGGATCGCACCGCTCGTCACCGCACCATCGACGAGGCGCAGCACCGACAAGGCCGTGATCGACTTGCCCGAACCCGACTCGCCGACGAGGCCGACCTTCTCGCCGGGAGCGATCGAAAGCGACAAGCGATCGACGACGGTGGAAGCGCCAAAGCGCACGCTCAACCCATCGATATCAAGCAAAGGCGTACTCATGACTTGCGCGTGTCGAAGGCGTCGCGCAACGCGTCGCCGATGAAGGTCAGCAGCAGCATCGTCAGCACCAGCAGCACGAAGGTCGGGAAGATGATCCACCAGGAATCGAGGTTGCCCTTGCCCTGGCGCAGCAGGTCGCCGAGCGAGGGCGTCGAGGGCGGCACGCCGAGGCCGAGGAAGTCGAGCGATGTGAGCGAGAGGATGGCGCCACTCATGCGAAAGGGCAGGAAGGTG
>JANYJL010000332.1 GCA_025361845.1 Rhizobacter sp.
TCACGCGGCCGAAACCGGGTTTGATTTGCAGCAGCACCGTGCCGTTCAGGCAGCAGGCGTGTGTGGCACGCACTTCGAGGCCCAGGCCGCGGGTGCCGATGGCCCATTCCAGCCGGCCCGGCAGCGACGACGCATCGCGGCTGCCCGGCCCGCCGGTCAACACGGCTACCGCGCTGCCCGACCAGACGGTGCCACGTGCGTCGGCCAGCAGCACGCGCCCGTTGGTGGCGGAGGCCAGCCCGCGCGCCAGCCAGGCCGCCGGCGCGAAGGCGATGGTGGCGGCGAGCGCGCCGACGACGATGCCGCCGAGGGCCCAGCGCAGGCCCGCGCCGCGCGATTTGTCCCAGGCCACTTCGGCATGGGTCGATTCGGCCCAGCCGCTGGCGGCGGCGGTGTTGGCAAAGCCACGGCGGTTGCGTTTGCGCAGGATCACGGTGCCGCCTCCAGGGCGAGGATCAGGCTGCCGCTGTAGCCGGACGTGGCCTGCGTCAGTTGCGCCTCGACCGGCCGGGCGCGCGCCGCGCTGCGGGCTTCGTTCAACCAGCCACGCAGCGCTTCGGGCGGCGTGCCGGTCAGCGTGAGGGTGGCGCGTTCGCCTTGCAGCGTGAGCTTGGCGCTGCTGCCCAGCCGCGCGGTGGCCGACTGCAAGGCCTCGGCGGCCTGGCTGGCCGAGACCGGCGCGGCGCTGCGCAGTTCCTGGGCTTCGGCGGCCAGGCGCTGCATGCGCTGGAGTTCGGATTCGAGTTGATCGAGCTGGGCCGGCGCGGTGCTCAAGGTGCGCCAGGCCGGTTGCACGAACAGGCTCCAGATGGCGAAGCCGGCCAGCACCAGCAGCGCAATCGTGAGCGCACGCCGTTCGCGCGGGGCGAAGGTACGCCAGCGTTGCTGCGCCACCTGGCGCAGGTTGGCGGCCGCGGCGCTCAAGGCGGCACCGCGCTCGCTGCCCGAGGATTCACCGGTTGCGTTCACAGGCGGGCTCCGCCGCGGGTGCGGCTCATCGACAAACGGCCTTCGGCGGCTTCCACCTGCCAGCCGGCGGGCTGCAACTGGCTGCGGAACCGCTGCACCTGCTCGTCGCTCCAACCGGCGGCCGAGAGGGTCAGCTTGCCCGGCTCGAAGCGCAGGTTGGCCACTGGCGGGCGGTCGGCCGGCCAGGCCGAGGCGGCGGCTTGCAGCAGGGTTTCCAGGTCGGTGTCGCCGGGCTTGCCGGCGCGGGTGCGCAGGGCCTGTGCTTCACGTTGCATCACCGCGGCCGCATCGCGCTGCACGTCTTGCGCGCTGACACGCGGGTAGGCGGCTTTCACGAGGTTCTGGATCGCCACGCGCTTGGCCTCGACCGCCGCGCGCTGGTGCCAGGCCCAGGCATTCAGGCCGAGGATCTGCGCGGCCACCAGCACCGCCAGCCCCCAGCGCACCGGTCGCCAGGAGGGGCTGAGGAATTGACGCAGCGAGTCGCGCAGCGCACGCGCACCGCGGGTGCGGCGTGCGAGTTCGAACTGGCGCAGGTTCCACAGGCTGCGTGCGGCTTGCAAGAGGCGCTGGCCCGGCTGCATCACGTTCACCGGCGCCGACAACCATTGTTCGGCGGCTGCTGCGGCACCCGGCGTGGCGCTCCAGCGCACGCCTTGCATCGTGGTGGCCGGCAGCAGCGCGCGTGCCAGCCCGCCCTGCAGCCGGATGCTGGCTGCGCCGTCGGCATGCGACCAGTGCAGGACGACGCCGGGGGTGGTGCCGGCGGCCTCGTCGTCGGCTTCGGCGAAGTGGCCGGCCGGCGGGTCGTCGGGCCAGGCCATCGGCACGACCCGGTCGACAAAGATGTTGGCCTTTTCGAGCGCGGCGAGTTCGGCGCGCAGCCAGCGCCGGTCCACCGCGGCCACCCAGGTCAGCTGGCCAGGGGCGGCCTGCGGTGCGATGGCCAGGTGCACGGCATCCGCGTCGTCGAGCAAGGCTTCTTCGAGCACACCGCCGAGGGCTGCGCGCAGCCGCTGCGCCGGTGCCTTGGGCAGGGTGATGCGGTGCCAGCTCACGTCGGCATCGGCCAGTGCGGCGATCACGGTGTCGGCCTTGGGCAGCAGGGCGGGTGCGCAGCGGCCTTCGGAAACGAGCATCAACCCGTCCGGGCTGGCGACGTAGGCGTAGTCGGTGGCTGCGCGTGCGCCATCGGGCTCGGCGCTGCCCGCGCTGCGGGCGCGCAAGCGATGACGCTGCGGAAGCTGAAGGACGAGGATCGACATGTTCGGGGGAAGCCTGGGCGCAACCATTGTAGGCATGCACCCTCTACAAACCTTAACAAATCAACAACTTAGAAGCAGTTGTTATGGAGCGATCACAGCATCGCGGCCGACTGTTTCAGGGCCCGGCCGATTCGCGGCTGGAGATCTGGTCGCGCTTGAGCACGATCACCTCGACACCGACCCGCTTCACCAGGGACACGCGGTCGAGCACCCGGTCATCCAGGCGCAGCCGGCCGCGCACTTCGAAGAAGCTCGACTTCACGCTCAGGCGCAGCGGGTCCAGGGGCGCCGCGCGCGGCACCTCGGCTTCGACGTCCAGCAAACTCTTGAACGCGCTGCGCTGGCGCATCTGCACGAGCCGCTCGGCGCTGGCCAGGTCCAGGCCCTTGATGGTGGCGGCCAGCACCTCGCGCGAGGCGGTGTTCACGTTCACCGGCGTCGGGTCCGGCAGCATCACGACATAAGGCGTGAGGCGTTGCACCGTGGCCGTGTCGAGGCCGAACCAGGTCAGCTGCGCCACCGATTGCGGCATCAGCGGGGCGTCGATGTTGGTGTTGGCGGCGGCGAGCACCTGCGCGGCGTTCAGCGCCGTGGCCACGGTGGTGGCGACCTCGGGGTCGACGCCAGCGGTGACGCACAACTGTTTCAGGGTGGTGACTTCATCCGGCTGCACGCTGCTGCCCTTGACCAGGTTGCGGATGTTGTAGCGCGCCTGCGCATCGACGATCTGGCCTGAGAGGAAGGCCTCGGGTGCGTCGTCGGTGTTGTCTTTGTCGGCGGCCAGGAAGGTGGACAGGCGCGCTTCGGCGAGCTGCGTGAACATCGGCTCGCCGAGCCAGGTGGGGCGGTCGTTGCGCGCGTCTTCACGCAGGATCAGGCGCGCCCAGTCGAGTGCGCCGGAGAGGATCCATGCCGACTGCGCCCGCGCCCGTTCGGCCGCTTCCACCTGCACCGCGCGCCATTGCTGCCAGACCATCGAGGCGGCCAGCGTGACGACGAGGGTGACGATGATCATGGCCGTGAGCAGGGCGGCGCCGCGCTGGGCTCGGCGCGGCATTGGCGCCGGCTGGGTGAGGTGCTTCATGGCAGTTGCGGCCCGAGCGCCACGTCGCGCGTCAGGCTGCCGTTCAGGCCGCTGCCGGCGTCGAAGGCGAACACCACGCGCACGCCCGAGGGCAAGGCCTGGCGCGGCACCGCGCTGGCCCCGGGTGTGGGCGCGGCCACGTCGGCACTCGACTGCGCATTGCTCCAGGCGTTGCCGCGAAAGAAGTAGAGCTGCCACTGCGCCATGCCTTCGAGCGTGCGCAACTGGCCGGGCTCGTTGCCGAGGAATTGCAGGGTGCGCAACCAGCTTTCCTGCAAGGCGCCGCTGCTCGTCACCACCGGGCCGGCCCAGCGCGTCAGCACGCCGGTGCCGTTGCCGCTGCGCAGCGCCCAGGTGATGACCTGCATGCCGCCGCTGGCGCGGCGTGTGAGGCGCAGGCTGGCGCCGTCGAACAGCAGTGCGGGGGTGGACGGCGTTTCCTGCAAGGCGCCCAGGTCTTGCTCCCATTGGGCGAGCACGGTGTTCAGGCGCAGGGTGAGTTCAAGGCGCTGCTGGCTCGCGTCACGCGCCCGGGCGATGCCGGCGACACCCTGCCAGGCCATGCCCGCCATGATCGCCATGATCATCAGCGCGACCAGCACTTCGACCAGGGTGAAGCCCCGCTGCTGCGGGTTTGCCGATGCGCGCATCAGAACCTCGGCAGCACGGTCGACAGGGTCAGCAGGGGCTGCCCGGCTTCGTCTGCGATGTTCGCGTCGACGCGGCGGAAGTTCGGGTTCGGCGTCGGCCGCACGACCAGTTTGCCGGGGTAGCTCTTGCCGAGTTGTTCGCAGCCGAAGTCGGAATCGCCGACGCCCGGAAACTGGCGCGTGAGCTTGAGCGCGGTGAGCTGGTTGTCGGCA
>JANYJL010000021.1 GCA_025361845.1 Rhizobacter sp.
TCGTCGAGGAACGCTCGATCATCAGCAGCATCGATTTCGTCGGCACCAAGGAATTCGAGAAGGACGTGCTGATCAAGGCGCTGAAGGATTTCGGCGTCGGTGAAGGCCAGCCGTTCGACAACGCGCTGGCCGACCGTGCCGAGCAGGAGCTCAAGCGCCAGTACCTGACCCGCAGCCTGTACGGCGTGGAAGTCACCACCAAAGTGACGCCGCAGGAGCGCAACCGTGTCAATGTGACCTTCAACGTGGTCGAGGGCTCGGTGGCCCGAATCCGGGAGATCCGCGTCCTCGGCAGCCGAGACTACAGCGAGAGGGAACTGAAGGGCCTGTTCGAACTGGATGAAACCGGCTTGCTGTCGTTCTACACCAAGTCGGATCGGTACTCGCGTGCCAAGCTGAACGCCGACCTGGAAACGCTGAAGGCCTGGTACCTGAACCGCGGTTACCTCGAATTCAACGTCGAGTCGACCCAGGTCGCGATTTCGCCCGACAAGCAGAACATCGGCATCACGGTCAACATCAAGGAAGGCCAGCCCTACACCGTCACCGCCATCAAGCTCGAAGGCGAGTACATCGGCAAGGAAGAGGACTTCAAGACCCTCGTCACCCTGCGCCCCGGCGAGCCCTACCGCGCCGAAGCGGTGGCCGAGACGACGAAGGCCTTCGTCGAACGCTTCGGCAGCTTCGGCTACGCGTTCGCGCGTGTCGAGCCGCGCACCGACATCGACCGGAGCGCCGGCCGCGTGGTCGTCACCCTGGTGTCCGACCCGGCGCGGCGTGTCTACGTGCGCCGCATCAACGTCGCCGGCAACTCCCGCACGCGCGACGAGGTGGTGAGGCGCGAGTTCCGCCAGTTCGAGTCGAGCTGGTACGACGGCGCCCGCATCAAGCTCTCGCGCGATCGCGTCGACCGGCTCGGCTATTTCAAGGACGTGGCAGTCGATTCCGCCGAAGTCCCTGGCTCGCAAGACCAGGTCGACCTCACGATCACCGTCACCGAGAAGCCGACCGGCAACCTGCTCATCGGGGCGGGCTACTCGACGGCCGAGAAGGTTTCGTTCAACGCGTCGATCCGCCAGGAAAACGTGTTCGGCTCGGGCAACTACCTCGGCATCGAGCTCAACACCAGCAAGTCGAGCCGCACCGTGGTGCTCAGCACCATCGACCCGTACTTCACGATCGACGGCATCTCGCGCGCCTTCGACATCTACTACCGCACCTCCAAGCCCCTGGCCAGCCAGGGGGGTACCTATGAACTGGTGACGCCGGGTGCGTCAGTGCGTTTCGGCGTGCCCTTCAGCGAATCCGACACGGTGTTCTTCGGCGTCGGTTTCGAGCGCACCGACATCCGCGGCACCACCGGCCTGCCGAACAACTACTTCCTGTACCGCGAGAACTTCGGCTCGGTCAGCAACTCGGTGCCGGTGACGGTCGGCTGGACGCGCGATGAACGCGACAGCGCGATCGCGCCGACCGCCGGCACCTACCAGCGCCTGAACATCGATTGGGGTGTGGCCAGCGACACACGCTACGTTCGCGTCAACACGCAGTACCAGCAATATTGGGCGCTGACCAAGAAGTACAGTTTTGCAGCGAATGCCGAAGTCGGCTGGGGCCGCGGCCTGGCCGGACGGCCGTACCCGATCTTCAAGAACTTCTTCGGCGGTGGCCTGGGCACCGTGCGCGCGTTCGACCAGGGCACGCTCGGCCCGGTGGACGTGACCGGCGCCTACATCGGTGGCAACCGCCGCATCAACCTCAACGGCGAACTCTATGTGCCGGTGCCGGGGGCGGGCAACGACCGCAGCCTGCGCCTGTTTGGCTACGTGGACATGGGCAATGTGTGGGGCGAGAACGAGAAGCTGGAGCTCGGCAGCCTGCGTTCTTCCTATGGCATCGGACTGAGCTGGGTGTCGCCGGTGGGCCCGCTGAAGCTGAGTTATGGCTCGCCGATTCGAAAGCGTCCAGAAGATAGAATCCAGCGTTTGCAATTTCAGATCGGGACCGCGTTCTAATGAAAAGCTCCTTGATGAAGATGGCCGCTGGCGCTGCAGTGCTCGCGCTGGCCGCGTTCGGCGCACAGGCCCAGGAGCTCAAGATCGGTTATGTGAACAGCGACCGTGTCTTGCGCGAAGCCACCCCGGCCAAGGCCGCCCAGGCGCGCCTCGAAACCGAGTTCGCCAAACGCGACAAGGGTCTCGCCGACCTGGCCACCACGCTGAAGGCCGCGGTCGACAAACTCGAGCGCGAAGCACTCACCCTGAGCGAAGCCGACCGCGTGCGCCGCGAGCGCGACCTGAGCGACCAGGACCGCGAAATTCAGCGCAAGCGCCGCGAGTACCAGGAAGACCTGAGCCAACGCAAGAACGAAGAATTGAACGCCGTCGTCGAGCGTGCGAACAAGGTCATCAAGCAGATCTTCGAAACCGAGAAGTACGACCTCATCCTCCAGGAAGCCGTCTTCGCCGGTCCGCGCATCGACATCACCGACAAGGTGATCAAGGCCCTCAACGCCCAGGGCGTGAAGTAAGCGGCGCGACCCGTGTCCGCCGACGCTGCACTGGGTGACATCGCCGCGCAGCTCGGCGGAGAACTGATCGGTGACGCAGCCCTGCGCATCGACCGCGTCGGCCCCCTCGAAGGCGCGACGCCTTCGACCCTCAGCTTCCTTTCCAATCCGCGCTACCAGTCGCAACTGGCCGCCTCCAACGCGGCCTGCGTGATCGTGGCGCCGGGCCTGCTTGAGGTGGCCGTGGCGCGCGGTGCGGCGATCGTCACGCCCGACCCTTACCTTTACTTTGCACGGCTCACGCAGTGGTGGGCGGCGCGCAGTCGCCCGGCCGTGATGCCGGGAGTGCATGCCAGCGCGGTGGTCGATGCGACGGCCGTGGTCGCGGCCAGTGCCACCATCGGTGCGCTGGTCGTCGTCGAGGCCGGCGCGCGCATCGGCGAGGGCGCCGTGATCGGCGCGCACTGCGTGATCGGCTCGGGCGCGAGCGTCGGTGCCGGCACCCGGCTGGCGCCGCGCGTCACCCTCGGCGCGGGCTGCGTGATCGGCGAGCGCGGCATCGTGCACAGCGGTGTCGTCATCGGAGCCGACGGCTTCGGCTTCGCACCCACCGAAGGCCGCTGGGAGAAGATCGAACAGCTCGGCGGCGTGCGCATTGGCAATGACGTCGAGATCGGCGCCAACACCTGCATCGACCGCGGCGCGCTCGACGACACGGTGATCGAAGACGGCGTCAAGCTCGACAACCTCATCCAGATCGGCCACAACGTGCGCATCGGCGCGCATACCGCGATGGCAGGTTGTGTGGGTGTGGCGGGCAGTGCTGTCATCGGCGCGCATTGCACGGTCGGTGGCGGTGCCATCGTGCTGGGCCATCTGAGCCTGGTCGATCACGTGCACATTTCGGCCGCCAGTGTCGTCATGCGTTCGATCCGCCAGGCCGGCCAGTACAGCGGCGTGTTCCCCATCGACGACAATGCGAGCTGGGAAAAGAACGCAGCCACGCTGCGCCAGTTGCACACGCTGCGCGACCGCATCCGGACACTCGAACACGCTGCGACGTCAGAACAAAAGACAGGGACAAACCAGCCATGATTGCTATGGATATTCACGCCATTCTCAAGAAGCTGCCGCACCGCTATCCGATCCTGCTCGTGGACCGCGTGCTCGAGCTCGAGAAGGGCAAGCGCATCAAGGCGCTGAAGAACGTGACGATCAACGAGCCCTTCTTCGAGGGCCACTTCCCGCACCGCCCGGTGATGCCGGGTGTTCTGATGCTCGAAGCGCTGGCGCAGGCCGCGGCGATTTTGTCGTTCGACTCGCTGGGCATCGATACCGACGAGAAGACCGTCTACTACTTCGCCGGCATCGACGGCGCGCGTTTCAAGCGGCCGGTGGAGCCGGGCGACCAACTGATCCTGGACGTGACGCTGGACCGCGCCAAGTCGGGCATCTACAAGTTCAAGGCGCGAGCGATGGTGGGTGATGAACTTGCGGTCGAGGCCGAGCTGATGTGCACGATGCGCCGAGTGCCCTGAGCCCGACGTTCAACATGGCTCTGATTCACCCCACCGCCATCATCGAAGTCGGCGCCGAGCTGGACAGCACGGTCAGCGTCGGCCCCTACAGCATCGTGCGCGAGCATGTGCGCGTCGGCGCGGGCACGAGCATCGGCCCGCACTGCGTGATCGAAGGCCGCACCAGCATCG
>JANYJL010000046.1 GCA_025361845.1 Rhizobacter sp.
CGCCGAAGCCGCTGCCGGCCAGCGCGACGGGGCCGCTGAACTGCATGGCCGGCGCGCGGCTGTCGAGCAGGGCGGGTTGCAGGTCCTTCAACACGCTGTCGAGCGACCAGCGTTCCTTCGTCCAACGCCCGCTGCCTTGCAGGCGGCCGGCGCTTTGGGAGGTGCTGCCGAGTTCGGCGTCGATGGTGTGCAGGTCGAGCGTGCCGGTGTCGTCGGGTCGGCCGCGCAGGTCGAGCTTCAGGCTGCGCACTGGCAAGCGGGCTTCGTTCCAGCGGCCCGCGGCGCTGTTGGCGAGCGTGAGGTTCACGACGACCGGCTGGTTCAGGCCCGCGGTCTGCGCGAGCGCGTCGAGGTCGAGCGCGGTGGTGGGCGCGGCGCTGCTGAAGGCAGCGAGGTCGAGTGCCTTCGCGTTCAGCTTCAGGTCGCCGAGCGGCCAGGGCGCGAAGGGGCGCAGCGTGGCTCGTGCGTCGAGGGTTTGCGCCGCGGGGGCGCTCTTGTTGCTCTTGCTCGTTGTCTTGGCATCGGGCACGGTGGGCAGCGCGCGCAGCGTGGCCTTCAACGCGGGCGATTCGAGCGGGCCGGCGAGCGTGGCCTGCGCATTCCAGGCGGGCAGGTTGGCGGCGGCTGCATCTTGCGCGAGTTGAACGGCTGCCTGCAAATTCATCGGCGCCTGCGCCTCGATCTGTGCGGAACCGCTGGCGCGCAAACGATCCCAGGCGACGCTCAATCCATCGACGCGGTGCTGCTTGCCGCCCTCGGCACCCAGGTGCAATTGCCCTGTGAGTTCGCGCAGCGGCTTCTCACCCAGAAAGTTGCTGTAGAGCGCGCCGACACGCAGCGCCTTCACTTCCACTTCGAGCGGCAAGGCCAGATCGGCCGGCGCCTTCAGTGCCGTCTTGCTCGGTGCGAGGTCGAGATCGAAACGCGCTGCCTGCAGTTCAGCGAAGCTCAGCTTCCACTGGCGCCAGCCGCCCAGCGACGTGACCTGCAAGCCACGCCAACCCAAGCCGCCGAGCACAAGGTGCAGGCCGCCGGGGCGTGCATCGAACTCCACGCGCTCGGCTTCGAAGTCGCCGAACAGCGCGCCCTTCGCACCGGTGACCTTCATTGCCGGCACATGCTGCAACAGCCACGCCGTGCCGCTCGGGTGGCCGAGCATCCACCACAGGCCCGAGAGCGTGCCCGCGATCGGCAGCACCAGCAGCGCGAACACGAGCGCCGCCGCGATGGCGAGCTTCTTCTTCATGCCCATCAGAACGCGATGCCCACGCTCAGGTGGACGCGGAAGGCGTGTACTTGCTCGCCATAGGCCAGGTCCAGCCGCAGCGGGCCGACCGGGCTGCGCCAGCGCAGGCCAACACCGTAACCGTAGGCCGGGTGCAGATCGCTCCAGCGGTTGGCGGCGTTGCCGGCGTCGGCGAACACGGCCCACCAGAAGGCCGGGCGGCTGGCCGAGATGGGCCGCGCCACTTCCACGCTGCCCGTGAACAGCATGCGGCCGCTGGTGACGGTGCCGGACACCACCGGCCCGAGCGAGCGGTAGGCATAACCGCGCACCGAGTCGTCACCACCGGCGCGGAACAGCAGGGTGTCGGGCACGCCGACGCTGTCCTTCGTGAAGATCTGGCCGAGTTCGAGACGTGCGCTGCCATACCAGGACTTGCCGAGCGGCCAGTAGCCGGTAAGGCGCCCGTAGCCGCGGCCAAAGGGGCCGTTGTCGGCCGTGGAGCTGCGTGCATAACCCACCGCGGCCTGCGCCGAGAGTGTGTAGCCCTGGGTCGGCAGCAGCACGTTGTCGACCTTGCGGAAGACCCAGTTGTAGTTGCCCGAGACGGCATCGCTGTTACTGTCGGTGGCGGTGCTGGGTGTGCTCAGGCGCGCGTTCACGTACTCGATGTAGTACAGGCGCTCGATGCGCGAGGTGTCTTGTGTGCGGCCGACACGCGCGCTCCAGGAGGCGAGCACCTGATCGGTGGTGCGCAGGTTCGAGACACTGCCCGACACCAGGTTGCGGTACAGCCCTTCCAGCGGGTGCGAGGTCAGGTCGCCCTGCCAGAGTTTCTGGTCGGGGCCGAGCTCGAACTTGTTCTTCGCGACCCAGCGGCTGCCGAACACATTGCGGTGGGTGTGTTCGAGCGTGATGCGCGGCCCGGTGTTGGCGCTGTAGCCGGCACCGAACGTGGCCGTCTGCAAGGGCAGCTCCTTGATGCGCACCAGCACGGGCGCGGCGTCGGCCGTTGCGGGGTTCGGGTCGATCTCGATGAAGGCGCCTTCGAACAGGCCGAGCTTCTGCAAACGCTCCTGGTAGTCGAGCAGCAGCTTGTCGTCGTACGGCGTGCCGGGGCCGAAGGTGGCGAGGCGGCGCACGCTGTCTTCGTCGTAACGCGACAGACCTTCGATGCGGATGGCGCCCAGGCGGAACAGCGGCCCGCTGTCGAGCACGAGCGTGAGCGCCGCGGTCTGCGCCTGGGCATCGACCTTGGCCGCAGTGCTGCCCCAGGCGGCGGCCGGGTAGCCTTCGGCGCGCACGCGGGCGAGGGTGGAGGTCTTCGCATCGCTCCAGCTGCCCTGGCGGAAGGGCTGGCCGGGTTGCAGCGTCCACTGCTTGCGCAGGGCGGCGAGTTGCCGTATCGCGTTGGCGTCTTGCGCGAGCGCGGCGTCGTTCAGCACACCGGTCACCTCCAGCGTGAATTGCGAGACCGTCACGCGCGGCCCGGGGTCGACATCGACCCGCAGCAGCGGGGTGCTCTCGGCTGCGGCGCTGGCGGGCGTGGCACCGGGCAGCTTGCTGGTGATCGCGCCCATCAGCTTCGCGGCCGCGCCGCTCTGCGGCGCGCTCACACGCTCGACCTTCACGGTCGGATTGAAGTAGCCCTCGGTCTCGAGCAGCGAACGCACTTGCGCCGGCGCGGCGGCGACGAGCCGGTCGAGTTCGGCGATCGTGATGCCTTCGGTCGCGGGCGCGTTCTGGAAGCGTGCCAGGTCGAGGTAGTTCAGCAGCAGCGGGCGCAGCGCCTCGGGGGCCTGCACCTCCAGCCGGTACTCGGCTCGTTCAGGAGATGAGGCCGCGGCACCAGGGGCGGCGGCCTTGCCAGCGGTCTTGTCGGCGCCGCCGGACCCCAGGCTCGCGCACCCTGCCAGCAACTGCGCGAACAGCACGGCGGCCAGCGCCGCCCACAGCGCGCGTGCCGTCATTTGCTCAGCAGTCGCATGGCCCCTTCGAGCCCCGGCAGCGTCAGCGGGAACATGCGCTGGTTCATCAACTGCTGGACCACGGCGATGCTTTGGCGGTAGCCCCACACACCCTGCGGCTCGGGGTTGATCCACGCAAATTTCGGGAAGGCATTCGTGAGCCGCTGCAACCACTCGGCGCCCGGCTCTTCGTTGTTGTATTCGACGCTGCCACCGGGTTGCAGGATCTCGAACGGGCTCATCGTCGCATCGCCGACGAAGATCAGTTTGTAGTCCTTGTTGTACTTGCGGATGATGTCCCAGGTCGGGAACTTCTCGCTGTAGCGGCGCCGGTTGTTCTTCCACATGAAGTCGTAGACGCAGTTGTGGAAGTAGAAGAATTCCAGGTGCTTGAACTCGGCCTTGGCGGCGCTGAAGATCTCTTCGACGCGGTGGATGTGTTCGTCCATCGTGCCGCCCACGTCCATCAGCAGCAGCACCTTCACCTTGTTGTGGCGCTCGGGCACCATCTTGATGTCGAGCCAACCGGCGTTCGCCGCGGTGCTGCGGATCGTGTCGTCGAGGTCGAGTTCTTCTTCCGAGCCTTCGCGTGCGAAGCGGCGCAGGCGGCGCAGTGCCACCTTGATGTTGCGCGTGCCGAGTTCGAGGTTGTCGTCGTAGTCCTTGAACTGGCGCTGGTCCCACACCTTCACCGCGCTCTTGTTGCGGCTCTTGTCCTGCCCGATGCGGATGCCCTTCGGGTTGTAGCCGTAAGCACCGAAGGGCGAGGTGCCGCCGGTGCCGATCATCTTGTTGCCGCCTTCGTGGCGTTCTTTCTGTTCCTCGAAACGCTTTTTGAGCGTTTCCATCAACTCGTCCCAGCCCATCTTCTCGATCGCGGCCTTCTCTTCGGCGCTGAGCTCGAGCTCGAGCTTCTTTTGCAGCCAGTCGAGTGGCACCTCCTGCGTGAAGTCGGTCAGCATCTCGACGCCCTTGAAGTAGGCGGCGAAGGC
>JANYJL010000081.1 GCA_025361845.1 Rhizobacter sp.
CGGCGTCGTCTCGATGCTGAAGCTGCTGCGAGAACAATATCCGGCAGCGCTCGGCGCTTGCGTTTTCGATGCCAAGGGCAGGACCTTTCGCGACGACTGGTATGCCGAATACAAGGCGAATCGCAGCGCGATGCCCGATGACCTGGCCCGGCAGATCGAGCCGATTCACGAGGCCGTGGCGTTGCTCGGCTGGCCGGTGCTCAGCGTGCCCGGCATCGAGGCCGACGACACGATCGGCACGCTCTGCAAGGTCGCCGCCGCGGCGGGCTTCAAGGTCATCGTCTCGACCGGCGACAAAGACCTGGCACAGCTGGTCGACGCGCGGGTCACGCTGGTCAACACGATGAGCAACGAGCGGCTCGACCCGGCCGGCGTTGTCGCCAAATTCGGCGTCGCGCCCGACCGCATCGTCGACTACCTGACGCTGGTCGGTGACACGGTCGACAACGTGCCCGGGGTCGAGAAGGTCGGCCCGAAGACAGCTGCCAAATGGATCGCCGAATACGGCTCGCTCGACGGCGTGATCGCTGCCGCACCGACGATGAAAGGCGCGGCCGGCGACAACTTGCGCAAGGCGCTCGACTGGCTGCCGCAGGGCCGGCGGTTGGTGACGGTCGCGACCGATTGCGACCTCGCAGCGCACGTGTCGGGTTGGCCGATGTTCGAGTCGCTGCGTTTTGCGGATATCGATGCCGCGAAGCTGAGTGCCTTCTACGACCACTACGATTTCAAGTCGTTCAAGCGCGAACTCCAACCCGCGGCCAGCGCGGCCGGTGGGTCGGTCGAGGCCACGCCTCGTGCCGGTGTGGCCGCGTTCGAGAAGCGCTACGAGACGGTGTTGACCGATGCGCAGCTGAGCGCGTGGATCGCGAAGATCGACGCCGCACCGCTGACCGCGATCGACACCGAAACCGATTCGCTCGACGGCATGCGAGCGCAGATTGTCGGCATCTCGGTCTCGGTCGATGTAGGCGAGGCGGCGTACATCCCGCTGCGCCACAGCTATGCAGGGGCGCCCGATCAGCTGGACCTCGAGAGCGTGCTCGCGCAATTGCGGCCGTGGCTCGAGGACCCGGCGAAACCCAAGCTCGGCCAGAACATCAAGTACGACACGCATGTATTTGCCAACGCCGGCATCGCCGTGCGCGGCTATGTGCACGACACGATGCTGCAAAGCTATGTCCTCGAGGCGCACAAGCCGCACGGTCTCGAGAGCCTGGCCGAGCGCCATCTCGGCCGCAAGGGGCTGAGCTACGAAGACCTCTGCGGCAAGGGCGCGCACCAGATCCCGTTCGCGCAGGTCGACATCGAGCGTGCCGCCGAATACTCGTGCGAAGACAGCGAGATGACGCTGCACGTGCACCGCCACCTTTGGCCGCAGGTCGAGGCCGAGGCCGGCCTCTTGCGCATCTACGCCGAGATCGAAATGCCGACCAGCGAAATTCTGGGCCGCATCGAGCGTACCGGCGTGTTGATCGACAGCGCCAAACTCGCGGCGCAAAGTCAGCAACTCGCCGAACGCATGATGACGCTGGAGCGTGAGGCGCATGACCTCGCCGGCCAGCCCTTCAACCTCGGCAGCCCGAAGCAGATCGGCGAAATTCTGTTCGGCAAGTTGGGCCTGCCTGTGAAAAAGAAGACCGCGAGCGGCGCGCCGAGCACCGATGAAGAAGTGCTCGCCGAACTCGCCGCCGACTACCCGCTGCCGGCCAAGCTGCTCGAGCACCGCAGCCTTTCGAAACTCAAAGGCACTTACACCGACAAGCTGCCGTTGATGGTCAACTCCGCGACCGGCCGCGTGCACACCAACTACGCGCAGTCGGTTGCGATCACCGGGCGCTTGTCGAGCAACGACCCCAACTTGCAGAACATTCCGATCCGCACCCCCGAAGGCCGGCGCGTGCGCGAGGCGTTCGTGCCGCCGGCGGGGCATTCGATATTGAGTGCCGACTACTCGCAGATCGAGCTGCGCATCATGGCCCACATGTCGGGCGATCCGGGCCTGTTGAAGGCGTTCGCCGAGGGCATCGACGTGCACCGCTTGACCGCGAGCGAGGTCTTCGGCGCGGCGGTGGCCGAGGTCAGCAACGAGCAACGGCGCTATGCCAAGACCATCAACTTCGGCTTGATCTACGGCATGGGCGCGTTCGGTTTGGCGCAAAGCCTGGGCATCGAGCGCGGTGCCGCAGCCAACTACATCGAACGCTACTTTGAGCGCTTTGCCGGCGTGCGCCGCTACATGGACGCGACCAAGGCGTCGGCGCGGCAGAAGGGCTATGTCGAGACGCTGTTCGGCCGGCGCATCTACCTGCCCGAGATCAACGGCGGCAACGGCCCGCGCAAGAGCGGCGCCGAGCGCCAGGCCATCAACGCGCCGATGCAAGGCACAGCCGCCGACCTCATCAAGCTCGCGATGATCGCGGTGCAGGCGGCGTTAGACCGTGAACGCAAGGGCACCAAAATCATCATGCAGGTGCACGACGAATTGGTGTTCGACGTGCCCGAAGCCGAGCTGGTTTGGGCGCGCACCGAAGTGCCGCGCATCATGGCCTCGGTGGCCGACCTCGAGGTGCCGCTGCTGGCCGAGGTGGGTGTGGGCGCGAACTGGGACGAGGCGCACTGATTTTCCTTGCGCTGGCGCAACCCGGACTGTCACCAAACCGTCGCAAAAGCTTCATAAACTGAAGCCATGAACGACCGGGCCCTGATCTTGTCTGAACGGGCCCTGCCCGCGCTGCTGAACCGCGAACGCGCGATCCTCGAATTCAACCGGCGGGTGCTCGCCCAGGCCAGCCGTGCCGACGTGCCGCTGTTGGAGCGTCTGCGCTATGTGTGCATCGTCTCTTCGAACATGGACGAGTTCTTCGAGGTGCGTTTTGCCGACATCATCGAAGCCGCACGCCGGCCCGGCGCCGCGGTGTCGATGCGCGACCTGGACACTTTGGCGGCCGACGCCCACGCGCTGATCGACGAGCAGTACGCGGTGTTCAATGACGAGCTGATGCCCCTGCTCGACGCGCAGGGCATCGTGATCGTCAACCACGCCGACCGCGATGCGGCGCAGCGCCGCTGGGTCAGCCAGTTTTTCACGAGCCAGGTGCGGCCGCTGCTGGTGCCGGTCGGGCTCGACCCTTCGCACCCGTTCCCGCAGGTGGCCAACAAGTCGCTCAACTTCATCGCGCGCCTCTCCGGGCGCGATGCCTTCGGGCGCGAGAACAGCATCGCCATCGTCAAGGTGCCGCGCGTCTTGCCGCGCGTCATCAAGTTGCCCGCTCGATTGAGTGGTGGCAAACAGGCCTTCGTGCTGCTGACGAGCGTGATCCGCGCCCACCTCGATCAACTCTTCGCCGGCCGCGAGGTCGAGGTGTTTTCGCAGTTCCGCGTGACGCGCGATTCGGACCTCGAAGTCGACGAAGACGATGTGAAGAACCTGCGGCAGGCGCTGCGCACCGGCCTCACCACGCGCCATTTCGGCCAGGCCATCCGCCTTGAAGTGGTGAACACGTGCCCGAGCGAGTTGTCGGACTTCTTGCTCGAACAGTTCAGCCTGCCGCCGGCCGCGCTCTACCGTGTCAACGGGCCGGTGAACCTGGTGCGCCTGAACCAGTTGATCGACCAGACCGATGCGCCGGCTTTGCGCTTCCCCGCCTTCGAGCCGGCCTGGCCGGTGGAGCAGTTGCCGCGCCAGCAATCCATCTTCGCGCGGCTGCGCGAGAAGGACGTGCTGTTGCACCACCCCTTCGAATCCTTCGATCCGGTCGTTCAGTTCCTGCGCGAGGCGGTGCACGACCCCGATGTGCTGGCGATCAAGCAGACCGTCTACCG
Organism: Rhizobacter sp.; assembly: GCA_025361845.1. Classification (GTDB taxonomy): domain Bacteria; phylum Pseudomonadota; class Gammaproteobacteria; order Burkholderiales; family Burkholderiaceae_C; genus JANYJL01. The sequence goes on from JANYJL010000081.1 coordinate 3,826, forward strand.
CACCGGCAGCGAATCGCCCTTGATGGATTTGCTGATCGAAGGCGTGCGCCGCGGCAAGGAAGTGATGTGCGTGGTGGAGCTGAAAGCGCGCTTCGACGAAGAGGCCAACATCAACTGGGCCGAGCGCCTGGAGGCGGTGGGCGCGCAGGTGGTCTACGGCATCGTCGGCCTGAAGACGCATGCCAAGCTGCTGCTCGTCACGCGGCGCGAGCAGGGCAAGCTGCGCCGCTACGCGCACCTGTCCACCGGTAACTACAACCCGAAGACGGCACGCCTGTACACCGACATCGGCTACCTGACGGCCGACCCCGAACTGACGGCCGATGCCGACGCCGTGTTCCAGCAACTCGCGAGCCTGGGCCGCATGAAGCCGCTGCATTGTTTGCTGCAGGCACCGTTCACGCTGCACAAGCAGATGCTGGTTCACATCGACAAGGTGGCGGCCTCCGCAGCAGCCGGCGGCCCGGCGCGCATTGTCGTGAAGCTCAATGCGCTGACCGACGTGCCGCTGATCGAAGCCCTGGTGCGCGCGGCAGGCGCCGGTGCGCATGTCGACCTGATCGTGCGCGGCGCCTGCATGCTGCCGCCGGGCATCGAGGGCGTGACCGATCGCATCCGCGTGCGTTCGGTGGTTGGCCGCTTTCTCGAACATTCGCGCATCATTTACCTCCAGTGGGGCGAGGCTGCGGACGACGCGGCGCTGTGGTTGTCGAGCGCCGACTGGATGGGCCGCAACATGTTCGGCCGCATCGAGGTTGCCTGGCCGGTGCGCGATGCATCGCTGCGCCAGCGTGTGATCGACGAATGCCTGGTGCCCTACCTGCACGACCACCAGGACGCCTGGACGCTGCTGCCCGACGGTGCTTACCAGCGTGATGGCAGCGCAGGCCCGAGCGCGCAGCAGGCGCTGTTGCAGCACTACGCGGGCGACACCGGCGGGGGCCTCGTCTGATGGACCTGATCCTGTGGCGGCACGCCGAGGCCGTGCTCGAACGTACCGACCACGACGACCTCGACCGTGCCCTCACCCCCAAGGGCGAACGCCAGGCGCAGCGCATGGCCGAGTGGTTGAACCAGAGGCTCGCAGCATCGACGCGCATCCTCGTCAGCCCTGCCAAACGCTGCCAGCAAACCGCGAAGGCGCTCGATCGCCATTTCAAGACCGTGCCCGCACTGGCGCCCGATGCGGATGGCGAATCCATGCTCAAGGCCGCGCGCTGGCCGGACGGCAATGAGCCAGTGCTGCTGATCGGGCACCAGCCGACGCTGGGCTTGGTGGCGTCTTACCTGGTGGCCGGTGTACCTGCGCCCTGGGCCATCAAGAAGGGCGCCGTCTGGTGGCTGCGCAATCGCGACCGCGAAGGCGGCGCGCAGGTGGTGCTGCAAGCGGTGATGGGGCCGGAGTTTCTTTGACGCTAGGCGCCGAACGCTCCGGCCATGGCCAGCAGCCACAAGCCGCCGAAGACAAAGGGCAGGGCTTGAGCGGCCCATTTGCCGCGGCTGCCCGTGTGCGCGCTCGGCGTCAGGCTGCGCAGCCTGGACAGGCCAGCCGCTTCGTATTGCTGGCTGATCTCGTCGGTCGCCGCCAGCGCCGCAAAGATGCTGACCCCGATGACACCCGCGACCACCATGCCGAAGAAGGGGAAGCCGAAGACCAGCCAATGAAGCTTGGCGGTGGTCAGGGTTCCGTAGGCCGTGAACAGCAGGCCTTCCGACAGGATCAACCACATCAGGCGATGGTTGACGAGGTTGTCTTCATGGGTCCACTGCTCGCGGAGGGCGCGATAGAGGTCCCAGTCGGGGAGTTGGCTCGAAATTGAATCTGGAGGCATGCGGATTTCCTGCGCGCCCTGCTCTTGGGCATGAGCAACTGGTGGAGTCCTGTCGATGATTGGATCAGGCATAAGTCGCCGCAAGCCAGAGAATGACTGGCAATGCGGCGCAGGCCACGACGACAGTGAGGCACCCACTTTTTGCCGGCGCCGATGCGACCGGGAAAGCACCGGAACGCGACGTAGCTGCTGACGAACCGCCTGCCCGCGAGCTTGCTCCCTTGCCCTGGGCGTCGCCATCGGTGGCGCCGCGCAAATCTCGCGGTGCTTGCTTGTCGCGCCACTTGGTGTGGCATGGACCGCAGAAGAACCGACGAGTCCCCTTCTCCCAAGCGCCTATCGTCCGGCGGTTGTGTGTGAACTGAGATCCACATCCGCCGCAGACGAAGTGGAGATTGGCCGGTCCGCGCGTGCGCTTGGAGAGGCTGCCGCTTGCCCTGCGCGATCTTCGGCGGACAACAACGATCACCAGAATGAGAATAGCCAGAGCCGCGAGGCCAGCCGTTGCGATGGTGAACTCGGGGATCATCGAACTCATCATGTGACTCAGCACGCGCCTCAGCTCTTGAGCGCCAACCTCAAAGTCCCCCCCCGCTGCCAATCCTCCGCCTCCTCATGCAGCAGGAACAGCGTGCGCGGATGGCTCTCGACCCAGCCCGGTACGAATGAAAGCACAGCGTCGTTGCCATTGCGCTGCAAGCGCATCGCCGTCGCCGTCACCTCACCGCGCGCATGACACTTGATGATGGCCAGGCGCAGGCACAACGCCTGCCACGCGAAGTCGATCGTGGCCAGGCTGGCTTCCACCTTGCGCAGCCCGCCGCGCTGGCCGAGCACGAGTTCGCCGATGCGGCGCAGCTGGCTTTGCGAGAAACCCGCCGCGTCCACGTGCGCGAGCACGTAGGCGCTGTGGCGGTGGTGGTCGTGGTGGCTGATCATCATGCCGATCTCGTGCAGCGCGCAGGCCCACAGAAGCTCGCGCCGCGCTTCGGGGCTGGCCTTGGGTTGCACGCTCGCGTACAGGGCTTCGGCGATCAGGCTCACGCGTGCGGCCTGCTGCGTGTCGACCATGAAGCGGCGCTGCAATTCGCGCACCGAGGCATCGCGGATGTCGTGGCCGTCCTGGTGCAGTTCGAGCGCCGAGCGGCGTTCGTCGAGGTCGAACACCACGCCCTGGCGCAGCGCGCCGCGTGCGGGCAACAGAGCCTCGATGCCGAAGTGCATCGCCAGGGTGTAGAGGATCGACAGGCCGCCGGCGATGACCGGGCGGCGGTCGTCCTTCAGGCCCGGCAGCGCGAGTTTGTCGACACGCCCGGCCTTCAGGCACTGCTCCATCAGCCAGCGCAAGGCCGTGGGGGTGATGCGCCCGTCGGTCACGCCATTCGCCGCCAGCAGTTGCGAGACGGCGCCGGCCGTGCCGGATGAGCCGAGTGCCTCTTGCCAGTGACCGGGCGCGAAGGGTTCGAGCGCTTCTTCCAGCTCGGCGCCGGCCGCGACCTGCGCTTGCCGGAAGGCCGATTCGGTGAAGCGGCCGTCGCCGAAATACTTGAGCGACAGGCTCACGCTGCCAACGCCGAAGGATTCGGCGCGCAAGGCCTTGCGGCCCACGCCGAGGATCATTTCGGTGGAGCGCCCGCCGATGTCGATCACCAGGCGCGGCACGGTCGAGGGCTGCAAGCGCGCGACGCCGCAGTAGATGAGGCGCGCTTCCTCGCGGCCCGAGATCACCTCGATCGGCATGCCGAGAGCCGTCTCGGCGCGCGCCAGAAAATCGTTGCGGTTGCGCGCTTCGCGCAGGGTTTGCGTGGCGACCGCGCGCACCTGCTGCGGCACGTAGCCCTTCAAGCGTTGGGCGAAGCGCGCCAGGCAGGCCAGGCCACGCAGCATGGCCTCTTCGGTGAGCAAGCGGTTGGCGTCGAGGCCGGCACCCAGGCGCACTGTTTCCTTCAGGTAATCGACGCGCCGGTAGCGGCCGTTGATGACCTGGCCGATCTCCAAACGAAAGCTGTTCGAGCCCATGTCGATGGCGGCCAATTGGCCGGGCCAGCGCGAGCCGGTGTCCGCGGAAACGAGGGGGGTGGGCACATCCATGCGGCATTGTCGGGGCATTCCGTGACGCTGATCTGGCAGCGGTGGCGCGCCGGCCTGCGCTGATAATGCGGCGCCCATGAACCTTCTGTACATCGTGATCGCCACCTTCGCCGGGGGCCTGCTGTCGGTGCTGATCGCTGCGAGCTTGACGGTCGCGGTGCTCGGCCGCGTCGTGCACCACCTGGTCAGTTTGTCGGCCGGCGTGCTGCTCGGCACGGCCTTGCTGGATGTGCTGCCCGAGGCCTTCGAAAGCACCGCCAGCCCGCAGAGTCTGTTTGCCACGCTGCTGCTCGGGCTGCTGTTTTTCTTCCTGCTGGAGAAGGCCGAGCTGTACCGTCACAGCCACCACCACGAAGGCGATGAACACCACCACCACCATGGCTTCGACCACGAGCAGGCCGGGCGCGGCGGCTGGACGGTGATCCTCGGCGACAGCATCCACAACTTCTGCGACGGCATCATCATCGCGGCCGCATTCCTGGCCGATACGCGGCTCGGTGTGGTGACCTCGCTGGCCATCATCGCGCACGAGATTCCGCAGGAGGTGGGGGACTACATCGTGTTGCTCAACGCCGGCTTCTCGCGCGGGCGGGCGCTGTTCTATAACGCGCTGTCGGGGCTGGCCGCGGTGCTCGGCGGCGTGATCGGCTACTTCGTGGTCGGGCCCTGGGAATCGCTGTTTCCCTACCTGCTGGTGGTCGCGTCGAGCAGCTTCATCTACGTGGCGGTGGCGGATCTGATTCCGCAGTTGCAGCACCGCCTCACGCTGCGTGAGACGGTGGCGCAACTGGCCTGGTTGTCGGGTGGTTTGTTGATCGTCGTGATTGCGGTGAGCCAACTGCACGAGCATTGAATCAGCTCCCTCTCCCCTTAGAACCTATCCATAAATAATGTTGACCTTCAGCGGCACCTTTCGGAACGCGATGATGGCCGCGGCGATGTGGTTGAGCGCGACGAAGCTGCGCTCGAGTTTCTCGTAGCGAACGAGCAGCTTGCGGAATCGATTG
>JANYJL010000093.1 GCA_025361845.1 Rhizobacter sp.
CTCGGCGATCTGGCTGATGCTGGTGCTGGGCTTCATCCGTCCGCTGTTGATGGGCAGCTGGGGCGAGGCGGTGCCGTTCGGCATCTTCCCGCACCTGGACTGGACCGCCGCGTTCTCCATCCGCTACGGCAACCTGTTCTACAACCCCTTCCACATGCTGTCGATCGCCTTCCTCTACGGCGCCACGCTGCTGTTCGCGATGCACGGCGCGACCATCCTGGCGGTGAGCCGCTTCGGTGGTGAACGCGAGATCGAGCAGATCGTCGACCGCGGCACGGCCAGCGAACGCGCGGCCCTGTTCTGGCGCTGGACGATGGGCTTCAACGCGACGATGGAATCCATCCACCGCTGGGGCTGGTGGTTCGCCGTGCTGTGCCCGCTGTGTGGCGGCATCGGCATTCTGCTGACCGGCACCGTGGTGGACAATTGGTATCTGTGGGCCGTCAAGCACGGTGTGGCGCCGATGTACCCGGCGGTATTCCCGACCGTCATCGACCCGGCGCTGCTGCAAGGGGTCAAGCCATGACACTGCCGATCAGAACGTCGTTGATGTGGGTCGGCGTGGCTGCGGCTGCGTTGTTGGCTGGTTGCGAACGGCCGCCCGTCGCCACGGTGCAGCACGGCTACCGCGGCACGGGCATGGAGCAGATCTACAACCCGCGCCAGCTGGTCTCACAGGAAGCGCTGAACAAGTTGCCCGATGCGATTGCACCGGCATCGGCCGATGGCCCGCGTGCCAGCGCCGTCTTCAAGAACGTCAAGTTGCTCGGCGATCTGAGCGTGGGCGAATTCAGCCGCCACATGGTCGCCATCACGAGCTGGGTCGCGCCGAAGGAAGGCTGCACTTACTGCCACAACGCGGCCGATTTTGCCGACGACAGCAAGTACACCAAGGTCGTGGCGCGCCGCATGATCCAGATGACGCAGCACATCAACAGCGACTGGAAGACCCACGTCGCCGAGACCGGTGTCACCTGCTACACCTGCCACCGTGGCAACGGGGTGCCGAAGAACATCTGGTTCAACACCGCGAGCACCGACCCGACCACCAAGCTGATGGGCTACAAGGCCGGCCAGAACGAAGCGTCCATGAAAGTCGCGCTCGCATCGCTGCCGAACGACCCGTTCACGCCTTTCCTCGGCGACTCGAACTCGATCCGCGTGATCGGCACCAGCGCGCTGCCCGACGGCAACCGCCAGTCGACCAAACAGGCCGAGTGGACGTATGGCTTGATGATGCACATGTCGCAGTCGCTGGGCGTGAACTGCACCTACTGCCACAACACGCGCTCCTTCGCCTCGTGGGATTCGAGCACACCTCAGCGCGGCACGGCCTGGTACGGCATCCGCATGGCACGTGATCTGAACAAGGAGTACCTCGGTTCACTCGCCGGTGTGTTCCCCGCCGAACGCCTCGGCCCGCAGGGCGACGTGGCCAAGCTCAACTGCGCCACCTGCCACCAGGGTGCCTTCAAGCCGCTGTATGGCCAGAGCATGCTGAAGGATCACCCGGAGCTGGCTTCGGGCGTGAAGGTCGCCGTGGCCGCACCCGGCGTGCCTGCATCGGAAGATGGCATCGTCTATTTCGGCGTCGGCTCGGCCGCGCTACCGGCGGACATGGACAAGGCCATCGGCAGCATGGTCGCCGCGCTCAAGGCCAACCCGGATGCGAAAGCGACGCTCTCCGGCTACCACTCGGCGGCAGGCGACCTGGCCTCGAATCAGGAGCTTGCCAAGCAGCGTGCCTTCGCCGTGCGCGATGCACTGAAAGCCGCAGGCATCGACCCTGAGCGGGTGGTGCTCGAAAAGCCGATCCAGACCGAAGCCAACGCAGCGGGCGAAGACCCGAAGGCGCGGCGTGTGGAGATTGCGGTCAAGTAAGGTCAGCAGACATCACCCTCGAAGAAGTGGCGCCCTCCGGGGCGCCATTTTCTTGGGTGCGTCGGAGCGGTCGCGCTGCGCCGGGACGTTGTGTTGCGCTCATGTCCCCCGCCCGGGCTGCGCCCGGTCTCCTCCTCTACTTCGCTCCACACAACGCCCCGTCACAGCGATCGGGAAGCATCGCTCAGCGGCCGCATGCGACTTCGACCATGCGCAACAACCTCAAGCCGCCTCCGAAGGCGCCCATGGCAGCCACATCTGGCGGTGGATCTCCGCCTGCCCCTTGGTGCGCAGGAAGTGCTCGAAGGCCATCGCCACCTGCGGCAGTTGTTTGGTCGCCATGCGCACCACGTACCACTCCCGCTCGACCGGGTTGTTGGCCATCGGCAGCAGCTTCAGCAAGCCGGCATTCATTTCCAGGATGCAGGTGTGCATCGACAGATACGCCGGCCCGAAGCCGGCCGCGCACATCTGCTTGATCGCCTCGTTGCTCGACAACTCGGAGCCGATGCGCATGCGCAGGCCGGCTTCGCGGAACAGGCGTTCGACGGTGGTGCGCGAACCCGAGCCGCGCTCGCGCACCAGCAGGTGTGCGTCGGCCAGCGTGGCCATGCTCAGGGCAGGATCCGACATCAGCGGGTGGTGCGGCGCGGCCATGAATGCCGTCGGGTTCTTCGCGAAGCTGGCGGCGATGACCTTGAACTCATCGGGTGGGTGGCCCATGACGGCGATGTCGATCTCCTGCGCGGCCAGGCTGCGCACGATCTCGTCGCGGTTGGCCACGTGCAGCTTGAGCTTCACGCGCGGGTTTTCATTCACGAAGGTCACCAGCAGGCGCGGCAACCAATACTCCGAGGTGGTGACCGCCCCCACCCGCAGCGTGCCCGAGAACGCGCCCAGGAAGGTCGCCATCTCGTCGCTCGCCTCGGTCCACAGGGCCTGCAACCGGTCGGCGTAATTCAGCAGCATGTCGCCGGCTTCGGTCAGGCGCACACCGCGCCCGGTGCGCACCACCAGCGGCGCACCGACCGAGGCTTCCAGGCTCGCAATCTGGATCGAGATGGCCGACTGGCTGAGGTGCAATTCCTCAGCCGCGAGTGACACGCTGCCCAGCCGCGCGACCGTTTGAAAGGTCAGCAACTGGCGCAGCGACGCCGTCTTCGCGAGGCTCATCGGCGACCCCGTATTTCGCGGACCGCCACGTCGTGTTGGGGACTACCCGAAGACTCCATCGACTGATATTAGGGAGACGCGCGGCCCCTGTCAAAACAATCAATTTCAGTTTTGGTCATGCGATGTTTACAGTGAGGCACTCGCAAACAGACCTTGACCACGACGTGTTCCCAACCGTCGGTTGAAGCGGAAAGTTTGGAGCCCCACTCGGCATCAATGCGGCCTGGTCTCAGGTGAGCCGCCGGTGTGCCTGGAAGCAGTCGACAACATCAGGAGACATCTCAATGCAGGACATGGACGACACGAGCAGAAGGCGGTTTTTGGGTTTGACCGGGAAGGCCGGCCTCTCGACCTTGGTGGCCCAGGCCGTCGGCGTCAACCTCGGGCTGGTCGAAGTCGGGGCGGCGCAGGGGTCGAAACGGGTTCAGCCGTTCCGCTTCGCGATCATTGCCGATCCGCATCTGTACAGCCCCAAGGACCACGTCTTCGACAAGCAGCTCGAAGACGCGGTGGCCCAGGTCAACGCAATGAAGGTGCAGCCCGACTTCGTGATGATCATGGGTGACATAGCGCACCAGGGCGAGGCCGACCAGATGGCCAAGGGCAAGGCAATCCTGTCCAAGCTCAAGGCGCCGATCAAGTCGATCCCGGGCGAGCACGACTGGTACCTCGACATGGGCGCGGCGTGGAAGAGCAACTTCGGCGC
>JANYJL010000095.1 GCA_025361845.1 Rhizobacter sp.
AGCGCCAAGTCACCTGTGCATAGTCGGGACATGTGCATAGGGGTCGCTATGGAGAGCTCTCCATAGCGACCCATCAGCGACATCCGCGGCCCTCTACAGGTCGCGCTGAAGCGGCCGGTCGTATCGGTGTTGAGGCCCTCGAAAGTGATGGCCAAGCCGATCCTCGTGTACCCGAATACGGGCGAGGCCTACGGTGCAGTGACGAAGCATTGACACGGCGCCGACGGCATGGGAGCACCTCGGGCAATGGGTTGATGAGGCGCGCTTGTACGGGGTCCTCCCGAACCGTGCCATGGTCAGAACAGACCCCTCGAGTGACGCTCGTCACCCTTGCCTCTGATCGCGGGCGCGCACCACAATCGTGGTGGTCGATCGGGCCGAGCCGGGAGGGATGCATGTCGATACGCAGTGCCGTTGCCGCGACGACGCCGGCCGACACCTTCATCGGCCGCGTCGCAGAGCGCGAGCGCCTCCGGCGGGCCTTGCGCCGCAGCGAAACAGGGCGTGGCCAGTTGGTGCTGCTCACCGGTGCCGCCGGGATCGGCAAGACCCGCCTGGCCCTCGACATCGCCGAAGAGGCGGCGCGCCAGGCCCGGCCGGTGTTGTGGGGGCGTTGCCTGGAAGAACCCGGCGCACCGCCCTACTGGCCCTGGGTGCAGGTTCTGAGGGGACTGCCGGCAGTCCCCGGCGGCCCTGCAGCGCTGGGCGCGCTCGGCGCACCCTCGGCGGCTTTGCTGGCGGACATCGCACCGTCGCTCTTTGCGCCAGGCGCGGCGCCGCAACGCCGCCACACCGAGGCGCCGACGGATCGATTCCAGCTGTTCGATGCAGTCGCCCAGTTGCTGTACCAGGTCGCGCGGCACGAGCCGCTCGTCCTGATGCTGGAGGATCTGCACTGGGCCGATACGACCTCGCTGCGCCTGCTCGCTTTCGTGGCGAGCGGCATGGTGGACACCCATCTGTTCATCGTCGGTAGCTGCCGCGATGCTGAACTCACGCGGGCGCACCCGCTTTCCGAGACCTTCGCCGAGCTGGAACGCATGCCAGCGTTCAGCCGCCTGCCGCTGGCCGGCTTCAGCACCGCGGAGACCGGGCAATACCTGAGTGTGACCACAGGCTGCGAGACCACCGCGGCGGTCGCCAGTGCCGTGCACGCACGCACCGAAGGCCATCCCCTCTTCCTGCGCGAAACGCTGCGATGGGTGATGGGCCCTCGAACCCGCTTGTCCTCCTGGACCGAGCTCGACACCGCGACGCTCGGCCGCATACCCCCCGGCGTGCGCGACGTCATCGGCAAGCGCCTGAACGGGCTGCCGCCGCGGGCCGTGCGCTTGCTGAGCACGGCCGCCTGCATCGGCCGTGACTTCGACGTCCGGCTGTTGTCGGCCATCGACAACGAAACCGACGACGACGAGGTGCTGTCGGTGCTGGCCGAGTCGCTCGCGGCGCGCCTCGTCGAAGCGACCGACGACCCGCAGCGCCTCCGGTTCAGTCACGCCCTGGTGCGCGAGACGCTCTACGACGACATGCTGCCGATGCGGCGCGTCAAGCTGCACCGCCAGATCGGCGAGTGGCTCGAGGTCACCCATGCCGACGCGATCGCCGCCTGGCTGCCGCAACTGGCCTACCACTTCGGCGAGTCCGCCGACGACGCGGGCCGAGCCGCGCGTGCGATGGCCTACGCAGAACGTGCGGCCGCCCAGTCGGCCCAGCTGTGGGCGTATGAAGAGGCCGCACGGTTCTATGAACTCGCGTTGCGCCTCGAGCGGGACTGTGGCGCCCCCGACGCGGGCCGGCGTTGCCACCTGCTGCTCGGGCTCGGTGATGTGCTGGTCCGGGTCGGTGCCGGCGAGCCCAGCCTCCCGGCGTGGCAGGAAGCGGCCACGCTGGCACGCGAGAGCGGCTCGGGCGCAGCGCTGGTGCGCGCCGCTCTCGGCGCGTCATGGGGCACCACCTTGGCCGCGCGTCGGGCCGACCAGGCGATGCCGCTGCTCACCCAGGCGCTCCAGCTCCCGGGCCTGGAGGCGCGCCTGCGTGTGGAATTGCTGGCGCGACTGTGCCGTGCCCACGTTCACTGTGACCAGCGCGCAGCGGCTGACGCCGCCCAGTCGCAAGCCCTCACGTTGGCCACCGATCTGGGTGACGCGCGCAGCCTCTTTCTCGCGCTCGCCTGCATCACCACCGCGATGTACTGGCCCGAGCGCCTGACCGCACGTGTCGCGGCCGGGACGCGGGCGCATGCCCTTGCCATCGACGACGACACGATCGAACGATTGGCCCTGGTTGACCTGCTCGCCTCTCATGGGTGCGATCTGTTGCGCGTCGGCGACACGCCGGCATTGAAGCGGGTGCTCGACCAGGCGATTCCACTGGCGCAAGCCGTCCACTCGGCGTTTCACGAGGGCGTGTTTCATTGCGGGCTGGCGGTGGTGTCGATCAACGAGGGCCGCTTCGAGGATGCGCAGGCGCTGGCAGCGCAGGCCCTGCACATAGGCCGGCGCGCATCCGAGGAAATCGCCATCGGCGCCTACGGCATGCAGATGTTCTGCATGCGCCGCGAACAGGGTCGGCTGAACGAGTCCTTGCCTCTGCTGCGGCAGTTCGTCGCGATGACCGCGGAGGCACAGGTCTGGCGCCCCGGCCTGGCACTGCTCTACGCCGATCTCGGCATGCATGCCGAATGCCGCGCCGAGGCCGCGGCCGCGTTCGCCGAGGCCCTGACCGCCGTCGCCAGCGACGGCCGATCTCTGGGCATGCTCGCGTTCGCCGCCGAAGTCTGCGTCCACCTCGGCGACGCCCACCACGCCGACATCTTCTATCAGCGGCTGTTGCCCTACGCCGGCAGCGTGCTGCTGGTCGACCTCAGCGGCCCGTGCCTGGGCGCGGCTGATCGGCTGCTCGGCATGTTGGCGACCGTGCAAGCGCGGTGGGATGTCGCCCAGCAGCACTTCGAGTCCGCCCTGGTGCTGGACGAACGCAGCGGCGCGGTGGTGTGGCTCGCCCACAGTCGCCAGCGGTGCGCGTGGATGTTGCAGCGCCGGTTGGAGGCCGGCGTCGCGCCCACTTCGCGCGGGCCGATGCTGGCGCGCGCCCACGAGCTGCTCGACGCGGCGCAGGCCACGGCCCGGGCGTTGGGCATGGGCACGCTGCTCGAGCGCATCTCAGCCGTGCGCACGGCCCTTGCACCGCCGCCTCAGGCCACCCCGTTCGGCCTGACGATGCGCGAGGTCGAGGTCCTGCACCTGATCGCCATCGGGCGCAACAACCGCGACATCGCGACCGTGTTGAGCATCAGCCCGAACACGGTGGCCAACCACCTGCGCAGCATCTTCGACAAGACCTACTGCGCCAACCGCACCGAGGCGGCAGCTTTCGCGATCCGCGAGGGCCTCACGGCCCCGCGCCCGAGCCCGACCTCACCTCAGTGAAGCCCTGTGAACTCGCGGCTCGTCAGCGTTCCGTGAACCCATCTTCCGCGTCGATCGACCTCAACTCATGCGCTCGACACACTCCCGGCAACCACGTAATCAGTGAAGACAGAGTTCGTGCCCATCACCGTTGTCGTGAAGGTGGCCATCTTCGCCACCTGGGCCACTACAGCATCCGCCAGACGCTTGCCCTCGTCGTTCAGCTGATTCTCGCTCGGTGAGTATCGGGCTCGCGACGTGGTGTCCAGCTCGAAGATCACTGCGTACTTGCCACTGCGCGATCCACGGTCGCCCTTGCCGAGATGCAGGGTCCAGCCCGGAAACGGCTTGGGCAACTCTTTCAACATGAAGCGCTCGAAGGCTGCCGCGTCCGCATCAGGCAGCAGCTCGAGCTCGTGTACTCCGAAGATCTTCGCCATTTTCATGACCTCCAATTTGTTGGGTGAACATCCGCCGCCTGCCCGCCCTGAAGCCCCGCCCGCTCGACATACCGTGGCTCATGGCTCGGCCAGTGCTCGCAGGGTTTCGCTCGCAGGCAGGCGCACCGCGTCACTGCGGGCGGATGTTCTGGTTGACGCGAAACAGGTTGTCCGGGTCGTAGCGGCGCTTCACCTCGACCAGGCGCGCGTGGTTGTCGCGGTAGGCCGCGCGCACCCGCGCGTCACCTTCGTCCATCATGAAATTGACGTAGGCACCGCCACAGCTGTGCGGGTGCAGCGCCTCCCAGTACGACTTGGCCCAGCCCGAGATGAGCTCGCCATCGGCGGCATCGGCGCTGACACCGACGATCACCTGCGCCCAGCGGGCCTCACGGTAGCTGAAGGCGGTGTCGTGGCGGCCGACCGCATGCACCTGCGCATCGATCGGGTACAGGTGCATCGCCGAAGCAAGGGTCGGCAACTCGGCTCCGAAGCGCGCGTGGGCGGCGATCGCGGCGTCGTCGAGATTGGCGAAGAAGTCGGCGCGCCAATACCAGTGCAGACCGGGCGGGTACAGGCCGTCGAAGGCGCTCTGAATGGCGGGAAAGGGCATCGCCTGCACGGCATGCAGCAGCGGCTCGGCCGGCACGTTCACGGCCTTCAGAACCTCTGCTGCCTTGTCCGGCGCGCCGGTCCAGCACCACACGACGCCGCACACCGTCTGCCCGTGCAGTGCCTCCGGGAACGGCGCGGCGGGCGGCACCTTGCACACGGCGAAGAAACCGTTCAGCTCGGGCGGTGCCGCCACGATGAAGTCGCGGTACCAGCGCATCACCTCGCTCGTGCGCTCGATCGGCCAGAAGGTCGGGCCGGCGACCACGGTCTCCACCGGGTGCAGCCGCAGCAGCAGCGATGTGACGACGCCGAAGTTGCCGCCACCGCCGCGCAGCCCCCAGAATAGGTCGGGATGCGAGTCGGCGCTGGCGGTCACCAGGCGGCCATCGGCCAGCACCACGTCGGCGGCCAGCAGGTTGTCGATCGTGAGGCCGTGGCGGCGGCTGAGGTGGCCGATGCCACCGCCGAGCGTCAGGCCGGCCAGGCCAGTCGTGCTGATGATGCCGGCCGGGGCGGCGAGGCCGAAGGCATGGGTGGCGTGGTCCACGTCGGCGAGCAGGCAGCCCGCTTCGGCCTGCACCGAGCGCGCCAGCGGGTCGATGCGCAGGCCCTTCATGCGCGAGAGGTCGAGCACCAGGCCGTCGTCGCAGACGCCCAGCCCGCCGCCGTTGTGCCCACCGCCGCGCACGGCCAGCAGAAGCTCGTTCTCACGTGCGAACGCCACGCCGAGCATCACGTCGGCCACGTCGGCGCAGTAGACGATCGCCCGCGGGTGCCGGTCGATCATCGCGTTGTAGACCGCCCTGGCGGTGTCGTATCCCGCGTCGTGCGGCTGCACCAGCGTGCCGCGCAGGCGGCTTGCGAACGTCTCTAGACCATCGGATTCAGGCATGGGGAAGGCTCCTCATTCGTTGCTGGTCGACCCAGCCCCGGTTGTAGGCCCCGGCCCGCGCCGGCGGAATAGTCAGTTCTGACCACCGCCCCCGACGCCGTCGCGCGGCGGCTGGGCGAGCTCGGGTCCGATTTTCGAGACCGCGATGATCACGTCCGCGGGGATGTTGGCGCGACGGGCGGCTTCGCGCAGCGCCTGCTCGTCGGCCGCCTCGTAGAGGCAGTAGGTCTTGCGCTTGTCGGCCGTCAGGAACGAGTACAGCCAATTCACGCCGACCTCGTCATTGACCCGTTTCACCGCGGCATCGCCCTCGGGCGTGCGCTCCAACTGCTCCGCGAAGTTGCGCTCGATCAGGAACAGGGGCATGGGGGGTCCTTGTGCTGCCGACAACGCGGAGAAGCCTACTCCCCGTG
>JANYJL010000128.1 GCA_025361845.1 Rhizobacter sp.
CAGCGCGGACACCGGCACCGGCCGCGTGCGCATGATGACTTACAACGTCAAGGCTTATCTGGCCGGAAACGAGGTGGGCGCCTTCACGCCACTGGCCTGGGAGGTGGCGGCGCAGGACCCGGACATTCTGGTGATGCAGGACGCCGGCGCCCTGGCCAAGCGGCGCGAAGAAGCGCCCGAAACGGTCGCGGCGCTCTTCAAGGGCAAGCAGGTCTATGCGGAGGGCCAGTACATCGTCGTCAGCCGCTTCCCGCTGCGCGATTGCCGGCCCGGCCAGATACCTTATCGTGGCATCGCGCATGGCTATGTGCGCTGCGTGGTGAGGGCGCACGGGGTGGACGTCGATCTGGTCACCGTGCACTTCAAATCACCGCGCGAAGGGCTGAACGCCGCGCGGGCCGAACACAGCGGCGGCATCGACGAATGGCAGGAGAACTTCGACGACCGCCTGACCCAGGCGATCCAACTCGCAGCCGACATTTCGAACCACGGCCGCCCGATGATCCTGGCCGGTGACCTGAACGCACCGGAATCCTCGCCCGTCGTTCGGCACCTGCTGGACCACGGCCTGCGCGACGCCTTCTCGGCCGCCGGCTGGGGCTACGGCTACACCCACGGCCACTCGCTGAAGCCGCGCTTTTCGTTCCTGCGCATCGACCACATCCTGGTGAGCAAGGACATCGGCGTGGTGGACAGCTTTGCCGGCGGCAAAGAGGCCTCCGAACACCGGCCGGTGATCGCCGACCTGCTCCTGTTGCCTGACCACGCGGATTGAGCGGCGCGGCGCACGCCGCGCGTCATCGCCGGCCCACCCCGTTGTTCGCTGCGAACGCGGCCGACGACTTGTTCACGCAGCGGTCACGCGCGCGACGCCACGGCGTCGCCGCGGCTGCTACCTTCGGCGGATGCTCGCCCCGCGCCCCCCCCGTTCCGCCACCCCGGAGCGCCTCACTGATGGCGCGGCTGCTCCCGCGCCGCGCACGCTGGCCGCGCGCGGTGCGCGCCGGGTGGGCTGCCGCAGCGGCCTGGGGCCAGCCGGGCGACGGCGCGCAGATCGGTGCCTTTCGCGCCCGCCAGTTGCAGGCCGTGTTGCGGCTCACGCCGCTGGCGATGCTGGCCAACCTGATGAACGCGGCCCTGATCTGCCTCGTCTTCCAAGGCAGCGTGCCCGGCGTGGCGCTGGCCTGCTGGGCCGCCGTGGTGGTGGGGGTGTCGTCCTACGGCATGCGTGCCTGGTGGCGCTGGAAGCGCGGTCAGATGCGGCCCACCGCTTCGGCCCGCGCGATACGCCGCGCCACCGTGCACGCCGCCGTGCTGGCCGCGCTGTGGGCGGTGTTGCCGATCGCCTTGTTCGAGGGCGCCAGCGGCGAGCAGCAACTGCTGGTCGCGACCGTGATGACGGGCATGATCTGCGCCGGCGGCTTCGCGCTGGCCACGGTGCCGCGCGCCGCGGCGGTCTATGTCGTGCTGTTGGGCAGCGCGACCGCGGGCACGCTGTTCGCCGCGAAGCTGTCGCTGGCCCTGCCACTGTCAGCCTTGCTGGCGGTGTACTGCGGCATCGTGCTGTCCAGTGTGTGGTCGACTTCGCGTGATTTCATCGCGGGCCTGCGTTCCGAAGCGAATGCCGAGCACCAGACCCAGGTGGTCGGCCTGCTGCTGCGCGACTTCGAGGAACACGCGAGCGACGTGCTTTGGGAGGTCGATTCGAAGGGCCGTTTCTGCCATGTGTCCGTGCGGCTCGTGGCCGCCTTCGGCCTTCCCGCGCAGCGCCTGGCTTCGGCCCCAGCGTTCCGGCTCGTGGCGGGTTTGCAGGCGCGCGGCGATCGAAGCCAGGCCCAGGTGCTGCGCCAGTTGCGCAAGAGCCTGATCCTGCGACAACCCTTTCGCGACCTGGTGGTGCCGATCCACGCGCTCGGCAACCGGCGCTGGTGGTCGCTCTCGGCCAAGCCGCTGTTCGATGGGGCGGGCGGGTGCATCGGCTGGCGCGGCGTGGCGGCCGACGTGACCGAGAGCCAACGCACCACCGAGCAGCTCACCTACCTGGCCCACTTCGATGCCCTCACCGGCCTGATGAACCGGCACCGCTTTCGCGCCCGCGTGAGCGAGCTGCTGGAGGCGGACGACAGCCGCGCAGCCCACTGCGTGGTGCTGCTGCTCGACCTCGACCATTTCAAGAACATCAACGACACCTTCGGCCACGCCGCCGGCGACACCCTGCTGCAGGAGATCGCGCGCCGCCTGTGCGCAGCGCTGCCGGCGGGCGCCGCGGTGGCGCG
The DNA here is from genome assembly GCA_025361845.1 of Rhizobacter sp. Classification (GTDB taxonomy): domain Bacteria; phylum Pseudomonadota; class Gammaproteobacteria; order Burkholderiales; family Burkholderiaceae_C; genus JANYJL01. Next base: position 2,277 of record JANYJL010000128.1, read on the forward strand.
CCTGGGCGGTGACGAGTTCGCCGTCGCCCTGCCCGGCGCGGCCGATGAAGCGGCCGTCGCCGATACGGCGCGCGCGCTGCAACTCGCCCTGCACGAACCCTGCGATCTGCAAGGCGCGACGGTGTCGGTGCGCACCAGCATCGGCATCGCGATCGCGAGCGGCGACGGCCTGCAGATCGATGCACTGCTGAACCACGCCGATCTGGCGCTCTACGCCGCCAAATCCGATGGGCGCGGCAAGTTCTGCTTCTTCGCACCGCGCATGGCGGCGCAGACACGCCGGCGCATCTCGGTCGAATCGCAACTGCGCGGGGCGCTCGCGCGCGGCGAGATCAGCGTCGTGTTCGAGCCGCAGGTCGACCTGGTGCGCTGGCAGGTCACCTGCTTCGAAGCCCTGCTGCGCTGGAAGCACCCCGAGCTGGGCAACGTGCCACCGGTCGAGTTCATTCCCGTGGCCGAAGACAGCGGCCTCATCCTGGAGCTGGGCGACTGGGTGATGCGCGAGGCCTGCCGGCAGGCGGCGAGCTGGCCCGAATCGGTCTACGTGACGGTCAACGTCTCGGCGGTGCAGGTGATGAACGACGGCCTCGTCGAGCGCCTGCGCAGCATCCTCGCCGAGACCGGCTTGGCACCGAGCCGGCTCGAACTGGAGATCACCGAATCCACCTTCCTGAGCGAAACGCGCAGCGCGCTGACGGTGCTGCATGCCTTGCACAAGATGGGTGTGCGCATCGCGCTGGACGATTTCGGCACCGGCTATTCCTCGCTCGCCTACCTGCGCAGTTTCCCCTTCCACACGCTGAAGATCGACAGCGCCTTCGTGCGCGAGCTGATGACACGCAAGGACGCGCGCGCCATCGTCAAGACCATCATCGCGCTGGCTGCCACGCTGCGCATGGACACGGTGGCCGAGGGCGTGGAAGAGCCGGCGCAGGTGAATGTGCTGGAGCGTTACGGCTGCAAGGCGATCCAGGGCCACTACATGGCGCGGCCCCTGTCGGGTGATGCGGTGCGGGCCTTCCTGTTCGACTGGGCGCAGCGCGCGCACCCCGAACCACATTTCGATGCGCTGACCGAGCCGATGCCGCTGGGCGCACCGCGCCTTGAGTACAGCGCCTGAGGCGGCCGGGCCCGCCGATCACATCAGTTCATCGATGTCACGCTGCCAGTCCGCCTTCAGCAGGCGCGACAGCAGGCGGTCGGCGAGCACTTTGCCGCCGGTCTGGCAGCGCGCGCAGTAGTTCGTTTCGTTGTTTGCGTGCACGATGCGCTGCACCGGCGCGCCGCACACCGGGCAGGGCAGGGCAGGCCGTAACGGCCATGCACCGCCATCTCGGGGTGAAAAGCCGTCACCTTGTCGGGCCGGTCGCCAGCTTTGGTGCGCAGCCTCTCGGTGCATTCGTTCAGCACGGCGCGCACGGCGTCGAACAAGGCTTCGATCTGCGCCGCGGACAGCGTACGGGTCAGCGCCACCGGCGACAGCCGGGCGCGGTGCAGGATCTCGTCGCTGTAGGCATTGCCGATGCCGCTGAACAGATGCGGGTCGGTCAACGCGCGCTTGACGGTGTGGTTCTCGCTTTGCACACGTGCAGCGAAAGCCGGCAACTCGGCCGCCAGCACCTCGATGCCACCAGGGTCCATAGCCTGCAAGGCGGAGCGCCCCGCCAGCAGGTGCAATGAGGCACGGCGGGTGGTGCCCGCCTCGGTGAGCAGCAGCGTTCCGGCATTGAACTCGAAGCTCACCAGGCTCAGCTTGCCCGGCGGTTTGGCACCGGCCGAAAGCCAGCGCAAGCGGCCCGCGATCATCAGGTGGATGACGAGGAAGAGCTCACCTTCGAATGCGAGCACCACCCTTTTGCCCAGCCGTTCGACACCGACGAGGCGGCGCCCCTCGGCCTGCGCGATCGGCGGCACGGCGGTGCGCAGCACGAAGGGGTTGAGCACGCGTAGGCGCCGACAGTCCTGACCCAATAGCCGGGGAAGCCCTGCGGATACGCGGTGATCTCGGGAATCTCGATCTCGACATACATCTCAGGTGCTCCTCCGGCGAAAGCCCTGATACGCGAACGCGCCAGCGATCTTGTCGCAGTCGCCAGCCGATACACCGGCACCGCGGGCCGTCGGATACCAGAGATCGCGGACCTGCGCCTCCATCGTGTCGATGATCGCGACGGCCCGATCGCGCTCCAGCAGAAAGCGGGCGTTCTGTGAGAGAAGGTTCGAGGCGTTCGCGAACCGCCCGGCATCGCCGCACTCCATCGCGAGATCGCGGCGCTCGACACTTACCGGCACCGCAGGCGTCAGGTCATAGGAGGGTGAGAGCTTCCAGTCTTCTTCTTTCGCGATCAAGGCGTGGTTGCGTGGGTGATCGTCCACGTTGGAGATCAGCGCGTTAAAGCACATGCGGCGGAACAGCTCGGCGGCGTTCTGTTCGGGCTCTGCGCAAACGCGGCGCAGTTCTTCCGCGAGTTGCACGTAGGACCAGCGGTCGCGCGATTGATACGTGTCTTCGGCGCGGAGCAGGGTCAGCGCGCTGATCATGCGCGCCCGCACGTATCCGGCTGGCGTCTTCTCGCGGTCGAACCGCTTCACCAGCAAGACATCGCGACCAGCAACTTCAACGACGCGGCTCTCGGCGGTCGTGAGGCCGCATGCGCGCGCGAGCAGCAGCATCGCCTGCTCGACGCGCGCGCTGTTCCACGCGTCGGTGCCGACATTGAACTTGGCGATCCAGAGGCCTGCCTCGTCTTCAACGACCGCCTTCGGGCGTGCGCCGCCCATCGACGTTCCAACGAGGAGGAGATTGCCGACCTGATCCCGTGCAGCATCTGCCGGAACCTCTTCCTCTGCGACGATGGCATCGGCGATGGCCTGGACTTTGGCAAGATCGAGGGTCTGATTGAAGCTGCGCTTCGGAGCAGGCGGCTCCTGATTGAGGCCGAAGCCGAGCGCGCCCGCGCGGTCGTCAGGCGAATAGAGCAGGTACTCCATCTCGCCGGGCTGTGCCTTGCCGAGATGACGCTGAATGACGCGGCGACCCCAATAGTCCGGGCTCGCATCGCGCAGCGCCCCGAACACGCCGTTCAGCGCAGCCGTGGTGTAGGTACGGCTTGAGAGCTTCAGCTCGACGGGATCGAGGGCAACCGCGTTCTGACGTTCGAGGTAGCTCCGCCCGTAGACGAAACGACCGAACGGATTGCCGTTGCGATCAACACTGAGCGCGTAGCGCCCCGCCGTCACCTGTTCCGTCTGTCCCGGCAGTGTGATGTAGACGAAGCAATCGGCTGGCGCTTTAGAAGTCATTGTCGAGCCCTGCCTTTGGCCGAGCCCGCGCGCGTTCGCGGGACAGTGCGAGCGTCTGACCTTCGTCGTCTGTTTCTGGGGCTGCTACGTCGGTGATCTGGTCGAGCAGGTCGAGGGCCCAGAGCATTGCTGCGTAGACGGCAACGCCGGTCGAGGGCTTGCCCTTTTCCGCGTCGGCAACAGCGCGTTCCCCGGTGCCGATCTTTTCCGCCATGTCCGCAATCGTGAGGTTGCGGCGCAGGCGTGCCGTGCGCAGGTTTGCGCCCAGCCGTTTGAGCGTCTGTTCGACGGCGTAGGGCGGTGCGTTCAGCAGCTTATTGCGGGCGGTCATGGCTTCACCGTTCAGAAAATGGGTCACTACCCCATAGGTAGCATGGCGGCGGTTCAAAAGTCAAAGAAAAATTGCTTTCAAGCGCATTATAAGCCGCATAAGCAGCTCTTGAGGGCATATGTATGCTACAGTCCACGCTGTTGGCGGTCCGGTAGACTGCTGGCGGCTCTAGAGGTGGTGTGCAGCGGCTATGAGCACATTAGGTAATGCGTACATAGCTGTGTACATATCGCGGGGAAAGTTGAGATGGCAGACGGTTCAATCGCAGAGCAGGTAAGGCGTAGAAGAACTTTTGCCATCATTTCCCACCCCGACGCTGGCAAGACCACGCTGACGGAAAAGCTGCTGCTGTTCTCCGGCGCGATCCAGATCGCCGGCTCGGTGAAGGCGCGCAAGGCAACGCGGCACGCGACGTCCGACTGGATGGAAATCGAGAAGCAGCGCGGCATCTCGGTCGCATCGAGCGTGATGCAGATGGAGTACCGCGACTGTGTCATCAACCTGCTCGACACGCCGGGCCACCAGGACTTCTCGGAAGACACCTACCGCGTGCTGACCGCGGTGGACGCCGCGCTGATGGTGATCGACGCGGCCAACGGCGTCGAGCCGCAGACACGCCGCCTCCTGCAGGTCTGCCGCGCGCGCAACACGCCGATCCTCACCTTCGTCAACAAGATGGACCGCGAGGTTCAGGAGCCGATGGCGCTGATGGACGAGATCGAGCGCGAACTCGGCATGGAGGTCGTGCCCTTCACCTGGCCGGTCGGCATGGGCAAGGCCTTTCACGGCGTGATGGACCTGCGCGAAAAACGCATGCGGCTGTTCGGCGGCGCCGAAGCAAACAACGGCGAGGAATTCCTCGACGGCCTGGACAACCCGGCCTACCCGGCGCGCTTCGGCATGCAGTACCAGCAGTCGAAGGACGAGATCGAGTTGCTGCGCGATGCCGCGCCGCCGTTCGACCGCGAGGCCTTCCGCAGCGG
>JANYJL010000216.1 GCA_025361845.1 Rhizobacter sp.
CTCGAAATCGCCGCGATACTTGGTGCCGGCCAGGAGCGCTCCCATATCGAGCGCGTACACATTGCATTTCGCGAGAATTTCCGGAACGTCGCCCTCGACGATGCGGCGCGCCAGCCCTTCGGCGATCGCGGTCTTGCCCACGCCCGCTTCGCCGACCAAGAGCGGATTGTTCTTGCGGCGGCGGCATAACGTCTGCACCACGCGTTCCAATTCGTGCTCACGCCCGATCAGCGGATCGATCTTGCCCGCCACCGCGAGCGCATTCAAATTCAACGTATAGTTTTCCAGCGCGCCGCCAGCTGACTGCTCCGGCTCGGCTTCGGTTTCATTCTCGCCTTTGCCAGGCGCCGCTTGCGGGACCTTGCTGATCCCGTGGGAAATGAAATTGACGACATCCAGCCGCGTCACCCCTTTCTGATGCAGAAAATACACCGCGTGCGAGTCTTTTTCACCGAATATGGCCACCAACACGTTGGCGCCGGTGACTTCCTTCTTGCCTGACGACTGCACGTGCAGAATCGCGCGCTGGATGACACGCTGGAACCCGAGCGTCGGCTGGGTATCGACTTCATCGGAGCCACCCACCGTGGGCGTGTTCTCCTTGATGAAGCCGACCAGGCTCTTGCGCAGGTCATCGATGTTGGCTGAGCAGGCGCGCAGCACTTCCGCAGCCGAAGGGTTGTCGAGCAGCGCCATCAGCAGGTGTTCCACCGTGATGAACTCGTGGCGCTGCTGGCGCGCCTCGACAAACGCCATGTGCAGGCTGACTTCAAGCTCTTGCGCAATCATGCGGCCTCCATAATGCATTGCAAAGGATGACCACCGCGACGTGCGGCGGCCAGTACCAACTCGACTTTGGTTGCGGCTACGTCTTTCGAGTAGACGCCACAAACGCCCCGCCCGTCATGGTGAATCTTCAACATGATCTGGGTTGCGGTTTCGAGGTCGCGCTTGAAATATTCCTGCAAGACCATCACCACGAATTCCATCGGGGTGTAGTCGTCGTTGAGCAGGACCACCTGGAACATCGGCGGCGGCTGCGTGCGCTGGGTCTGCCGCTCGACCACGGCCGCCCCCTGCCCGTCGTCGGCTCTGCGGCCTCGGCGTGGCGGGGTGGGGGGTGTCGGCGGTTTGTCGTCGGGCATGGATTCATTCTATCGAGTTGACGTTGTCTCGTTCGGACCGAATGCATATTGCGCCTGTGGGCTATTCCACAAGCTTGGCGCACGTCGAAAACGCAGGTGCATGGACCATGCCCGTGCGGGCTTGGCGTCCAGGGCTTGTCCACCGAACCCGACCCGCTTCGCCGTCATTGCCTTGACAGCGTGAAATCTGGCGCGGAAAATTTGCATCCCCGTCGTATGAATTGGAGTAGCACCATGCCCACAGGTACCGTCAAGTGGTTCAACGACGCCAAGGGCTTCGGGTTCATCGAGCCTGAAGAAGGCGGGGACGATGTCTTCGCCCACTTTTCCGCCATCCAGATGGAGGGGTTTCGCACCCTCAAGCAGGGCGGCAAGGTGAAGTTCGAGCTGGTGCAGGGCCCGAAGGGCCAGCTGGCCCAGAACATCGCGCCGATCGAGGCACCGGTCACGGCGCTCGAAAGCGCCGAAGCAGCCCGGTCGTAAAGTGCCCCCCGCATTGCGGTGCGCCGCAGTGCGGGTCGGTCAGTCGGCCTTGAAAGCCTTGCTCGGCGCGCTCGCGCTGGCGGGGTGTGGCATTGCCAACGCGCAGGCGTGGCCGAGCAGATCAGTGCACTTCGTGCTGGGTGCGCCGGCGGGTACCGCGCCGGATGTGGCGGCGCGCATCCTCGCTGAGCGCCTGGGTGTGACCTGGGGCCAGGCCGTCGTGGTCGAAAACAAGCCCGGCGCCGGCGGCATGTTGGCGATGGAGCTCGTCAAGGGCTCGGCGGCTGACGGCTACACGCTGATGTTCGCGCACGCCGGTGCGGTCGTCGTGACGCCGAAGTTCCTGAAGGCAGCCAGGTACGACCCAGTCGGCGAGTTCACCTCGATCGGTTTGGTGGCCGATTCGCCGATGATGATCGTGGCCGGTTCGGGCGTGAAGGAGAGGACCCTGGCCGAGATGGTCAAGGCCGCCAAGGCGTACCCGGGCCAGCTCGCGCTGGGCAGCACCGAGCAGTCCACCCTGCCCTTCCTGGTCGGCCACTCGATCGAGCAGATCACCGGAGCCGCCTTCCTGCATGTGCCCTTCAACCAGCCCGCGCAGGCGATGCAGGCGCTGGTGAATGGCGACGTGCAGTACGCGGTCGACGGCATCGCGCCGCTGCTGCCGATGGTCAAGTCCGGCCGCATCAACGCCGTGGCCGTGACGACCGACCGTGTCCTGCCCGGTCTCGAAGGCATCGCGCTCGTGAAGGACACGATCCCCGGCTTCGTGGCGGTCGGCTGGTTTGCGCTGCTCGGCCCGAAAGGCTTGCCCGCCGACCTGGTCACGAAGATCAACCACGACCTGAACCAGGCTCTCGGTGAACCGGACGTCGCAACGAAGATGCATAACGTGAGCCTGTTCCCGAAGCCGAAGAGCCCGGCCGATACGCTGAACTTCATCAAGGCCGAAATCGACAAATGGGCGGCGGTGCTGAAGAAGGCCGGCGTCGAGCCGATCTGATCGTCGAATGGGGCGTGGCCCGGTCAGCCGCCCAGCGCCTTGATCTGGCGACGCAGGCGCGCCACCTACTCGATCAGGTCGGCCGTCAGCGCCGCGAGTTGCGGGTCGGCGTCGAAAGTGGCCTCGAGCTGCGCGATGCGGCGGGCGCGGCGCAGCGTGAGGCTGCCGTAGCGCCCTTCCCCGTCGACCCAATCGACTTGCAGGACGCCCGCTTCCACATGCGACTGCACCCACGCCGGCGGCACACCACAGGCGCGTGCGAGTTCTTCGGCGCTGAAGCCGATCTCGTCGAGGATGTCGCCGATCTGAAGCGCAGTGACAAGACTCGGCGGCATGCTCAGGCTCCCGTGCCGGCACGCGGCTCGAAGGTGGGGAAGGCGCTGGCCAGCGCGGCGCAAGCGGCCCGCTGGGCCTCGGTCTCGGCCGACGGCAGAACGAGGTCCAGCTCAAGGTACAGATGGCCCGGCGCACCGGCCGCCACGCCGGGAATGCCGCGTCCCTTCAGGCGCAGCTTGCGGCCGGCCCGCCAGCCGGCGGGCACCGTCACCTCGGCCTCACCGCCCGGCGTGTGAAGCGTGATGCTGGTGCCGATCATCGCCTCCCAGGGCGTGAGCGGCACACGCTGGTACACATCACGGCCTTCGGCGCGCCAGCGCGGGTCGGGCTTGAACACGACTTCAAGCAGCAGGTCGCCGGCCGGCGCGCCGCCGAAGCCCGCGCTGCCGCGGCCGGCCAGGCGGATGTGCTGGCCTTCGTGCACGCCCTTGGGAATCTTCACCTGCAGATGACGCTCCTCGCTCACCACCCGGCCTTCGCCATCGAGCCGCGCGCTGCGCAGCGCGACGCTGCGTTCGGCACCATCGTAGGCATCGAGCAGGTCGAGCTCGATGCGGGCGTGGTGGTCCTCGCCGCGCATCCCGCCCTGCCCGTCGCCGAAGTCGTCTGCGCCAGGCGGCCGGTGGGTGCGGTGAGCACGCGCGGCACGGCCGAAGAGTTGTTCGAAGAAGTCGCTGTGGTCGCCACTGTCGGTGCCGGCCCCCGAGAACTCGAACCCCGCATCCCAGTTCGGCGGCGGACGAAAGTCGCGCCCCTCGTGCGCGTTCGGTGTGCTGCCCAGCGTGTCGTAAGCGACCCGCCGTTCCGGATCGGACAACACCTCATTGGCCTCGTTCAGCTCCACCATGCGTTGGGTGGCCCGCGGGTCCTTGCTGACATCCGGGTGGTGTTTGCGCGCGAGCTTGCGATAGGCCTTCTTGATGTCGTCCGCGCTGGCGTCCTTGGCCACACCCAGGGTCTTGTAGTAGTCCTTGAACTCCATGGTGTCGGTGCCGGTCAGGCCGCTGGGGTCGGCTTGCCCCAGACCCGATTGCGGATCTCCGGCATGCCTTCCCCGTCGCGGCGGATGTGGTGCTTGTGCTCGAACCGCCTGTGTTCGAGCTGCCGCTTCAGGAACTGGCCCTTCTCGCCGGTTTGCGGCAGCCGGTCAATCACATGCATCGCAAGGTGGAAGCGGGCGATTTCGTTGAAGGCCGGCGAGGATGACGGCAAGCGTCACGCGCACGCGGGTTCAGCTCGGCGTGGGGCTACCGGCCATGCGCTCGTGCTGAACGAAGAACTTGCGCGCCAGGGCGACGAGCTGGCCGTCGCTCGGGTGGTCCACCGTTTCCCAGGCAACGATCTGCGGTGCCACGGCGGGGCGATGTTTGTCGATGTAGCGGCGGAAGTCGCTTTGCGCGGTGTGCCCACCGGTGATCAAGACCTGCGGAATGCCGGCCAGCGCATCGCAAACCTGGCCGAAGAACTCATGCTCGCTGCGCACCTCGCTGCCATGTTGTGGCGTGGCATGCACATGCGCCTGCAGCTTGTGCGACTGCAGCTGCTCGGCGTCGAATTGCATCAGCTGTGCACTGTGGTGGTCGAGCCAGACGACGGCATGAGGGAAAGGCATGGGGTGCTCCGTAAGCGCGGCCGCTGCGGGCCGCGCGAGGGTGGATGGGTGGCCCGATCGCAGGCCAACCCCATTGAAGCCACTATCGGGTGCGGCGACCTTGATGCGCCTCAATGCCCGGAGCTGTCGGCGTTGCGCGTCGACTCGAACAGGAACCAGGTGCGCCGCTCGGTCTCGTCGATCCACACCTCGATCAGGCTCGCGCTGGCGATGTCGCGGTGTTCGTTGCACAGGTCGTGCGCCTCACCCAAGCGGGCCGCGAGCGCCTGGTTGTCGTCACGCACTTCGGCCAGCATGTCGGCGGGCTCCACGTACTCGGCGTCGTTGTCCAGCACACGCTGCGTGCGCGCAATATGGCCGATCGAGCGCAGCGTGCGGCCGCCCACCTTGCGGATGCGTTCGGCCAGCGGGTCGGTCATCGCGAACAACTGGTCGGCCTGCTCGTCGAGCATCAGGTGGTAGTCGCGAAAGTGCGGGCCGCTCATGTGCCAATGGAAATTCTTGGTCTTGAGGTAGAGCGCGAACACGTCGGCCAGCACGCCGTTCAGTGCGGCGGCGATGTCTCTGGTGGCCGCCGGCTTCAGGTCGGTCGGGGTGGCCAGGGGCGCGTCGCGCCGGGCCTTGAGTGCGCGGGTGGTGGCGGCGTCGGGTTGGGTCATGGTCCTTGTCCTCGGTTGATCGCAAGCATCGGCAGCGCCCACCAGGGCGTGGGCGCTTCACCTGCCTGAGGGCATGGTCCGCGCTGCCCGGCCCGCGCGTCTGTGCGCTGGCAGACACCGACGAGCCGGTGTCAGCCACGATTTCAACTGAAACGCGCTGACGCTGCGGCGACATCGTCCCGCCAGCCTGCGGCGGGACGATGACATCACTGCGGCAAAAGAGCCGCGGCAACACAACCAAGGAACCACCATGAACACCCGTCTCAACAAGTTCGTCATCGCCGCCGCCCTGATCTCCGGCTTCGCCGCCGTGCTGCCTGCCCAGGCGCAGAGCAACCCGACCCCGGCCGACATCGCCCTGGCCGCCGACGTGAAGGCCGCGCTGCTGAAGGCCGCGCCCTTCCAGGACGCCGACGTCGACCTCGCAGTCACCGCATCGAGCGGCAAGGTGCAGCTCACCGGTTGGGTGACGTATGCCAACGACCCGGACATCGCCCGCAAGATCGCTTCGTCGGTCAGCGGTGTGAAGGAAGTGACCGCGACATTGCGCACCTGGTCGTCCGACGACGACTACCGCAACTGAAGCCAGCAATCAGCGAGGCGCGCCGCGCCGAGCTGAAGGCCACGGGCCGATCGGTTACCGTGGCTTGATGTTCGCGGCGCTCCCCTCACTGCAATGGCTCACGCTGCACAGCCTGGCAACTGCCTTGGCCGTGCTTTTCTACGTCGTCAATTCGCATGTGATGCCGCAGCGGCGGCCGCCAGCCTCGGCGATCGCGTGGATGCTGTTCATCATCGCCCTGCCCTACCTCGCGCT